>NZ_JAAGMG010000697.1 GCF_010548525.1 Streptomyces sp. SID14478
CTGCGCCGCACCCGCACCGAGTGCGCCCACCGCCACGCCCTCTTCGTCGCCGCGGCCCGGGCGGGTCTCGCGGGACCGGTGGCCGATGTCCTCGCCGAACAGGCGCCGGACGGTGCCGTACGCGCCGTCGTCGACCGCGGGGACGGGCCGCGCACCCCGGTCGAGCGGCTCGGGGACGGCGAGTTGAGGTACCTGGCGCTCGCCCTCGTGCTGCTCACCGGGCCGGGCATCCTGGAGGTGGACGCGGCGGCCGAGGTACCCGCGGCGTACCAGAGCCTCACGGTCCTCGCGGACGGTCTCGACCGGGGCCTCGACCCCGTCCAGAGCGCCGAACTCACCGCACTGGCCGCCCGGATGTGCGCCCGCGGGCACATCCGGCTGGTCGCGGCGGTGGGCGAGGCAGGCCCCGCGGACGAGGCGGCACGGGCGCACGGCGCGACGGTGGTAGACCTGGGGCCGTGACAGACGGAACCGACGACACGACCGGCACGACCGGCACGACCGATGCGACCGATGCGACCGATGCGCCCGAGATGACTGAGGCGACCGAGGTGACCGAGCCGGAGGGCGCGGGCGGCGCGACCGATAGGACGGGCGCCAGAGGCACCACGGGCGCTCCAGGCACTGCGGGTACGACCGGCACTGCGGGTATGGACGGCACCGCGGGTATGGCCGGCACTACGGGTACGGTCGCCACGCCCCTCGACGTGGCGACCCTGCAGACCCGGCTCGCGCACTTCGCCGCCTCCCGCCGCTGGGAGCCCTTCCACACCCCGAAGAACCTCGCGATGGCGCTCAGCGTCGAGGCCTCCGAACTGGTCGAGATCTTCCAGTGGCTGACCCCGGAGCAGGCGGCCCGGGTGATGGACGACCCGGAGTCGGCGCACCGCGTCGAGGACGAGGTGGCCGACGTCCTCGCGTACCTGCTGCAGCTGTGTGAGGTGCTCGGGATCGACGCGCTGGCCGCGCTCGCGGCGAAGATCGACCGGAACGAGAGCCGCTTTCCGGCCCCGGGTGCCTGAAACCGCCGTCGCGGGGGTCGCGGCATCGCCGATTGTCACTCTCCGGAGTCATTGAGATATCCACATCGGCCTTGGTGTCCACAGATTTCGGGCTTCCTCTGGCTTTTCGTCTCGCAGGCCCTCACTCTGGGTAGTGGACAAGGGAGTTCAGGCGGTACGGACGGGGACGCGGATGGATGCGGTGCGGCTCATCGGGGTCGGCCGACGGGCCCTGGCGCAGAGCCAGGACGCGCCGGACATCATGAGGGAGGCGTGGCAGGCACAAGCACTGGCACTGGCGATCGGCAGTCGGCTCGCTATGCAGGGGCCGCCTGAGTTACGGGGTGAGGCGCGCGCCCTGACAGAGGCGGGGACGCGCGGCAGCGGCGGTTCGGCGGTCCCGATCGTGGGGGCCGGCGGCATACGCGCGGCGCAGCTGACCGAACTGGGCGATGTGCGCGAGGCGTTGGTCGGCCTCGGCGTCCTGCTCGGCGACGTCGGCATCGCGCTCGTCGCGGTGGCGAGCGCGTCCTTCGAGGAGGGGGCCTATTGGCAGTGCATGGAAGCGATCGACGCGGCGGACGAGTCCCGGGACCGCGTCCTGGAGATACTGCGGCGGCTGCCGGAGTGGGACGGCCGGCTGCGCAGACCGGAGAGGGAGCCGGGCTCGGACTCGGCGGCCTGAGCGGCAGTGTGTGCGCCGGTGCGCGCTCCCGGCACGGGGTGGGGGAGCGCAGCGGCCCGTCGGCGAGGGCTGCGGGTGTCAGACGTCCTCGGCGGGCGGTCGCGCGGTGCCCGGGGGCTGTTGGAGGTCGGCGTCGAGCTGCGACAGATCGGCGTTGAGCGCCGCCATCAGCTCCTCCATCTGCTGCAGCAGGCCCTTCGGCGCCCCCTGCTGCTCCGGCACGGTGGTCTCGTGCACGGCCTGTTCGGGCACGGCTTCCTGGGACATGACGGCCTCCTCGGCCCTTGCCTTCCCGCGAGGGGAGGGGCAGTTGACGCAAGTGACGCCCGGCAGCGACCGCCGGCGCGGGTGCCGGGCGGTCCGGCACCGCCCGAGCCAACGATCACGCGCCGCGCCGGGTCACTGGGGAGGTCCGCCCCCGCACGCCGCGTTGACGCATTTTCACCCGACCGTGGGGGCGGGGGACCGGCGGGACCAGTGGGGTTGACGCACGTTCGAGCGTGCAGGATGGAGGCATGGATCTGCGAATCTTCACGGAGCCCCAGCAAGGGGCCACCTACGACACGTTGCTGACCGTTGCCAAGGCCACCGAGGACCTCGGTTTCGACGCCTTCTTCCGGTCGGACCACTACCTGCGCATGGGCTCGTCCGACGGGCTGCCGGGCCCCACGGACGCCTGGGTCACGCTCGCCGGGCTCGCCCGCGAGACCAAGCGGATCAGGCTCGGCACGCTGATGACCGCGGGCACCTTCCGGCTGCCCGGTGTGCTCGCGATCCAGGTGGCACAGGTCGACCAGATGTCGGGCGGCCGGGTCGAGCTGGGCCTGGGCGCGGGCTGGTTCGAGGAGGAGCACAAGGCGTACGGGATCCCGTTCCCGAAGGAGAAGTTCGCCCGGCTCGAGGAGCAGCTGGCGATCGTCACCGGACTGTGGTCCACCGAGGTCGGCTCCACGTTCGACTTCGACGGCACGTACTACCAGCTCGCCGACTCCCCGGCGCTGCCCAAGCCGGCGCAGGCCAAGGTGCCGGTGCTGATCGGTGGCCACGGGGCGACGCGGACGCCGCGGCTCGCCGCGCAGTTCGCCGACGAGTTCAACATCCCGTTCGCCTCGATCGAGGACAGCGAGCGGCAGTTCGGCCGGGTACGGGCGGCGGCCGAGCAGGCCGGGCGTGCGGGCGACGACCTCGTGTACTCGAACGCGCACGTGGTGTGTGTCGGCAGGGACGACGACGAGGTGAAGCGCCGTGCCGAGGCGATCGGGCGGGACGTCGAGGAGCTGAAGGCCAACGGGCTCGCGGGTTCCCCGGCCGAGGTGGTCGACAAGCTGGGCCGGTACGCGGCGATCGGTTCGCAGCGCGTCTACCTCCAGGTCCTCGACCTCGACGACCTCGACCACCTGGAGCTGATCTCCTCGCAGGTGCAGTCGCAGCTGTAGGGCACCGCCGTACACGGCGGCAGGGGCCGACGTCCCGGGAGAGCGGGCCGTCGGTCCCGGCCGGGCGCGGCGAAACTCGCTGGCCAGGGCCCCGGCAGCGGGGGAGACTCGGCCTTGTGTTTCTGACGATCAGCACCACCGGCACTCCGGAACGCCCCGCGACCGACCTCGGGTTCCTGCTGCACAAGCATCCCGAGAACGCGCAGGCGTTCTCCACCTCCTACGGCACCGCCCACGTCCTCTACCCCGAGGCGAGCGCGGAGCGCTGCACGGCTGCGCTGCTCCTGGAGATCGATCCGGTGGCGCTGGTCCGGCGCGGCAAGGGCAAGGGCCGCGGGGGCGCCCCGGACGCGGCGCTCGCGCAGTATGTGAACGACCGGCCCTACGCCGCGTCGTCCCTGCTCGCCGTCGCCCTGAGCAGCGTCTTCTCCAGTGCGCTGCGCGGGGTCTGCAAGGCCCGACCCGAGCGCGCCGAGCAGGCCATGCCGCTGCGCGTCGAGGTGCCCGCGCTGCCCGCGCGGGGCGGGCCCGACCTCGTACGGAAGCTGTTCGAGCCGCTCGGCTGGACGGTCGGGGCCGAGCCGGTGCCGCTGGACGAGGAGTTCCCCGAGTGGGGGGCCTCGCGCTATGTGCGGCTCGTCCTGGAGGGCGAGTTGCGGCTCGCGCAGGCGCTGCGGCACCTGTACGTGCTGCTGCCGGTCCTGGACGACGCCAAGCACTACTGGGTCTCCGCGGACGAGGTCGACAAGCTGCTGCGCGCGGGCGAGGGCTGGCTGGCCGGGCACCCCGAGCAGAAGCTGATCACCAGCCGGTACCTCTCGCGGCGCTGGTCGCTGACCCGGCAGGCGCAGGAGCGGCTGGAGCTGGTGCGGCTCGCGGACGCCGACGACACGGACGTCGAGGAGATCGACAACGCCGTGGACGAGGCCAACGACACCGAGGAGAAGCCGGTGGCGCTCGCCGTGCGGCGGCGCGAGGCGATCCTCGCCGCGCTGCACGGCGCCGGCGCGGCCCGGGTGCTCGATCTCGGCTGCGGGCAGGGCCAGTTGGTGCAGGAGCTGCTTAAGGACGTGCGGTTCACCGAGATCGTGGGCGTCGACGTGTCCGTGCGCGCGCTCACCATCGCCTCCCGGCGGCTCAAGCTGGACCGGCTGGGCGAGCGGCAGGCGGCGCGCGTGCGGCTCTTCCAGGGTTCGCTCGCGTACACCGACAAGCGGCTCAAGGGATACGACGCGGCGGTGCTGAGCGAGGTCATCGAGCACCTCGACCTGCCGCGGCTGCCCGCGCTCGAGTACGCGGTGTTCGGCTCGGCGCGGCCCCGCACGGTCCTCGTGACCACGCCGAACGTCGAGTACAACGTGCGCTGGGAGACACTGCCCGTCGGACATGCCCGGCACGGCGACCACCGGTTCGAGTGGAGCCGCGCGGAGTTCCGCGACTGGGCGCGGCGCGTGGCGGGACGGCACGGCTACGAGGTGCGGTACGTGCCCGTCGGGCCCGACGACCCCGAGGTGGGGCCGCCCACGCAGATGGCCGTGTTCACCCTGACCGACCCGGACACCACGACCACGACCATGACCACGACGGCCGAGAAGAAGAAGGAGGTGGAGGCCGCATGAGCGTCGCCACGGAGACCGTGCGGGACAGCAGCGGGCGGACGCTGGCCGTCACCGACCTCGCGCTCGTCGTCCTGGTCGGCGCGTCCGGCTCGGGCAAGTCCACCTTCGCGCACGCCCACTTCAAGCCCACCGAGGTCCTGTCCAGCGACTTCTGCCGCGGCCTGGTGGCCGACGACGAGAACGACCAGGGCGCGAGCCGGGACGCCTTCGAGGTGCTGCACTACATCGCGGGCAAGCGGCTCGCCGCGGGACGCCTGACCGTCGTGGACGCCACGAACGTGCAGCAGGACGGCCGCCGCCAGCTGATCGAACTGGCGCGGAAGTTCGACGTGCTGCCGATCGCGATCGTGCTCGACGTGCCGGAGGACGTGTGCGCCGCACGGAACGCGGCGCGCACCGACCGCGCCGACATGCCGCGCCGCGTCATCACCCGCCACACCCGCGAACTGCGCCGCTCCCTGCGGCACTTGGAGCGCGAAGGCTTTCGCAAGGTGCACGTCCTGCGGGGCGTGGAGGAGGTCCAGGGCGCGCGCGTCGTGCGCGAGAAGCGGTTCAACGACCTCACGCACCTGACCGGGCCGTTCGACATCATCGGCGACATCCACGGCTGCGCGAGCGAACTGGAGTCCCTGCTCGGTGCGTTGGGCTACGAGGACGGGGTGCACCCGGAGGGGCGCACCGCCGTGTTCGTCGGCGACCTCGTCGACCGCGGGCCCGACACCCCGGGCGTGCTGCGCCGCGTCATGGGCATGGTGCGGTCCGGCACGGCGCTGTGCGTGCCCGGCAACCACGAGAACAAGCTGGGGCGCTACCTCAAGGGCAGGAAGGTGCAGCACACGCACGGACTCGCCGAGACCGTCGAGCAGTTGGACCGGGAGAGCGAGGAGTTCCGGGACGAGGTGCGGCAGTTCGTCGACGGCCTCGTGAGTCACTACGTCCTCGACGGCGGCAACCTCGTCGTGTGCCACGCCGGGCTGCCCGAGAAGTACCACGGACGGACCTCGGGCCGGGTGCGCTCGCACGCGCTGTACGGGGACACGACCGGGGAGACCGACGAGTTCGGGCTGCCCGTGCGTTACCCGTGGGCGGAGGACTACCGCGGCAGGGCGGCCGTGGTCTACGGGCACACTCCGGTGCCGACGGCGACCTGGCTCAACAACACGATCTGCCTCGACACCGGCGCGGTGTTCGGCGGGAAGCTCACCGCGCTGCGCTGGCCGGAGCGCGAACTCGTCGACGTACCGGCGGAGCGGGTCTGGTACGAGCCGGCCAGGCCGCTGGCGTCCGAGGCGCCCGGCGGGCACGAGGGCCGGCCCCTGGACCTCGCCGACGTCCACGGCCGCCGGACCGTGGAGACCCGGCACTCGGGCCGCGTCACCGTGCGCGAGGAGAACGCGGCGGCCGCGCTGGAGGTCATGAGCCGGTTCGCGGTCGACCCGCGCCTGGTGCCGTACCTGCCGCCGACGATGGCGCCGGCCGCCACGTCGGCGCAGGAGGGCTATCTGGAGCACCCGGCGGAGGCGTTCGCGCAGTACGCCGCCGACGGGGTGGCCCGCGTCGTGTGCGAGGAGAAGCACATGGGTTCGCGGGCCGTGGCCCTGCTGTGCAAGGACGCCGACGTCGCCCGCGAGCGGTTCGGCGTGGAGGACGGCTCGGTGACGGGCGCGCTCTACACCCGTACCGGGCGCCCCTTCTTCGGCAGCACCGAGACGACGGAGGAGGTGCTCGGCCGGGTCCGGGAGGCCGCGACCGCGGCCGGCCTGTGGGACGAGTTGGAGACCGACTGGCTGCTGCTCGACGCCGAGTTGATGCCGTGGTCGCTGAAGGCGTCCGGGCTGCTGCGCTCCCAGTACGCGGCGGTGGGCGCGGCCTCCGGTGCCGCGTTCCCCGCGGTGCTGGGCGCGCTGGAGTCGGCGGCCGCACGCGGCGTCGACGTCGGCGGGCTGCTGGAGCGACAGCGCGGGCGGGCCACCGACGCGGCCGCGTTCACGGACGCGTACCGGCGCTACTGCTGGACGACCGACGGGCTGGACGGGGTGCGGCTCGCGCCCTTCCAGATCCTCGCCGCGCAGGGCCGCTCGCTGGCCGCCCTGCCGCACGACGAGCAGCTCGCGCTCATCGACCGGATGGTCGGGCACGACGGGAGCGGGCTGCTGCAGACGACGCGGCGGCTCTATGTCGACACGGCGGACCCGGAGTCGGTACGGGCGGGCGTCGACTGGTGGCTGGAGATGACCGGGCGCGGCGGCGAGGGCATGGTCGTCAAGCCCGTCGGGGCGCTGGTGCGCGACGGGAAGGGACGGCTCGTGCAGCCCGGCATCAAGTGCCGTGGGCGCGAGTACCTCCGGATCATCTACGGCCCCGAGTACACGCGCCCGGAGAACCTGGCGCAGTTGCGTCAGCGCTTCCTCGGGCACAAGCGGTCGCTGGCGATCCGCGAGTACGGGCTGGGGCTGGAGGCCCTCGACCGGCTGGGCGGCGGGGAGCCGTTGTGGCGGGTGCACGAGGCGGTGTTCGGGGTGCTGGCGCTGGAGTCGGAGCCGGTCGACCCGCGGCTGTGAGGCCCGGGCCCGGCCCCTCGTGGGTGCGGGCGGCCGGTGGTTCCCGTGCGGCTCGGCCGCACGGGAACGCGGCCCCGCGCTCCTTCCGGGCGCATGACCCCTGCGGTGGGGGAAGGATGGGCCCATGGGATTCCACGTCGACTCCGAGGCCGGGCGGCTGCGCCGGGTCATCCTGCACCGGCCCGATCTGGAGCTGAAGAGGCTCACGCCCAGCAACAAGGACCAGCTCCTCTTCGACGACGTGCTGTGGGTGCGGCGCGCCCGGCAGGAGCACGACGGGTTCGCCGACGTGCTGCGCGACCGGGGCGTCGTCGTGCACCTCTTCGGCGATCTGCTCACCGAGACCCTGCAGGTCGGCGAGGCCCGTGCGCTCGTGCTCGACCGGGTCTTCGACGAGAAGGAGTACGGCCCGCTGGCCACGGGTCCGCTGCGGGACGCCTTCGAGACGCTGCCGGCGCCGGAGCTGGCCCAGGCGCTCATCGGCGGAATGACCAAGCGGGAGTTCCTGGACGGGCACGCCGAGCCGACGTCGGTGAAGTTCCACGCCATGGAGCTGGACGACTTCCTGCTCGGGCCGCTGCCCAACCACCTGTTCACCCGGGACACCTCGGCGTGGATCCACGACGGGGTCTCCATCAACGCCATGCGGTGGCCGGCCCGGCAGCGCGAGACCGTGCACTTCGAGGCGATCTACCGTCACCACCCCCTCTTCCGGGAACAGGACTTCCACGTGTGGTCCGAGGGGCAGGCCGACTACCCGTCCACGATCGAGGGCGGGGACGTGCTCGTCATCGGGCAGGGCGCGGTGCTCATCGGGATGAGCGAGCGCACCACCCCGCAGGCCGTGGAGATGCTCGCGCACAAGCTGTTCGCGGCGGGTTCGGCGCGGACCATCGTCGCGCTCGACATGCCGAAGCGGCGGGCCTTCATGCATCTGGACACCGTGATGACGATGGTCGACGGGGACACGTTCACGCAGTACGCGGGGCTCGGCATGCTGCGCTCGTACACCATCGAACCGGGCACGTCCGCACGGGAGTTGAAGGTCACCGACCATCCGCCGGAGCACATGCACCGGGCGATCGCCGCCGCCCTCGGGCTCAGCGGGATCCGGGTGCTGACCGCCACCCAGGACGTGCACGCCGCCGAGCGGGAGCAGTGGGACGACGGCTGCAACGTGCTGGCCGTGGAGCCCGGGGTCGTGGTCGCGTACGAGCGGAACGCGACCACGAACACGCATCTGCGCAAGCAGGGCATCGAGGTGATCGAGATCCCGGGCAGCGAGCTGGGCCGGGGGCGGGGCGGGCCGCGCTGCATGAGCTGTCCGGTGGAGCGCGATCCGGTGATGTGACCCGGCCGACTGAATAGAAATGTGGGGGTTCGTATAGACTTCCAGAGTTCACGTTCCGCCCGTCGTATCCCAGGAGCGCCCCATGGCGACAGTCCAGCGTCCCGACCTCACCGGCCGCCACTTCCTCAAGGAGGCGGACCTCACGGCCGAGGAGTTCCGCGGCCTGGTCGACCTGGCCGCCGAGCTGAAGGCCGCCAAGAAGGCGGGGACCGAGACGCAGCACCTGCGCGGGAAGAACGTCGCGTTGATCTTCGAGAAGTCCTCGACGCGGACCCGCTGCTCCTTCGAGGTCGCGGCCGCCGACCAGGGCGCCTCGACGACGTACATAGACCCGGCCGGTTCCCACATCGGCAAGAAGGAGTCGAGCAAGGACACGGCCCGCGTCCTCGGCCGGATGTTCGACGCCCTCGAGTTCCGGGGGGACGCGCAGGAGACGGTCGAGACGCTCGCCGAGTTCGCCGGCGTGCCCGTCTACAACGGCCTCACCGATGACTGGCACCCCACCCAGATGCTCGCCGACGTGCTCACCATGACCGAGCACAGCGACAAGCCGCTGGAGGAGATCACCTTCGCGTACCTGGGCGACGCCCGGTTCAACATGGGCAACTCCTACCTCGTCACCGGCGCCCTGCTCGGCATGGACGTCCGCATCGTCGCGCCCGAGGCCTACTGGCCCGCCGACGAGGTCGTCGCGCGGGCGCGCGAGCTGGCCGCCGCGAGCGGGGCCCGCATCACGCTCACCGAGTCCGTCGAGGAGGGCGTCGCGGGCGCCGACTTCGTCGTCACCGACGTCTGGGTGTCGATGGGCGAGCCGGAGGAGGTCTGGGACGAGCGCATCAGGTCGCTCACGCCCTACGCCGTGACCATGGACGTCCTGCGCGCCACGGGCAACGCGGACGTGAAGTTCCTGCACTGCCTGCCCGCCTTCCACGACCTGGGCACCAAGGTCGGCCGCGAGATCCACGAGAAGTACGGCCTGGAGTCCCTCGAGGTGACCGACGAGGTCTTCGAGTCGGCGCACTCCGTCGTCTTCGACGAGGCCGAGAACCGGATGCACACGATCAAGGCCATCATGGTCGCCACGCTCGGCCAGAAGTAACAAACAGCGCAGAACACCCATAACCGTTCAAACTGGTGGGGCCGGAACACCTTCTCCGGCCCCACCGGCACGCGGCCCACCCCCGCCGCACCGCACCATCAGAAAAGAGCACCACCCCATGTCGCCGTCGCCGACCCCCACCGGCCTGCGCATCAAGTCGCCCGAGACCCTCATCGCCGAATCCGGCGCCGACCTGGAGGGGCACGGCCTGAAGCGCACCATGGGGCTCTTCCAGCTCGTGGGCTTCGGCGTCGGCGCGATCGTCGGCACCGGCATCTTCGTCGGCCTGTCCGACACGGTCGCCGAGGCCGGCCCGGCCGTCATCGTCTCCTTCGTCCTCGCCGCGGTCACCTGCATCTTCACGGCGTTCTCGTTCGCCGAGCTGGGCGGCGCGATCCCGGTCTCCGGCTCCTCGTACTCCTTCGCCTACGCGACCCTCGGTGAGCGCGTCGCGTTCCTCGTCGGCTGGTGTCTGCTCCTGGAGTACGGCATCTCGGTCTCGGCCGTCGCCGTCGGCTGGAGCCAGTACCTGAACGAGCTGCTGAACAGCCTCTTCGGCGCGCAGCTCCCGCAGTCGCTGTCCGCAGGACCCGGCGACGGGGGCGTCATCAACCTGCCCGCCGTGATCGTCATGCTGATGGCCGCCACGCTGCTGGTGCGCGGCATCCGGGAGAGCGCGCGGGCCACCGCCGCCATGGCCATCCTCAAGATCGGCATCCTGATCGCGTTCTGCGTCATCGGCTTCAGCGCCTTCAAGGCGGGCAATCTGACGCCGTTCATGGCCGAGGGCGTCGGCGGCATCACCTCGGGCGCCTCGCTCGCCTTCTTCTCGTACATCGGCTTCGACGCGATCACCACGGCCGGCGAGGAGGTCAAGAACCCGCGGCGGAACATCCCGATCGCGATCATGATCTGCATCGGCATCGTCACGCTGCTGTACTGCGCCGTGGCCGTCGCGGCGATCGGCGCGCTCGGCGCGGACGCGGTCGGCGACAAGCCCGCGGCGCTCTCCCTCGTCGTCGACCAGGTCACCGACTCCACCGTCGGCGGCGGCATCATCGCCTTCGGCGCGGTCGTCGCCATCGCCTCCGTCGTGCTCGCGGTGATGTACGGGCAGACCCGCATCCTGATGTCGATGTCCCGCGACGGGCTGATCCCGCGGATCTTCGAGCGGGTCTCCCCGAGGACGTCGACGCCGGTCGCCAACACCTGGATCGTCGCGCTCGTCTTCGCGGTCCCGGCGGCCTTCTCCTCGCTCGACGTCGTGGTCAACCTGACCACCATCGGCACGCTCGCCACCATGGCCGTCGTCAACGTCGCCGTGGTCGCCCTGCGCCGCTCGCACCCCGGCCTGACGCGCTCGTTCCGGGTGCCGCTGTACCCGCTCAGCCCGGTCCTCGGGGTCGCGATGTGCCTGTATCTGATCTGGGGGACGGGCTGGACGACGTGGGTCCAGTTCGCGGTGTTCCTCGTCGTGGGCGCCCTGGTCTACGCGTGCTACGGGCGCCGGAACTCGCGGCTCGACGAGGGCGCTACTCCGAGGCCGGACGCTGGCGCGGCACCGCGGGAAGGGTGAACCACACCGCCTTGCCGGATTCGGTGGGGCGGTGCCCGCACGAGGCGCTGAGCGTGCGGATGAGCAGCAGGCCGCGGCCGTGCTCCTGCCAGGGGTCGGGCTCCTCGGGGTCGTCCGGGGTGGTGAGGTTCGCGGGCGGCGCCGGGTCCGGGTCGTGCACCTCGACCTGGCAGCCCGTCTCCAGGAGCTCCACGACCAGCTCGATCGGGGAGTCACCCGTCGTGTGCTCCACGGCGTTGGCCACCAGCTCCGCGGTGAGCAGCTCGGCGGTGTCGGTGTCGGCCGCCGGGGACTCGAGCTCGTTCAGGGCCGTGCGCACCAGGGCGCGCGCGACCGGCACGGCGGCAGCCGTGTGCGGCAGGGCTATGCGCCACGACGTGGGCGAGGGGCGACCGGAGGGGTGCGGCAAGGCAGGTCCTGAGTGGCGGCTCGGCAACGGGACGGCGGACGTCACGAAGCGGGCCGTCCTGCGTTCAACCTTAGGAATGGTACGGCGTGCGCCGATAGAGCCTCCCGGTGGTGTTCCTCGGGACATTGGGCCCTATGGGCCGATCCGGTCCTTATGCCGGATCGTCGCGGGGGCCGAGTGCCCGGGTGCCGACCAGGTTATCGCGCTCTGCTGACGACAGTCACGAAGCGGTGATAACTTCGAAGGGCAGACGCCGCGAAACTCCCGCCCGAGCCTGTCCGACAGTCCGTAGGAGGCCGCACGCGCATGAGTCCCTTCACCGGCTCCGCCCCCCGCACCGAGACCTGGCGCCATCTGTCCTGCGCCGTGGACGCGCGCGGCGTCGCGACCGTCACGCTCGCCCGGCCCGAGAAGCTCAACGCCCTCACCTTCGGCGCCTACGCCGATCTGCGCGACCTGCTCGCCGAGCTGGCCCGCGAGCGGTCCGTACGCGCCCTCGTCCTGACCGGCGGGGGCCGCGGCTTCTGCTCCGGCGGCGACGTCGACGAGATCATCGGCGCCACCCTGTCCATGGACACCGCCCAGCTGCTCGACTTCAACCGGATGACGGGGCAGGTGGTGCGGGCCGTCCGGGAGGCGCCCTTCCCGGTGATCGCCGCCGTGCACGGGGTCGCGGCGGGCGCGGGCGCCGTGCTCGCCCTCGCCGCCGACTTCCGCGTCGCCGACCCGAGCGCCCGTTTCGCGTTCCTGTTCACCAAGGTCGGCCTGTCCGGCGGCGACATGGGCGCGGCCTACCTGCTGCCGCGCGTCGTCGGCCTCGGACACGCCACCCGGCTGCTCATGCTCGGCGACCCCGTCCGCGCCCCCGAGGCCGAACGGATCGGCCTGATCAGCGAGTTGACCGACGAGGGCAAGGCCGACGAGGCGGCGTTCGCCCTCGCCGGGCGGCTCGCCGACGGGCCCGCTCTCGCCCACGCGCAGACCAAGGCACTGCTCACGGCCGAGCTCGACATGCCACTCGCGGCGGCCGTCGAGATGGACGCCGCGACCCAGGCGCTGCTCATGAACGGCGAGGACTACGCCGAGTTCCACGCGTCCTTCACCGAGAAGCGCCCGCCCAAGTGGCAGGGGAGGTGAGCCGCGGATGACCGCACGCGCCCAGCGCATCGCCGTGATCGGCGGGGGACCCGGCGGCCTGTATGCGGCCGCGCTCCTCAAGCGCCTCGACCCGCACCGCGAGATCACGCTCTGGGAGCGGAACGCCCCGCACGACACCTTCGGCTTCGGCGTCGTCCTGTCCGACGAGACCCTCGGCGGCATCGAGCACGCCGACCCGGTCGTCTACGCGGCGCTGCAGGACGAGTTCGTGCGCTGGGACGACATCGACGTGGTCCACCGGGGCGTGCGCCACACCTCGGGCGGCCACGGCTTCGCGGCACTGGGCCGCCGCCGTCTCCTGGAGATCCTGGAGGACCGGTGCCGCCGGCTCGGCGTCACCCTGCGCTTCCGTACCGAGGCGCCGCCGGTCGCCGAGCTCTGCGCCGCGTACGACCTGGTGATCGCCGCCGACGGTGTGCACAGCCGCACTCGCGAGACGTACGCCGACGCGTTCCGCCCGCGGATCGAGGAACACCGCAACCGGTACATCTGGCTCGCCGCCGACTTCGCCTTCGAGGCGTTCCGCTTCGACATCGCGCAGACCGAGCACGGGGTCATGCAACTGCACGGCTACCCCTTCGCCCGCCCGTCGCCCTCCGGCTCGCCCCGTTCCACCGGCGAGTCGACCGTCATCGTCGAGATGCGGGAGGAGGTCTGGCGCAAGGCCGGGCTCGCGGACATGGAGGTGCGCGAGTCGATCGAATACTGCGCCAAGGTCTTCGCCGACGCGCTCGGCGGACGCGCGCTGCGCACCAACAACTCCTCCTGGCTCAGCTTCCGCACCGTCGTCAACGACCGCTGGTCGCACGGCAATTGCGTACTGATCGGGGATGCCGCGCACACCGCGCACTTCTCCATCGGCTCCGGCACCAAGCTCGCCGTCGAGGACGCGCTCGCGCTCGCCGCGTGTCTGCACGAGCACCCCACGACCGACGCGGCGCTGACGGCGTACGAGGCGGAGCGCCGGCCCGTCGTCGCCTCCACGCAGCGCGCCGCGCGGGCCAGCCTGGAGTGGTTCGAGGACCTGGAGCGCCATCTCGACCAGCCGCCACGGCAGTTCGCGTTCAACCTGCTCACCCGCAGCCGCCGCGTCACGCACGAGAACCTGCGGCTGCGCGACGCCCACTTCACCGAGGCGGTGGAGCGCGAGTTCGGGTGCCCGGAGGGTACGCCGCCGATGTTCACGCCGTTCACGCTGCGCGGCCTCACGCTCAGGAACCGGGTCGTCGTCTCCCCGATGGACATGTACTCGGCACAGGAGGGCGTTCCCGGCGACTTCCACCTCGTCCACCTGGGCGCGCGGGCCCTGGGCGGCGCGGGCCTGGTCATGACGGAGATGGTCTGCGTCAGCCCCGAGGGTCGCATCACCCCGGGCTGCGCCGGCCTCTACACCCCCGAACAGGGCGCGGCCTGGCAGCGGATCACCGAGTTCGTGCACACGCGGGCACCCGGCACGGCGATCGGCCTCCAGCTCGGGCACTCCGGCCGCAAGGGATCGACCCGGCTGATGTGGGAGGGCATGGACGAGCCGCTGCCGGCGCCGGACGACAACTGGCCGCTGGTCGCGGCGTCCGCCCTCCCGTACAAGCCGGGGAGCCAGACCCCGAGAGAGCTCACGGTCCCCGAACTGGCGGAGATCCGCGAGGAGTTCACCGCGGCGGCGTGGCGGGCCGCGCGCGCCGGGTTCGATCTGCTGGAACTGCACTGCGCGCACGGCTACTTGCTGTCCGGGTTCCTGTCGCCGCTGACGAACCTGCGTACCGATGCGTACGGGGGCTCGCTGGAGGGGCGGATGAAGTTCCCCCTGGAGGTGTTCGACGCCGTGCGCGGCGTGTGGCCCGAGGACCGTCCGATGACCGTGCGGATCTCCGCGACGGACTGGGCGCGGGGCGGCACGAGCGCCGAGGACGCGGTGGCGACGGCGCGGGCGTTCGCCGCGCACGGCGCCGACGCGATCGACGTGTCCACGGGCCAGGTCGTGGCGCAGGAGCGCCCCGCGTTCGGACGCTCCTACCAGGTGCCGTACGCGGACCGGATCCGCGGCGAGGCCGGGGTGCCGGTGATCTCGGTCGGGGCGATCTCGTCGTGGGACGACGTCAACTCGCTGGTCCTGGCGGGCCGCACGGATCTGTGCGCGTTGGCGCGGCCGCATCTGTACGACCCGAACTGGACGCTGCACGCCGCCGCCGAGCAGGGGTACACGGGGCCCGGGGTGGTCTGGCCCGAGCCCTACCGTGCGGGGGGCCGGCGGCCCCAGACGGGCCGCCTCGACGCGCCCAAGCCGCGCCTGTCCCTGCCCGGGTGAGACGTCCTCACCGTCGCCTCGTCCACCGGGCCGGTGTGCGGTGGGCGGGCCCCCGCCTACGCGTCCGGCACCATCCCCGCGGCACGCGTCATCCGGCGTTCACGAACCGGGCGCCCGCCTCGTGCAGCCGCTCGTGCAGCGCGCCGAAGACCTTCGCCGAGCGCACCCCCGGCCACCCCGGAGGCAGCAGCGCGGAGGGCAGCCCCGGATCCGCGTAAGGAAGGTGCCGCCACGAGTCGAGCGCCAGCAGGTAGTCGCGGTACGCCTCCTGCGGCGGGGTGTCGGGCCGCGCCTCCCAGGCGCGGAGCACCGGCGCGTGCTCGTCGAGGAACGTCTCGTACAGCGTGGCCAGGGACGTCAGGTCCCACCAGCGGGCGACCGCGTCGGCCGTCGGCGCGAAGCCCAGGTGCTCGCCGCGGAACAGGTCCACGTACCCGGCGCAGCCGATCCGCTCCAGCGTGTGCCGCGCCTCCTCGTACAGCCCGGCCGGGGCGAGCCACACCCCGGGCGCGGCGGTGCCGAAGCCGAGGCCGGCGAGGGTGGAGCGCAGCACGTGCCGCTTGGCCCGCTCCGACTCGGGCACGGAGAACACGGCGAGCACCCAGCCGCCCGTCTCGTCGGGCGGCCCGTAGATGCGCCGGTCGCCGTCGTCGAGGAGCTGGCGCGCGTCGTCGGAGAGCGCGTACCCGGCGGCCCCCGAGGCGCTG
>NZ_JAAGMG010000732.1 GCF_010548525.1 Streptomyces sp. SID14478
CCGGGCGGTCCTCGGCGCGGGTCGCGAGGACCAGGGCGGGCTCGCCAGCGTGGCGCGGGTGTACGGGAGTTGGGCGCTCCGCGGTGATCGCCGCCGGGCCGGGCACCGCCCGCAGCCGTGAGGCCGCGCACCGGCCCGTCAGGGGGCCACGCGCTCCAGGGCCTCCACCGAACCCGACATGATCAGGCGCAGGTGTTCCGTGATGTGCTCCAACGGCCAGTCCCACCAGGCCAGTTCGACCAGACGGGTGACGACGTCCGGAGTGAAGCGGCTGCGGATCACCCGCACGGGGTTGCCGCCGACGATCGCGTACGGCGGAACGTCCTCCGTGACCACCGCGCCCGTCGCCACGACCGCGCCGTGGCCGATCGTGACGCCGGGCATCACGGTGACGCCGTTGCCGAACCAGACGTCGTGACCGACGACCGTGTCGCCGCGCGACGGCAGCCCCGCGAGGAGGTCGAAGTGCTCGGCCCAGGACCCGCCCATGATCGGGAAGGGGAAGGTCGAGGCTCCGTCCATCCGGTGGTTGGCGCCGTTCATGAGGAAGCGGACGCCGGTGCCGAAGGCGCAGAAGCGGCCGATGCGGAGTCTCTCCGGGCCGTAGTGGTAGAGGACGTTGCGGGTCTCGAACTCGGCGGCGGCGTCCGGGTCGTCGTAGTACGAGAACTCGCCCACCTCGATCAACTCCGAGGTGATCAGGGGTTTCAGGAGCACCACGCGCTCCTGGTCGGGCATCGGGTGCAGGGTGTTCGGGTCGGGGGGTGTCGTCGTCACGCAAAAGATCTTGCCTTGACTCCGACACCCACCGCACCTCGACTCCCCGGTACCGGACCGCTTCGCGAGGCCGCGCCCTCAGTGCGCGCCGGCCGTGGAGTTCGTCCGCTGTTCGGCGATGGCGCCGCCCGATTCCATCGGTGACGTGACGTCGTCCGCCTCCCGGCCGCGGCCGAGGTGGTTGAAGACGAGGTTGAGCAGCACGGCGGCGACACAGCCCGTGGAGATGCCCGAGTCCAGGATGATCTTCGCGCGCTCCGGGAACGCGTGGTAGAACTCCGGGGCTGCGATGGGGATCAGGCCCACCGCGAGCGAGACCGCGACGATCAGGACGTTGTTGTCCCTCTCCAGGTTGGCCTTGACCAGGGTCTGGATGCCGCTGGCCGCGACCGAGCCGAACAGGACGACGCCCGCGCCGCCGAGCACCGGTCGCGGTACGACGGCGATCAGCGAGGCGGCCATCGGGCACAGGCCCATCAGGACGAGGAAGCCGCCGCCGACCGCGACCACGAACCGGCTGCGGATCTTCGTCATCGCGACCAGACCGATGTTCTGGGCGAAGGCGCTGCACATGAAGCCGTTGAAGACGGGGCTGACTGCCGTGCCGAGGGTGTCGGCGCGCAGGCCGGCCGCGATGGTCTTCTCGTCGGCCGGGCGGCCGACGATCTCACCGAGCGCCAGCATGTCGGCCGTCGACTCCGTCATCGACACGATCATGACGACGATCATCGAGACGATGGCCGCGCCCGCGAACTGCGGGGCACCGAAGTGGAACGGCGACGGGAAGCCGACGACGTCCGCGTCGCCGACCGGCGAGAAGTCCGTGACGCCGAAGGGGATCGCGACGACGGTCCCGATGACCAGGCCGAGCAGCACCGCGATCTGCTTGACGAACCCGGTCGTGAAGCGCCGCAGCAGCAGCACGATCACGAGGGTGACCGCGGCCAGCGCCAGGTTCTTCATCGAGCCGTAGTCGGAGGCCTTGGCGTCGGGCCCCTGCGCCCAGCCGAAGGCGACCGGCATCAGCGAGATGCCGATGAGCGTGATGACGGTGCCGGTGACGACCGGCGGGAAGAAGCGGATGGCCTTCGAGAAGAAGGGCGCCGCGATGAATCCGAGGACTCCCGCGACGATCACCGCTCCGAAGATGATCGGCAGCGCGTCGTCCTTGTCCTTCGTCGAGTCGACGACGGCGAGCATCGGGGCGACGCCCGCGAACGTCACGCCGTTCACGAAGGGCAGCCGGGCGCCGATCTTCCAGATGCCGAGCGTCTGGAGGAAGGTGGCGAGCCCTGCCGTGAACAGACAGGCGCCGGTGAGGAAGGTGAGTTCTTTCGCCGAGAGGCCTATGTACGCGCCGACGATCAGCGGGGGCGCGACCACGCCGGCGTACATGGCGGCCACGTGCTGGAGACCGGTCGTCGCCATCTTCAGCGGTGGGAGGGTCTCGTCGACCGGATGTTTGGTATGCCCCGCGGCTTCCGCTTCGGGGGTGGTGCCTTGCTTGGTGAACCTGGGCGTCGTCGCCACGGCGGCTCCTCCGGTTGTTTTCCAGTCCCGGCGGGCCGCCGGCACTTTTCGCTTCTGGGAGGTGGTGCAAGGTCGTGCTCGCTATGCGGTTGTTGTGCGCCCAGGTGGTGCATAGGTAGTACTGACCGCCCCGGGAACGCGAAGCTTTGGGCCACGTTCCGGGGCGGCACCCGAGCTGCCCGCTCGGCAGCTCGGGTCCGGCCGGGGACCGTCCTCCCCGGCCGGAGTTCTGTGGGTGTCAGGCCTGCGCGGCGATCCGCGCGAGGCGCTGTGCCTCGTCCCGCGTGGAGCGGGCGATGGCGTCCTCGTCGACGTGCAGGAGGCGGCTGTCCTCCACGACCGGCTTGCCGTTGACGAGGGAGAGGGTGACCGGCGCGGCCGCACCGAAGATCAGCGCGGTGACCGGGTCGGCGATGGACGAGTGGGCCAGGGTGTCCAGCTTCCACAGGACCAGGTCGGCGAGCTTGCCGGCCTCCAGCGACCCGATCTGGGTCGCGCGGCCGAGCACCTGCGCACCGCCGTACGTGCCCAGGCGCAGCGCCTGACGGGCGTTCAGGGCGGCCTCGCGGTGCGCGCCGAGGCGGTTGATGAGCAGGGCGTTGCGCAGTTCGGTGTGGAGTTCGCCCGACTCGTTGGAGGCGGTGCCGTCGACGCCGAGGCCGACCGGGACGCCGGCCGCGAGCATGTCGGGGACGCGGGCGATGCCGGCTGCCAGGCGGGCGTTCGAGGACGGGCAGTGCGCGACGCCCGTCTTCGTGCGGCCGAACGCGGCGATGTCGGAGTCGTTCATGTGGACGCTGTGCGCCATCCACACGTCCTCGCCGAGCCAGCCCGTCGACTCGAAGTAGTCGGTCGGGCCCATGCCGAACAGCTCGTGGCAGAACTTCTCCTCCTCGACCGTCTCGCTGCCGTGGGTGTGCAGCCGTACGCCCAGGCTGCGCGCCAACTCGGCGCCCTGCTTGAGGAGTTCGGTGGAGACGGAGAAGGGGGAACACGGGGCGACGGCGATCTGCGTCATCGCGTCGAAGGAGGCGTCGTGGTGCTTCTTCACCGTCTCCTCGGTCGCCGCGAGGGCGCCTTCGAGGGTCTCGACGGCGAAGTCCGGCGGCAGGCCGCCGTCCTTCTCGCTGCGGTCCATGGAGCCGCGGGCCAGGGTGAAGCGCACGCCCATCTCGGAGGCGGCGCGGATGATCGACCCGGAGAGGTCGCCCGAGCCCTGCGGGAACACGTAGTGGTGGTCCATGGCGGTGGTGACGCCGCCGCGGGCCATCATGGCGAGGGAGCCCTGCGCCGCGGCGTAGGTCATCTGCTCGTCGATGCGCGCCCAGGTCGGGTACAGCGCCACCAGCCAGTTGAACAGGTTGTGGTCCGTCGCCAGGCCCCGGGTGATCCACTGGTAGAAGTGGTGGTGGGTGTTGACGAGGCCGGGCGTGGCGAGGTGGCCGGTGCCGTCGATGCGGCGCACGACGTTCTCCAGGCCCTCGGGTGCCTTGCCCGCGCCGATGGATTCGATCTTGTTGCCCGCGACGACGATGTAGCCGGAGGCGTACTCGGTGTCCTGCGCGTCGACCGTCGCGATGGCGACGTTCTCGATGACGATGCGGTCGGTTGACGTAGCCGTAGAAGGTGCCATGGTGCTTCCTTCAATTCTGGAGTGGCGATTGGGCACGGCAGGACCCTAGGAGGATTTGAGTGCCGCGGTGGCGGTGGCGCTGCCGCGGGTGCCGAGATGGTGGAAGAAGAGGTTCAGCGATACGGCGACGAGCGCGCCGGCGCTGATGCCGGAGCCGAGCACGGTCTGCGCCCAGGCGGGGAAATCGGCGTAGAAGGTGGGCGCGGCGAGCGGGATGATGCCCGCGCCGAGCGAGACGGCCACCAGGATGATGTTGGAGCTGTCGTCGAGGCCCGCCTCGGAGAGCGTACGGATGCCGCTGACGGCGATGGAGCCGAACAGGACGATGCCCGCGCCGCCGAGGACCGGCATGGGGACCATGGAGACGACCGCGCCGAGGACCGGGAAGGCGCCGAGGACGATCAGGGCGCTGCCCGCCACCGCGACGACGTACCGGCTGCGCACCTTGGTGAGCGAGACGACGCCGACGTTCTGCGCGAAGGCCGAGGTCGGGAAGCCGCCGAAGACCGGTCCGAGGAGGGTGGCGATGCCGTCGGTGCGCAGACCGCGGGTGATGGTCCTCCCGTCGCAGTCGCGCTCGCAGATCTCGCCGATGGCGAGCATGCCGGCGCTGGACTCGGTCATCAGGACGAGCATGACCAGGCACAGGGAGACGATCGCGGCGGGCTGGAACTCCGGGGCGCCGAAGGCGAACGGCGTCGGGAGCGCGGCCACCGGCGCGGACTTGAGCGAGCTGAAGTCCGCCATGCCGAACGGGATCGCGGCGAGCGTGCCGATCAACAGGCCGAAGAGCAGGGCGACTTGCTTGACGAAGCCCTTGCCGAAGCGCTGGATCAGCAGGATCACGACGAGGGTGAAGGCGGCGAGGGCGAGGAAGCGCATGTCGCCGTAGTCGGCGGCGGTCTTGTCGCCGCCCTGGGCCCAGCCGACCGGCACGGGCATCAGGGTCACGCCGATGAGGGTGATGACGACGCCGGTGACGAGCGGCGGGAAGAAGCGGAGCAACCGGCCGAAGAACGGTCCGATGGCGAGGCAGAAGACACCCGCGACCATCACCGCCCCGTAGATGGCGGGGAGTTGGTCGCCGTGCGCGTTGGTCTCGGCGATCGCGAGCATCGGTGCGATGCCGGCCGAGGAGGCGGCGTTGACGAAGGGCAGCCGGTTGCCGACGAAGCCCTTGACGCCGAGGGTCTGGAGCAGGGTGGCCACGCCCGCGATGAGCAGTGACGCGGCGATCAGCCGGGTCTGGCCCGCGGTGTCGAGGCGGACGGCCTGGCCGATGATGAGCGGAGGGGTGACGACTCCCGCGTACATGGCGGCGATGTGCTGGAGTGCGGCGGGGACGAGCCGCGAGACGTGGAGCTTTTCGTCCACCGGATGGGCCACCGCCGTGCGTGCGGCGTCCTCCGATGGGGTGGAACACGGGCCCTCAGCTTTTGCCGGCCCCTTTGCTGGCACTGCCATTGCTTATGTTCCCTCCGGTGCGGCGCACCCCCGCCGACTGCGGGTGGACGGGGGTGCGCGACCGCGTCAACTACGCCCGAGGCGTCAGAGGTTGGTCATGTCCAGCGGGATGCGCTGGTCGGCGCCGTCCCGCAGGATCGTGGCCTCGATCAGGCCGTAGGGGCGGTCGGCCGCCCAGTACACGGCACCGTCCTTCGCCTCGTTCTCCAGACCGAAGGGCGACAGGTCCTGGCGGAAGTGGTGCTTGTTCGGCGCCGAGAAGCGGATCTCGTCGATCTCGGTGCGGTTGTTGATGACGCGCGAGCCCATCTGGAACAGGGTCTGCTGCAGCGACAGCGAGTACGTCTCGACGAAGGCCTGCAGGATGTGCTTCTTGGCCTGGTCGTAGGACTTGTTCCACTGGGGGGTGCGCTGGCCTTCCTCACCCGTCCAGTTGTGCCGCCACCAGGTGGACAGCGACGTCGCGAGGATGCGGTCGTAGTCCTCCTTGAGCGTCGTGTACTTGTCCTTGATGTAGCCCCAGAACTCGGAGTTCGTGGTGTTCATCACGGTCAGGTCCTTGAGCCCGGACAGGACCTCGAACGTGCCGTTCTGGTACGTCACCTGCACCAGGCGCGTCTCCTGGCCCTTGCGGACGAAGGAGTGCTTGACCTCGTCGGCCCCGATGAAGTTGGAGCCCGCGTCGGAGCCGGCGATGCGCTCCCAGGAGTACTCCTCGATGCGGATGCGCGCCCGGTGGATGGACGGCTGGCTGTCGACGAAGTGCCGGGCGAGCTCGATGCCGTACTGCTCGGCCGACTCGATGCCGACTTCCTTGGCGAAGGCGAAGCAGGTGTTCTTGGTGGTGTCGGTCGGCAGGCAGTTGGCGTTCGACCCGGTGAGGTGGACGTCGTCGAGGTCACCGCTGAGGGCGACCGAGACGTTCAGGTCCTTGATGTGGTGGGTGTCGCCGTCCCGCGTGATCTTGACAACGCGGTTCTCCGCCTTGCCGTACTGGTTCGAACCCAGAATCGTGGGCATGTCTGCTAGCTCCCTCGGTAAACGGAGTAGCCGAACGGGTTGAGCAGCAGCGGCACGTGGTAGTGCTCGCCCGGCGTGACGGCGAACGTGATCGCCACCTCCGGGAAGAACGCTCCGGTCGTGACGCTGTCCCGATTCGCGGGGGCGTCCTGCTGCGCATCGGCTTGCTTCTTGTCGAAATACGCTTCCGTCTCGAAGTCGAGACGGACGTGGGTGGTTCCTTCCGGCAGGGCCGGCAGGTCCTTGCAGCGCCCGTCCGCGTCGGTGGCCGAGCCGCCGAGCGCCACCCAAGCGGCGCCCGAACCGGCGCGCGCCGCAAGGGAGATGACGACGCCCTCGGCGGGGCGTCCGACGCTGGTGTCCAGGATGTGCGTGGACACCGACGCTGTGGTCTCGGTGCTCATCAGGCGTTGTCCCCTTGTTCTCCGTGCTCCGCGAGGCGGGTCAGGCGGATGCGGTTGATCTTGCCCAGCTCGGTGCGGACGATCTCGCGCTCCTGCTCCGGCGTGTTGCCGATGCGCGCCTTGAGCGCGTCGAGCATCTGCTCGGCGCTCGCCCCGGTGGCGCAGATGAGGAAGACATGTCCGAACCGGTCCTGGTACTCCAGGTTCCGGTCGAGCATCTCCGCCTTGAGTTCCTCGGAGGCCCCCGCCATGCCGCGCTGCTCGCGCGACGAGGTCGGGTCGCCGGGCTTCGGGCGGCCGATCGGCGGGTGCCCCGCCATCGCCTCGGCGAGATCCTCGGCGGACAGTTCGGCCATCGCGGCGTCACTGGCCTCGAAGAGCGCGTCGAGGGAAGCGAAGGGGCGCTGGGCGAGGATCTTGCTCCCCCACGCCGATGAAGCACACACCTCGTGGAGCTCGGCCTGGGCCGCGCTCTCGTCCGAGGCGTTGAACCGGGCAAGTCCCGGCGTTGAACCTGAAGTCACGGGGTGCCTCCGTGGCCTTGTGCTGGACGGGCTGCGGATAGCTAACGCCCTCGGAAACACTGCGTCAACACTTTGTTGAAAACTTGGAGTGATAAAAAACCGCCGCCCGGCGACCGGACGGCGGTTCTGTGATCGTGGCGTCACCCCAGGTCAGGTGGCCTTCTCGCGGTTGAGGTAGTTGTAGACGGTGAAACGGGAGACGCCGAGCGCGCCCGCCACGGTCTCCACGCCGTGCCGCACGGAGAAGGCGCCGCGCGCCTCCAGGACGCGGACGACCTCCTGCTTCTCCCTGCGGTCGAGCTCGGCGAGGGGTTTGCCCTCCCTGCGCTCCATGGCGGCCAGGATGTGATCGAGGGAGTCGGCCAGCTGGGGCAGCCGCACGGCGATCACCTCGGCCCCCTCCCAGCTCAGCACGACGTCGTCCTTGGCCGCCTCGCTCGGCGACAGCATCTCGGCCCCCATGGCGTCGACGAGCGGCTTGACCGCCCGAATGAAGGGCTCGTCCCCCAGCGCGGTCACTTATCGCCCTCCTCGCCGATCACGTTCACCTGGAGCGAGACCCGGGTGGCCCCCGCCTCGAGGGACCGGCGCAGCAGCGCGTCGACCGCGGTGAGCACGCGGCCGGCCTCCCCCTCGGCCGTGTTGCCGAACGGGCCGACGTCGACCGCGTCCAGGTCGGCCCCCTGGATGACATCGCGCGCGACGACCGCATGCGGCGGCGCCTCGTCGAGGTCGAAGGGCTCGGTCGTGAACTCCACTCTCAATCGCACGGGGTCAACCTAACGCCGTTCCCGCTTTTTCCGGCAGCCCCTCTTGACAGCTCCCCCGGATCACGGGCAACCTTCCATCAAGCAGAAACGAACTTCCGCAATACGGAACACTTCGCATGCGGAACACGAACCAGAAGGGAGCGCCGACCCCGATGGGATTCGCAGACCAGCGCTTCAACGTCAACCTGTCGATCCTCTTCACGGAACTCCCGCTCCTGGAGCGCCCCGCGGCCGCCGCCGCGGCGGGCTTCACGGCGGTCGAGCTGTGGTGGCCCTGGGTCGACGCGCCTGTTCCCGAGCAGTCCGAGCTCGACGCCCTGCGGGACGCGATCAAGGACGCCGGCGTCCAGCTGACCGGCCTGAACTTCTACGCGGGCCAGCTGCCCGGACCGGACCGGGGCGCCCTGTCGATCCCCGGCGAGGAGAGCGAGAAGTTCCGCGCGAACCTCGACATCGCCGCCGACTTCGCCGCCTCGCTCGGCTGCAAGGCGCTCAACGCCCTGTACGGCAACCGCGTCGAGGGCGTGAACGAGGCCGCCCAGGACGAACTCGCCCTGGAGAACCTGGTGCTGGCGGCCCGCGCGGCCGACCGCGTCGGTGCCGTGCTCCTCATCGAGGCGCTCAACAAGCCCGAGTCGCCGAAGTGCCCGATCGTGAGCGCCCCCAAGGCGATCGAGATCGTGGACAAGGTCAACGCCGCGACCGGCCTCGGCAACGCCAAGTTCCTCATGGACCTGTACCACCTGTCCATGAACGGCGAGGACCTGCCGGCCGTGATCGACGCCTACGCCGACAAGACGGCGCACGTGCAGATCGCCGACAACCCGGGCCGCGGTGCGCCGGGCACCGGCTCGCTGCCCCTGGAAGAGCTGCTCGACCAGCTCAAGAAGGCGGGCTACGAGGGCTACGTGGGCCTGGAGTACAAGCCGGGCGACGCCCCGAGCGCCGAGTCCTTCGGCTGGCTGGCGCACGAGCACCGCGCCGCCCGCGCCTGACGCGCGCGCCACCTCATCGACGTATCACCGCTTTCCTGAGCTTTTTGGAGTCACCCTCATGAGCAACAACCTCCCCAAGGTCGCGTGGATCGGTCTCGGCATCATGGGTTCGCCCATGTCGGAGAACCTGATCAAGGCCGGTTACGACGTCACGGGCTTCACCCTGGAGCAGGACAAGCTGGACCGCCTCGCCGCGGCCGGCGGTACGGCCGTGAAGTCGATCGCCGAGGCCGTCAAGGACGCCGACGTCGTCGTGACGATGGTCCCCGCCTCCCCGCAGGTCGAGGCCATCGCGTACGGTCCTGACGGCATCCTGGAGAACGCGAAGTCGGGCGCGCTGATCGTCGACATGTCGTCGATCACCCCGCAGACCTCGGTCGACCTGGCGAAGAACGCCAAGGAGAAGGGCATCCGCGTCATCGACGCGCCCGTCTCCGGCGGCGAGGCCGGCGCCATCGAGGCCGTCCTGTCGATCATGGTCGGCGGTGAGCAGGCCGACTTCGACGAGGCCAAGCCGCTGCTCGACGCGCTCGGCAAGACCATCGTGCTGTGCGGTCCGCACGGCTCGGGCCAGACCGTGAAGGCCGCCAACCAGCTGATCGTCGCCGTGAACATCCAGGCGTGCGCCGAGGCCGTGGTCTTCCTGGAGAAGTCCGGCGTGGACCTGACCGCCGCGCTGGACGTCCTGAACGGGGGGCTTGCGGGCTCGACCGTCCTGACCCGCAAGAAGGACAACTTCCTCAACCGCGACTTCAAGCCGGGCTTCCGCATCGACCTGCACCACAAGGACATGGGCATCGTCACCGACGCCGCCCGCAATGTCGGTGCCGCGCTGCCCGTCGGCGCCGTGGTCGCCCAGCTCGTCGCCTCGCTGCGCGCCCAGGGCGACGGCGGCCTGGACCACTCGGCCCTGCTGCGCTCGGTCGAGCGCCTCTCCGGCGACCAGCCGAAGTAACCCCAGACTTCCGGGTCGCGGCGGCGCTGACACCTGTCCTGTCGCGCCCAGGCGCCGTCGCGGCCCGGAACCCTTTGCTTTTGTTTCAACAAAAAGTTGAGACAAGTCTGCCCAGAACTTCAACAAACTGTTGACGCAGCAGTTCAGGGGTCCTTACGCTCCCCCACATCGTCAGCAGCCACTGCACGGAAGGTCGCCTCGAAACAATGCCGAAGCGTGTGCTCACGACCGAGTCCGGCGCCCCAGTCGCCGACAACCAGAACTCCGCCACCGCAGGCGTGGGCGGCCCGATCCTCCTCCAGGACCAGCACCTCCTGGAGAAGCTCGCCCGCTTCAACCGCGAGCGCATCCCGGAGCGCGTGGTGCACGCCCGCGGCTCCGGCGCGTACGGCTACTTCGAGGTGACGGACGACGTCACCGGCTTCACCCACGCCGACTTCCTCAGCACGGTCGGCAAGCGCACCGAACTCTTCCTGCGCTTCTCCACCGTGGCCGACAACCTCGGTGGCGCGGACGCCGTCCGTGACCCGCGCGGCTTCGCCGTGAAGTTCTACACCGAAGAGGGCAACTACGACCTCGTCGGCAACAACACCCCGGTGTTCTTCATCAAGGACCCGCTGAAGTTCCCCGACTTCATCCACTCCCAGAAGCGCGACCCCTTCACGGGCAAGCAGGAGCCGGAGAACGTCTGGGACTTCTGGGCGCACGCCCCCGAGGCCACGCACCAGGTGACCTGGCTGATGGGCGACCGCGGCATCCCGGCCTCGTACCGTCACATGAACGGCTACGGCTCGCACACCTACCAGTGGACGAACGAGCAGGGCGAAGCCTTCTTCGTGAAGTACCACTTCAAGACGAACCAGGGCATCCGCTCCCTGTCCGCCGAGCAGGGCGCCGAGCTCGCGGGCAAGGACGCCAACTCGCACCAGACGGACCTGCTGCAGGCCATCGAGCGCGGCGTGAACCCGTCCTGGACGCTGTACGTGCAGATCATGCCGGCGGCCGAGGCGGCGGACTACCGCTTCAACCCGTTCGACCTCACCAAGGTGTGGCCGCACAAGGACTACCCGCTGCAGCGCGTGGGCCGCCTGGTCCTCGACCGCAACCCGGACAACGTCTTCGCCGAGGTCGAGCAGGCCGCCTTCTCCCCGAACAACTTCGTGCCGGGCATCGGTCCCTCGCCGGACAAGATGCTCCAGGGCCGCCTGTTCGCCTACGCGGACGCGCACCGCTACCGCCTGGGCGTCAACCACACCCAGCTCGCGGTCAACGCCCCCAAGGCGACGAAGGCCGACAACTACGGCCGCGACGGCGTCATGGCGGCCAACGCCTACGCCCGCAGCCGCAAGAACTACGAGCCGAACTCCTTCGACGGCCCGACCGAGACCGGCCGCGCGCTCGCCGCGCCGTACGCGGTCGCCGGCTACACGGGGACGCACGAGGCCCCGGCCCACACCAAGGACGACGACTTCTTCCAGGCCGGTGAGCTGTACCGGCTGATGTCGGAGGACGAGAAGGGGCGTCTGGTGGCGAACATCGCCGGCGGACTCTCCCAGGTCTCGCGCGACGACATCGTGGAGAAGAACCTCGCCCACTTCCACGCCGCCGACCCCGACTACGGCAAGCGGGTGGAGGAGGCGGTCCGCGCCCTGCGCGAGGACTAGTCCTTCGAAGCAACCCCCAGACTGCGTACGGGGATTGACGGGAGGTCAGCTCCGTACGCACAAGCCCGCACCACTGGCACGACCCGGATGAGGGGTGGTCTGCCGGTGGGCGCGGGAGGACGAGGACCGCGGCGGCAGGTGCGAGCCAGTGCGGTGGTGAAGGTACCGGGGCCGCTGTCGACCTGAGGCAGCGCACCCCGGGATCCGTCGCCCCGCCGCCGCGGTCCCAGCCCATCGACTCCGTCCGGCGGCCCGTATGCATGTTTCGCCAGTCGCGCGCCGTCGGACGGCAACAACCTCCCGAACCGGAGCCCCGGGTACGACGGTCCGTACCCGGGGCTCTTCGGCATGCCCGGCGGGGCACGCCCGGTGCAGCGACACTGCCCCGAACTCTGCCCGTACGGTGCCTCGATCACCCTGGACGGGGCAGGTGCCCCGGTGGATCGTGGGCGTACACGACGGGAGGCCGCATGGCGACACACGACCACCGGGACCGGCACGCCGGGCCAGAGTCCGGCCAGGAACGCGGGGCGAACGCCCGGGTGGCGCCACAGCAGGCGCCGGGCCTCGTGCCGGCCTCGCCCGGACGACCGCCGCGGCCCGGCCAG
>NZ_JAAGMG010000778.1 GCF_010548525.1 Streptomyces sp. SID14478
GCCCGCGGCGCCCGTCGTGGCGGCGAGCGCGACGCCTGCGGCCGCGGCGAGCAGGGTTCTGCGGGACGGTCGGGAGTCGGGATCGGTTCGGGTCATCGGGTGGATCCCCCAGTCGGCGGGTCGGGCGGTCGGGACGGACGGGCCAGGTGCGGGCCCGGAGCTGTCTTCGCACTCCCCCGACGCCCGGAGCGGCCTCGCGGGCGGCATCTCCCCGCGTGGGCCGGGGGCGGGCAGGTGAAGACAGTCCCTGGTGGAACAGTGCGCCAACTATGGCCGCAGGAGCGGGATTTCCACCAGCGTTTCGAGGTCCCGGACCCGGACCAATATTGGTCTCCACCACTGGCATGACCTGCGGCGCGGTGCCTCAAACCCGTTCGGGCCACGCGACGTACCCTTACGGCCGTGAGCTATCTGCCCGTCCCTCTCGTCCCGTACGCCGCGCGCGTCCGCCGGCTGCCCACGTCGCTCGGCCCCGTGCGCCTGATCGGTGTCGACGGGCATGCGGGCTCCGGGAAGTCGACCTTCGCGAGCCGGCTCGCCGCGGCGCTCGGCGGGGCGCCGGTGCTGCGCCTCGACGACATCGCGAGCCACGACGCCCTCTTCGACTGGACCGAGCGACTGCGCGAGCAGGTACTGACCCCGCTGGCCCGCGGCGAGGCCGCGCACTACGAGACGTACGACTGGCACACCCGTCGCTTCGACGGCACGCGCACACTCCCGCCCGCGGACGTGATCCTGATCGAGGGCGTGGGCGCGGGCCGGCGCGCCCTGCGGCCTTGCCTGGCACGGCTGTTGTGGATGGAGATGTCGCATGAGGCGTCCTGGGCGCGCGGGAGGGAACGGGACGGTGCGGCGCAGCGGGACTTCTGGGACGGCTGGATCCCGGCGGAGCGCGAGCACTTCGACGAGGATCCGTCGCGGCCCTTCGCTGAAGAATTGGTAAGAGAGTGCCCCGAGGGATACGAGATGCGCGAGGGGCCTGGTGGGGCCGCACAGACCCGCCACTCCGTCACTCAGGGTGAGGGACCGCCAGCGGTGTGCTGAACCCCTTGAATCGGCCTTCCGCCAGTTTCCGCGAGTGCCTCAACTCGGCTTGACCCAGGGGCCGTACAGGACTTACGTTCTCAATGTGCGGCCTTTCGGGGTCGCCCGCAGACGCGAAGCCCCCGGTTGTTCCCCCGTGATCGGGGGCTTCGTTCTGCCCGCAATGCCCTTTCCCGAGTGCGCCGAGACGCTCCGCGTTCACCCTGGGTCACCAAGCGGCACCGCGTCCACCTGCGGCCCAATCCCCCGTCGGCGCACCGGCGCACGGCGTTTTCGCCCTGTCGCGCCCTACGGCTGACCAGGCCCTCGCAGGTACGATGCCTTTCGGTGCGGCCTACGGACGGCTCGCTGTCCGCACCGTGACAACTCCCGTCCATGACAGAGCGGTTCATCGGGGGCACGGTTTGTGGGGGACGTGATGGACTTCGGCACTGGTGCGCCGTCGGGCCCGGCCGACCTCGCCTGGCTGCGGGGCGTCGACGCGTACACGATGGGCGCGTATCCGCAGGCGGAGGAGGAGTTCCGTGCTGCCGTGCGGATGGATCCGGGGATGGCCGACGGCTGGCTCGGACTGCACGCGCTGCGCATCGACACGACGACGGCGCTGCTGCGGATGTTCCGCCACCGCGACCGCTTCGGAGAACAGCGCACCCGGCACCGGCGCACCCTCAACTCCTGGTACTGGCTTGGCTGGTGGGTGCAGCCGGTGCTGGAGCGGCCGCGCGATCTGTTATTGGCGCACGCCTCGCACTGGCTCGACGGGCGCCATGTCCCGGAGCTGGACCGGGCCTTGGCCACGCTGCCGCCGGTCGACGCGGATCCGCAGGTGCGGTTCCTGCACGCGTGCCGGGCGTATCTGGTCAAGGACTGGGAGCAGTTGGTCCGGTACACGGACTCGTTGATCGACGATCCGATGCTCGGCATCGAGGCCGGACTCTTCGGCGGGATGGCGCGGGTGCGCCTGGAGATGTACGGCCAGGCGGAGCCGCTGCTGTCCTCGGCGCTGATGCGCTGCCGCAGCGAGCAGCCACAGCGCAAGGAACTGCGGTACTGGCTGGCCAGATCCCATGAGGGCACGGGCCGTTCGGCCGCCGCGCTGCCGCTGTACCGGGCGGTGCACCGCGTCGACCCCTCCTTCATGGACACTTCCGCACGGCTCGCGGCCATCGCCGAGGGCGACGGGTACGGGGATCTCGGGGACGGCGCGGATCTGGCACCGCTGACCCTGACGGGGTATCAGGACGGCCTGGACGGCGCCGAGTCGGGCGATCCGCTGTACGCCAGCGACGGCCTCGACCTGAAGGTCACCGAGCCCGACCTGCCGCCGCCGGGCAGCGCGACGGAGGACCCCGACATGGTGCGGGAGAAGGCCGTGGTGCCGGTGTCGCCGCCGCTGCCGGCCGGGCCTGCCGATCCGGTGCTCCTGGAGGAGGCGCTCTCCGAGCTGGAGCTGATGGTGGGCCTGGAGCCCGTGAAGCGGCAGGTCAAGGCCCTCTCCGCGCAGTTGAACATGGCGCGGCTGCGCACCGGGCAGGGCCTGCCCGTCCAGCCGCCGAAACGCCACTTCGTCTTCTCCGGCCCCTCCGGCACCGGCAAGACCACCGTCGCCCGCATCCTCGGCCGGGTCTTCTACGCCCTCGGACTGCTCGGCGGCGACCACCTGGTGGAGGCGCAGCGGGCGGACCTGGTCGGCGAGTACCTGGGCCAGACCGCGGTGAAGGCCAACGAACTGATCGACTCGGCGCTCGGCGGGGTGCTCTTCGTCGACGAGGCGTACGCCCTGTCCAACTCCGGTTACGGCAAGGGCGACGCGTACGGCGACGAGGCGCTGCAGGTGCTGCTGAAGCGGGCCGAGGACAACCGCGACCACCTCGTGGTGATCCTGGCCGGCTACCCGGAGGGCATGGACCGGCTGCTCGCCGCGAACCCCGGGCTCTCCTCCCGCTTCACGTCGCGCGTCGACTTCCCCTCGTACCGCCCCCTCGAACTGACCTCGATCGGCGAGGTGCTGGCCGCCGAGAACGGGGACGCGTGGGACGAGGAGGCGCTGGACGAGCTGCGTTCGATCGCCGGGCACGTGGTGGACCAGGGCTGGATCGACGAGCTCGGCAACGGGCGGTTCCTGCGGACGCTGTACGAGAAGTCGTGCGCCTACCGGGACCTGAGGCTGACGGGGTACCTGGTCGAGCCGTCCCGGGACGACCTGGCCACGCTGCGGCTGCCCGATCTGATGCAGGCCTACGGAGAGGTCCTCTCCGGGCGGGGGCCGACGGGGCTGTGACGGACGGCCGTGGGGCCCGCCCGGAGCGGGCCCCACGCCTCCTTACGTGAACGCCTCCTGCTTCTTGCGGGCCTCGGGCACCTGCGCCTCCTCGCGGTGCGCCGGGTCCCGGACCTCGCCCACCAGCAGCTGCAGTACGTCCTCCAGGGCCACGAGCCCGAGCACGCGGCCCGTGGCGTCCGCGACCTGGGCCAGATGCGTCGCGGCCCGGCGCATCACGGTGAGGGCGTCGTCCAGGGGCAGCTCGGCGCGCAGCGTCGTCATGGGCCGCCAGATCTGCTGCGGGACCGCACGGTCGATGTCGGGGCCCTCGATCAGGTCCAGGACGTCCTTGACGTGCAGATACCCCATGAAGGCGCCGCCGTCGGCGCAGAGCGGGAAGCGGGAGAAGCCGGTACGGGCCGTCAGGGCGATGATCTCGGCCGGAGTGACCGCGGGGCCGACCGTGACCAGCTCCGCGCGGTCCAGGAGAACATCCGTCACCGGGCGGGAGCCCAGCTCCAGCGCGTCCTCCAGACGTTCCTGTTCCTCCGGGCCGAGCAGACCGGCCTGACCGGAGTCCTCCACCAGACGGTTGAGCTGCTCGCTGGTGAAGACCGCCTCGACCTCGTCCTTCGGCTCCACCCGGAACAGCTTCAGGACCAGCCGGGCGCAGGCGCCCAGCGCGATCGTGACGGGCTTGCACAGGCGGGCGAAGGCGACGAGCCCCGGGCTGAACCACAGCGCGGTCCGCTCGGGCGCGGCCATCGCCAGGTTCTTCGGCACCATCTCGCCGATGACCAGATGCAGGGAGACGACCGCCGCGAGCGCGATGACGTAGCCCAGCGGGTGGATCATGCCGTGCGGGAGACGGACCGCCTCGAAGAGCGGCTCCAGGAGGTGGGCCACCGTCGGCTCCGCCACCGCGCCGAGCGTCAACGAGCAGACGGTGATGCCGAACTGGGCCGCCGCCATCATCTGCGGCAGGTGCTCGAGCCCGTACAGGACCTGCTTGGCCCGCTTGCCGGGCAGCGGTTCGATCTGGCTGCGGCGCACCGAGACGAGCGCGAACTCCGCGCCGACGAAGAAGCCGTTGGCCAGGACCAGCAGGGCCGCGAAGACGAGTTGCAGGGCGCTCATCGGGCCGCCTCCACGAGGGGCTCGGCGGCGTGGGCGCCACCGGTGGTGTCGCCGGTGCGCACGAGGCGTACGCGCGCGGCGCGGTAGTGGTCGACCTGGCGCACGGCGAGCCGCCAGCCGGGGAGTTCGGCCCTGTCGCCGGGGGCGGGGATACGGCCGAGGAGATCGGCCACCAGTCCGGCCACGGTCTCGTAGGGGCCCTCGGGGACATCTAGTCCTATGCGGCGCAGGACGTCGACGCGGCAGCTGCCGTCGGCGTCCCAGGCGGACCGGCCGTCCTCGGGCGGCGCGGCCGCCAGTTCGGGCAGGTCGAGCCCGTCGTGCTCGTCGCGGACCTCGCCGACGAGTTCCTCCACGATGTCCTCCAGGGTGACGACCCCGGCCGTGCCGCCGTACTCGTCGACGACGACGGCCATGGGCTGCTCGCTGCGCAGGCGGGCGAGCAGCGGCTGGACGGGGAGGGTCTCCGGGACGAGCAGCGGCGCCTGCGCGATCCGCACGACGGGCGTGCGCAGCCGCTCGTGCGCCGGCACCGCCAGGGCGTCCTTCAGATGCACCATGCCGATGACCTCGTCGATCCGCTCCCGGTACACGGGGAAGCGGGACAGGCCGGTGGCACGGGTCAGGTTGACGACGTCCTCGGCGGTGGCGGATGCCTGCAGCGCGCTGACCTTCACGCGCGGCGTCATGACGTGCTGCGCGGTCAGTCCGGCGAGGGACAGGGTGCGCACGAACAGATCGGCCGTGTCCTGCTCAAGCGCCCCCGCCTGTGCGGAGTGGCGGGCCAGCGACACCAGTTCGCCCGGGGTGCGGGCGGAGGCCAGTTCGTCGGCGGGCTCCACGCCGAGCGCCCGCACGAGGCGGTTCGCGACGGTGTTGAGCAGGGAGATGACGGGGCGGAACAGGCGGGCGAAGACGTGCTGGGGGCCCGCCACGAAGCGGGCCACCTGGAGCGGCCTGGAGACCGCCCAGTTCTTCGGGACGAGTTCGCCGATCACCATCTGCACGGCGGCGGCGAGCAGCATGCCCACCACGACCGAGACCCCGCCGGCGGCGCCGTCGGGGATCCCGAGGGCGGTGAAGGGGCCGTGCAGCAGTTCGGCGAGGGCCGGTTCGGCGAGCATGCCGACGACCAGTGAGGTGATGGTGATGCCGAGCTGGGTGCCGGAGAGCTGGAAGGACAGCTCCTTGAGGGCGGCCACGACCGTGCGGGCGCGCCTGTCGCCGGCGGCCGCGGCCTGCTCGGCGTCGGGGCGCTCGACGGTGACGAGGCCGAACTCGGCAGCCACGAAGAAGCCGTTGGCGAGGATCAGGAGGAAGGCGGCCGCAAGGAGCAGCAACGGGATGGTCATGCCGCCGCCTCCACGGACGTGCGCGCACGGGGCGCGCTATGTCGGGAGGGGGCGGCGCAGGTACTACCGGACGATCCGTCCATCGCTGGAGGGAGTCACTCCTCGGTCAGTAGGATCCCCCGGCCGCCGGTCCGGGCGCGTCGGGGGCGGGGCGGCACACGCTGCGCGCCCCGCCACCAGATTAATCAAGAGAGGGGGAAGAACGTCAGGGGCTGCACCCCTGAGTCGAACCCCGCGTCGTGCCACGGGTCAGTCGGCGGCGCCCGTGCGGGTCTCGCTGAGCGCGCGCAGCGCCTTCGCGTCGCGGATCGCGCTCTGCCGGGCGATGCCGGGCTGGATGCCCATGGCCGCGAGGCTGGTGCCGTCGGTGAGGTTGAGGAACACCCACGGGTCGCCAGGCCGCAGGTTGACCTGGACGATCTCCGCCCAGGCCAGGCGGCGGCTGCGGGCGACGTTCACGACGGTGACGCCCTCGTCGTCGGCGACGACCTTGGGCCGGGCGAGCAGCGCGAGGACGCCCCAGAACAGGGCCGCGGTGAAGACGAAGCTGATCTGCTCCCCCGGGCTCATGCTGTCGATCGCGAGCGCGATGACGGTGATCACGACGAAGCAGGCGGCACCGAGCCCGTGCAGGATCGCGCGGGTGCGCCCGGGCCGGAAGGTGACGGGGAGCGCGGGGACGTCGGACATGATGCGGGTCCTCAGAGGCGGCAGGCGTGGATGGCCGTGGTGAGGATGGCCCGCGCGCCCAGGGCGTACAGGTCGTCCATGATGCGCTGCGCGTCCTTGGCGGGGACCATGGCGCGCACGGCGACCCAGCCCTCGTTGTGCAGCGGCGAGACGGTCGGCGACTCGAGACCCGGGGTGAGGGCGACGGCCTTCTCCAGGTGCTCGGCGCGGCAGTCGTAGTCCATCATCACGTACGTACGGGCGACGAGGACGCCCTGGAGGCGGCGCAGGAACTGCTGCACCTTCGGGTCGTCCGTGTCGGAACCCTTGCGGCGGACGACGCACGCCTCGGACTTCATGATCGGCTCGCCGAAGACCTCCAGGCCCGCGTTGCGCAGCGAGGTGCCGGTCTCCACGACGTCCGCGATGGCGTCGGCGACGCCGAGCTCGATGGCCGTCTCGACGGCGCCGTCGAGGTGGACGACGTCGGCCTCGACGCCGCGCTCGGCGAGGTACTTGCCGACGATGCCTTCGTACGAGGTCGCGATGGTCCGGCCCGCCAGGTCCGCGAGGTCCTTGACCGCGCCGGGCCGGGACGCGAAGCGGAAGGTGGAGCGGGCGAAGCCGAGCGGCAGGATCGTCTCGGCGTGGGCGCCCGAGTCGATCAGGAGGTCCTGGCCAGTGATGCCGATGTCGAGCTTGCCGGAGGACACGTAGATCGCGATGTCCTTGGGCCGCAGGTAGAAGAACTCGACCTGGTTGTCCGGGTCGACGGTGACGAGTTCCTTGGACTCCTTGCGCTGCCGGTATCCGGCCTCATGGAGCATCGCCGACGCAGGTCCGGACAGTGAACCCTTGTTGGGGACGGCGATGCGCAGCATGAGGTCGGATTCCTTTGCGTGAACGGGTGGGTGGGGCGAGCGCGGCGGGGCGCCTCAGAGGTGGGCGTACACGTCGTCGAGGGAGATGCCGCGAGCGACCATCATCACCTGGACGTGGTAGAGCAGCTGCGAGATCTCCTCGGCGGCTGCTTCCTTGCCCTCGTACTCGGCGGCCATCCAGACTTCGGCGGCCTCCTCGACGACCTTCTTGCCGATGGCATGAACGCCCTTGTCGACCAGCTCCGCGGTACGGGAGGTGGCGGGATCGCCGTTGGCTGCCTTGTGCCGGAGCTCGGAGAAGAGCTCCTCGAACGTCTTATTGGACATGGTGACGTCTACTTTACGCGGCTCTCCCCGGCCCCCTAACGCCAGGGCTCGGAGACCGTACGCAGCGTGGTCGCGGTTGCGACGGCGGCGGTGACCGCTTCGTGCCCCTTGTCCTCGTTCGAGCCCTCGATGCCGGCGCGGTCCAGGGCCTGCTCCTCGGTGTCGCAGGTCAGGACGCCGAAGCCGATGGGAACACCGGTCTCGACGGAGACCTGCGTGAGGCCGTTGGTGACGCCCTGGCACACGTAGTCGAAGTGCGGGGTGCCGCCGCGGATGACGACGCCGAGCGCGACGATCGCGTCGTAGCCGCGGCCGGCGAGGACCTTGGCGACGACCGGCAGCTCGAAGCTGCCGGGGACGCGCAGCACGGTCGGCTCGCTGATGCCCAGCTCGTTCAGGGCGCGCAGGGCGCCGTCGACGAGTCCGTCCATGACCTTCTCGTGCCACTGGGCGGCGACGACGGCCACGCGCAGGTCGCCGCAGTTCTTCACGCTCAGTTCGGGTGCACCCTTGCCGCTCACGCGCTTCTCCTCGTACGTACGTAGTTGATAAAGGGGGTTGCTGGCTTACTGGTTGCTGCAGGCCGACGTCTTGGGGGTCTCCAGCCAGGGCAGGTCGTGGCCCATCCGGTCCCGCTTGGTGCGCAGGTAGCGCAGGTTGTGCTCGCCCGCGGTGACGGGCATCGGCTCGCGGGTCGTGACGTCGAGGCCGTGCCGGGTGAGGGCGTCGACCTTGTCGGGGTTGTTGGTCATCAGGCGCAGGCTGCGCACGCCGAGGTCGTCGAGGATCTGGGCGCCGGCGGCGTAGTCGCGGGCGTCGGCGGGCAGGCCGAGCTCCAGGTTGGCGTCGAGGGTGTCGCGGCCCTGCTCCTGGAGCTCGTACGCGCGCAGCTTGGACAGCAGCCCGATGCCGCGGCCCTCGTGGCCGCGCAGATAGACGACGATGCCCCGGCCGTGCTCGACGATGCGGCGCATGGACTCCTCCAGCTGGGGGCCGCAGTCGCAGCGCAGCGAGTGGAAGACGTCGCCGGTCAGGCACTCGGAGTGGATGCGCACCAGCACGTCCGCGCCGTCGCCGACCTCGCCGTGGACGAGGGCGACGTGCTCGACGCCGTCGACGGTGGAGCGGTAGCCGTATGCCGTGAACTCGCCGAAGGCCGTGGGCAGTTGCACCGTCGCCTCGCGTCGGACCGTGGGCTCGGCGCTGTTGCGGTACGCGATCAGGTCCTCGATGGAGATGATCGTCAGTCCGTGCTTGCGGGCGAACGGGATCAGCTCGGGCAGCCGCAGCATCACGCCGTCCTCGCCGGCGATCTCGACGATGGCGCCGGCCGGCCGCAGTCCCGCGAGGCGGGCGAGGTCGACGGCGGCCTCGGTGTGGCCGTTGCGCACGAGGACACCGCCGGGCTTGGCGCGCAGCGGGAAGATGTGGCCCGGGCGGACGAAGTCGCCGGCCTGTGCCGTGCCGGAGGCGAGCAGCCGCAGGGTCGTCGCGCGGTCGGCGGCGGAGATGCCGGTGGTGACGCCGTGGGCGCCGGAGGCGTCGACGGAGACGGTGAAGGCGGTCTTCATCGACTCCGTGTTGTTGCCGACCATCTGCGGGAGGTCGAGCCGCTCCAGCTCGTCGCTCTCCATGGGGGCGCAGATCAGGCCGCGGCACTCACTCATCATGAAGGCGACGAGCTCGGGCGTGATCTTCTCGGCGGCGACGACCAGGTCGCCCTCGTTCTCCCGGTCCTCGTCGTCGACGACCACGACGGGGCGGCCCGCGGCGATGTCGCTGACGGCCTGCTCGACCGGGTCCAGGGTGAGGTCTTCCACGTCGTACAGGTGGGCTGCCGTACTCATGCGTGGGCTCCTTCGAGGGCAGGGGCGGGAACCGCGGCCGCGCGCGAGCGCAGCCACCAGTCGCGCATGCCCCACAGGACGAGCGCGCCGTAGATGACGTAGACGAAGCCGGAGAACGCGAAGCCGTTGGCGAAGTTCAGCGGGACGCCGACCGCGTCGACCAGAAGCCAGGCGAACCAGAACTCGACCATGCCGCGCGCCTGGGCGTACATCGCGACGACCGTGCCGACGAAGATGTACGCGTCCGGCCACGGGTCCCAGGACAGCGACGGGAACGCGGTGAACAGGCCGCCGACGGCGAGGGTGCCGAGGGCCGCGGCGCCGATCAGGACGCCGCGCTCGCGCCAGGTGGCGAAGCGGACGGCGATGGAGCCGTCCTGCGCCTGACCCTTGCCGCGGTTCCACTGCCACCAGCCGAACAGGGCGACGACGATGACGACGAGCTGCTTGCCGGCGCTGCCGGAGAGGTGGGCGGTGGCGAAGGCGGTGAGCAGGATCGCGCCGGAGATCAGCTGGGCGGGCCAGGTCCATATGGAGCGGCGCCAGCCGAGCGCGAGGGCGATCAGGCCGATGGTGTTGCCGATCATGTCCGACCACAGGATGTGCTGGCCGAAGACCGTGAACGCCTCGGAGTTGAGCCAGTTCACTTGCCGGCCTCCTTGGTACCGAGCATCCGCTCGACGTACTTCGCGAGGACGTCGACCTCCAGGTTGACCGGGTCGCCGGGCTGCTTGAGGCCGAGCGTGGTCAGCGCGAGGGTGGTGGGGATGAGGCTGATGGTGAAGTAGTCGACGCCCGCCTCGACGACGGTCAGGCTCACGCCGTCGACCGTGATCGAGCCCTTCTCGACGACGTACCGGGACAGCTCGTCCGTGAGCGAGACCTTGACGATCTCCCAGTGCTCGGAGGGCAGGCGCTCGATGAGGGTGCCCGTGCCGTCGACGTGGCCCTGCACGATGTGGCCGCCGAAGCGGCCGTCGGCGATCATCGGGCGTTCGAGGTTGACGCGGGAGCCCGGGGTCAGCGCGCCGAGGCTGGAGCGCTTGAGGGTCTCGGCCATGACGTCGGCCGTGAAGGTGTCGCCGTCGTGCTCGACGACCGTGAGACAGACACCGTTGACCGCGATGGAGTCACCGTGCTTGGCGCCTTCGGTGACGACGGGGCCGCGGACGCGGAAGCGGGATGCCTCGACCGGGCTGCCGAGGTTCTCGACGGCCGTGATCTCGCCCAGCTCTTCGACGATTCCGGTGAACACTTCCCGGGTCCTCCCTCATAGGGCATGGACTCCGGGGCACTGTCGTACGACGACGACAGAACGTACGGACGACGACACCGGGAGCGACGACGCCGGACGACGGAACCGCCACCCGAGGTGGACGGCACCGAAACGGACGGCGACGCGCACACGAGGTGCCCGCCCGCCGCGCACTGCCTCCCATCCGGACTTTAACCGTCGGTCCAGGAATTTCACCTGGTCAACCGGCCACTGGAAGTGACCGGGTCGCGGACTGTAACCGCCGGTTCGGACTTTCACCGACCCCGGAGTGCGCTGCTTCTGGTACACGGCCAGTGTGCCACGTCCGATCGATGTGCATGCATGCGAATACTGTGGGCTGACTCACAGACGGTGGCGATGGATATCGTCGCGGATCGGGAATACAGGCCAACGGGCAGGTCGGGGGCAGGGGTTGGCGTCCACTCTGACAGCCTGTGGGGGTGACGAACGACGTGACGACCGATGCGACGGCCGAGTTCGAGAGCCACCGCCCGCGGATGTTCGGGCTCGCCTACCGCATGCTCGGCTCCGCCGACGAGGCCCAGGACATCGTGCAGGACGCCTACCTGCGCTTTTGTGCCACCGAGCCGGGTTCCGTCGCGCACCCGGGCGCCTGGCTCGCCAAGGTCGTCACGAACCTCTGCCTGAACCGTCTCACCTCGGCCCGCACCCGGCGGGAGCAGTACGCGGGCCCCTGGCTGCCCGAGCCCGTGCTCACCTCCGACGGCACGCTCGGCCCGCTGGAGTCGGCCGAGCGGCGCGACGCCGTGTCGTTCGCGCTGCTGCTGCTCCTGGAGCGGCTGACGCCGACGGAGCGGGCGGTGTACGTGCTGCGGGAGGCGTTCGCGTACGGGTACCGGGAGATCGCCGACGTGCTCGACCTGGGCGAGGCCAACTGCCGTCAGCTGTACCGGCGTTCGCAGGCCCGGCTGGCCGCGCCCGAGGCCCGCTTCGCACCGTCGGAGCAGGTGCGCCACGCGCTGGTGGAGGCGTTCGTCGAGGCGGCCAGGGAGGGCGACCTCGCGGCCCTGGAGAAACTTCTGGCCGCCGATGTGACGTGGTGGGGCGACGGGGGCGGCAAGGCCTCGGCCGCGCGCCGGCCGGTCGAGGGACGCGAGAAGGTCCTGCGGTTCCTGGCCGGGCTCGGGCAGGGGATCGCCGCGGGGATGACGTACGCGGTCGCCGAGGTCAACGGCGCCCCGGCACTGCTCGTACGGAGCGGCGAGCGGCTCTTCTGCGTCGTCTCGTTCGAGGTGCGCGCCGACGTCGTCGTGATCGCGCGGGCGGTGCTGAACCCGGACAAACTGGCCTTCATGAGCCGACAGCTCGCCCGGCCCTGAGGATCGCCCCGGCCGGATGTCACATTCCCGCGGGCCCGTCGGTTCTCAGTCGGTGGCGGGCGCTCCACGAGGGAGTCCCCCGCGTACGAAAGGGCTGATGGAGCGATGACCACGATCCTGGTGACCGGCGGTACCGGAACCCTCGGGCGGCTCGTCACGCAGCGGCTGCGCGGCGAGGGGCACGAGGTGCGGGTGCTGAGCCGGCACAGCGAGCCGTACGCCGTGGACCTGCGCCGGGGCGGGCCGACGCTGGACCGGGCGGTGGACGGCGTGGACGCGCTCGTGCACTGTGCGTCGACGCCGCGCGGCGGTGACGAGCAGGCGGCCCGGAACCTGGTCGAGGCCGCGCAGCGGGCGGCGGTCCCCCACCTGGTCTACATCTCGATCGTCGGCGTGGACCGGGTGCCGTTCGGCTACTACGAGGCGAAGCACGCGGTGGAGAAGATCGTCGAGGGGTCGGGGCTCGGCTGGACGGTGCTGCGCACGACGCAGTTCCACGATCTCGTGCTCCAGGTGCTGGAGGCCTTCGCGAAGCTCCCGGTGATGCCGCTCCCCGCGGGCGTGCGTGACCAGCCGATCGAGGTGGCCGAAGTCGCCGACCGGCTGGCGGAGTTGGCGCTCGGCTCCCCTGCCGGGCGGGTGGCCGACATGGGCGGTCCCGAGGTGCGGACGTTCGCGGATCTGGCCCGTACGTATCTGAAGGCGACGGGGAAGCGGCGGCCGGTGCTGAGCGTGCCGCTGGCCGGGAAGGCGTACCGGGCGTTCCGCGAGGGCGGCCACCTCGCGCCCGGGCAGGCCGTGGGCAAGGGCACGTTCGAGGAGTACCTGGCTCGGCGTTGAGGCGGGGCCGGTCGATCGTCTGTCGGGTCGGCATCCCTCACCGTCCGCAGGTCGGCGGGGGCTGGTCGCGCAGTCGCCCGCGCCCCTGACCTGCGGGCGCTGCGCTTCCCCGAATGGAGGCCGCAGGCCTTCCCGGGTCGCGGGGAACTGCGCGCGAAGCCCCACCGGCCCGCACCCCGCGGCGGGACGGGACGCCCGGCGGCGACTACCCCGCCCCGAACACGTCCTCCTGAGCGGCCTCCCGCGCCATCAGCATCGCCCCGCGCAGCACCGCCCCGCCGCCGAGCAGG
>NZ_JAAGMG010000834.1 GCF_010548525.1 Streptomyces sp. SID14478
GCAGGCCCTCGCGGAGCGGCTGCCACTGCCCGGGCAGCGCGAGGCGGACGCGACCGTGTGGCGGGTGCCCCTGCCCGCGCGGGCGCCCCTGCCCGGAGCCGCGGGAGCGCGTTCCACGGAGCAGTTGCTGGAGGAGGAGCTGCACGCCGCGGTCGCCCGCGCCGAGGCCCTGGAGGCCGACCGGCGCAACCTCACGCACGAACTGGACGAGACCAACAGCGGAGTCCTCGCCCTGTACGTGCAGTTGGAGGAGCGCGACGAGCAACTGCGCCGCGCCCACGGCCAGATGCTGCGCGAGCTGGAGGACGCGCTGCGCCCGGCCCCGATGAAGGTGGACGGCCTCGAACTGGGCATCCACTACGCCCCGGCGGGCACCGACGCCCCGACCGGCGGCGACCTCTACGACTGGTTCCAACTGCCGGACGGCACCGTCCACATCACGGTCGTCGACGCCCTCGGGCACGGCCTGCCCAGCACGCGCAGCGCCCTGAACGTGACGCACGCCGTACGCACCCTCACCCTGGAGGGCCACCCCCTGGAGACGGTCGTCGCCCGCACCGACGAGATCCTGCTGCCCTACGACCGGGAGCTGATGGCCACCGTCCAGCTCGCCCGGCTCGACCCGGACTCGGGCCACTTCACCGTCGCCAACGGCAGCCATCCGCCGCCCCTGCTGGTGAGCGAGGACGGCTCGGCCCGCTTCCTCGAAGTGCGCGGCCGGGGCATCGGCTACCCCCTGGCGGGCAGTGAAGGACTGTGGCACGACAGGCTCGCCCCCGGCGATCTGCTCGTGCTCTACACCGACGGCCTGACCGAGAGCCGCCGTGACCCCTACGAGGGCGAGCGCCGGCTCACCGCGGCCGCCGTGCGCCACCGGCACCGCCCCACCGAAGAGATCCCCGGCGCCCTCGCCAAGGAGATGCACACCGTGATCCTCCACCCGGACGACACGCTCGCCCTGACCGTACGGAGAAGCCGATGACACAGCCGGACGCGCCCATATCCGGTGACCCGCTCTCCCTGGCCACGACCGGCGACGCGAGCAGCCCGCTCATCACGCTCGCCGGCGACCTCGACTACGAGACCGCACCGCGGCTCCTCACCTCGGTGGGCGAGCTCGACGTGCCGCCCGGCGCCACGGTCACCCTCGACCTGTCGGGCGTACGGTTCTTCGACTCGGGCGGCATCAACGCGCTGCTGCGGGCCCGCACCGCACTCCAGGACCGGGGCGCGGAGCTGGCCGTGCGCCGCCTCTCCCCGGTCGTCGAGCGGATCTTCAGGATCACCGGCCTCGACACGGTCCTCGTTCCCGGCACATCGGCCGGGACCGAGAGCGGTGAAGATCCGACAGCGGGGTAGCCGGAGCGCATGGAGATCGTGATGAACGGTCCTCTGACGGGGGCTCAGGCGCGGCAGAGCGCCGCCCGGTTTCTCGCCGAGCACTGCCCGTGGGCCGACGCCGACGCCGTGCTGCTCGTGGTCTCGGAGCTGGTCACGAACGCGGCCCGGCACACCGGCGCCCTGGGCCGGCTGCGACTGACGGCCGACGCGCTCGGCCTGGCCGTCTCCGTGGAGGACGCCGACCCGCGCGCCCCGGTGCCCCGCACCCCCGACATGGGGGGCGGCGGCGGGTTCGGCTGGCACATGGTGGAACGCCTCGCGCAGCGCCTCGTGGTCCATCCGGCGCCGGACGGCAAACGCATCGAGGCGGCGTGGGCCGCGCCGACCGCGTGACCCACACCGCCTCATGACCTCGTGAGGTACTAGCTCCAGCTGGCGTGCAGCGGCTTGCCCTCGGCGTAACCGGCGGCCGACTGGATGCCGACGACGGCCTTCTCCTCGAACTCGGCGAGCGAGTTGGCACCGGCGTAGGTGCAGGAGGAACGGACGCCCGCGATGATCGAGTCGATCAGGTCCTCGACGCCCGGACGCTGCGGGTCGAGGAACATCCGCGAGGTGGAGATGCCCTCCTCGAAGAGCGCCTTGCGGGCGCGGTCGTACGCGGACTCGTCGGAGGTCCGGTTCTTCACGGCGCGGGCCGAGGCCATGCCGAAGGACTCCTTGTACGCGCGGCCCTTGGCGTCGTGCTGCAGGTCGCCCGGGGACTCGTACGTCCCGGCGAACCACGAGCCGATCATCACGTTCGACGCACCGGCCGCCAGGGCCATGGCCACGTCGCGCGGGTGCCGGACGCCGCCGTCGGCCCACACGTGCTTGCCGTACTTCTTCGCCTCCGCGGCGCACTCCATCACGGCGGAGAACTGCGGCCGGCCGACGCCGGTCATCATCCGGGTCGTGCACATGGCGCCGGGACCGACGCCGACCTTGATGATGTCGGCGCCCGCCTCGATGAGGTCCTTCACGCCTTCGGCGGCGACGATGTTGCCCGCCACGATCGGCACCTGCGGGTCGAGGGCGCGCACCGTCCTGATGGCGCTGATCATCGACTCCTGGTGGCCGTGGGCCGTGTCGATGACGAGGGTGTCGACGCCCGCGTCGAGCAGCTGCTTGGCCTTGCCCGCCACGTCGCCGTTGATGCCGACGGCAGCGGCGATGCGCAGCTTGCCGTTCGCGTCCGTGGCCGGGGTGTAGAGCGTGGCGCGCAGGGCGCCGGTGCGGGTGAGGATGCCGGCCAGCTTGCCGTCCTTGTCCACGGCCGGGGCGTAGCGGCGGTTGGCGCCGTCGAGCTTGTTGAAGGCGTCGCGCGGGTCGATGTCCGCGTCGAGCAGCACCAGGTCGCGTGCCATGACCTCGGACAGCTGCGTGAAGCGGTCGACGCCGGTCAGGTCCTGGTCGGTGACGACGCCGACGGGCCGCTGCTCGTCGTCCACGACCACACCGGCGTTGTGCGCGCGCTTGGGCAGCAGCGCCAGGGCGTCGGCGACGGTCTGCGTCGGTGCGAGGACGATCGGGGTGTCGAGCACCAGGTGGCGCGTCTTCACCCAGGAGATGACCTCGGTGACGACCTCGATCGGGATGTCCTGGGGAATGACGACGAGCCCGCCGCGGCGGGCCAGCGTCTCCGCCATGCGGCGCCCGGCGATCGCGGTCATGTTGGCGACGACCAGCGGGATCGTGGTGCCCGTGCCGTCCGGCGACGAGAGGTCCACGGCCTGACGGGAGCCGACGGCGCTCCGGCTCGGCACCATGAAGACGTCGTCGTACGTCAGGTCGTACGCGGGCTTGATGTCATTGAGGAAACGCACGTGCGGACATCCCAGTCGGTAGAAGGGGGCCCCGGAAGAGTGCCGCCGGAGCACAAAGCACGTACCTCATTTTCCCACGCGCCCGTCGTTTCCGTCTCCGGGCCGAACGTCCCAAGGTCAGAGGCCCTGCTTGGGTGATCATCCGAGAGCCAGCAGCACCGTGACGGCGGACGCCTGGGCGAACACCTCCCGGGCGATCTCCCACTGCGCCGGCTGCCGCTCCTCGAACCGGTCCCAGCCGCGGACCACGAGAACCGGCGCGCCCTCGGCGGCGGGCAGCTGCCCCGGGTCGCCCAGGGCGTCGGCGAGCGCGTCCCAGTTGCGCCCGAACCACGCGGGGAGGGCGAGGGCGGTGGCGCAGCGGTCCATGAACGCGGCCTTGTCCTCGACCCCGTCGAGGTCGAGGACGCGCACGGTCCAGTCGGCCGGGGACACGGGAAGGCCGTTCAGCCCGCTCATCGCAGCACCGCCTCGAACGACTCGTAGTGGTCATCGGTGTAGTACGTCTCCCCGCCGCGCCCGGTGACGATGCGCCGGGCGCCCCGGTCACGCGCACCGGGCGTGCGCACGGTGTACTCCCGGTAGTAGCCGCGCTTCTCCTTCGGCAGCTCGCCCTCGAAGTTCCCGAAGACACTGCCGTCCTTCTCGTACGGGAACGGGCCGCCCGCGTCGATGAGCTCCAGGGTGCGCCGCGCCTCCGCGGGCAGCCGGGAGGCCTGCACCGTGGCCATGCCGTCGGCCGGTCCGTCGGAGGCGGAGCATCCGACGAGCAGGAGCGCGAGGCACAGCAGGACGGGACGCAGAAGCCGCAGCATCATGCTCCGATGCTGCCACCGTCGCGCCCGTCGGGCGATCGTGGAGCGGGCCCGGGGGCCTCGGTCCCTACGTCGCTCAGTCGTCCGGGTCGGCCCGCTGCAGCGCGGGCTTCGGCGCGGGCCCGGCCGTCAGCAGGAAATCGGCCGCGGCCGTGTCGGTGACCAGGCTGGTCACGAGCCCCGACCGCAGCACCGCATCGATGGCGGCAGCCTTGCGCTGCCCACCGGCGATGGCCACGACCTCCGGTATCCGCCGCAGGCGGTCCGCCTCGACGGTGATGCAGCGCTCGCCCAGGTCCCGCCCGACCCGTCGCCCCTGGGCGTCGAAGAGGTGCGCGGACATCTCGGCGGCGACACCGAGGGACGCGTAGTGCGCGCGCTCCTCGTCGCTGAGCATGTCGTGCACGGTCGAGATGCCGGGCTCCCACGAGCCGATCGACACACAGGCCACGGTGACCTTGTCGAAGTACTCGAAGGCGCGCGCGATCCCGGTCTGGTTGCGCAGCGCGCTCGCGGTGGCGGCGTCGGGCAGCAGCATGGGCGCGTAGATGGGGTGGGCGTCGCCGCCGGAGACCTGTGCGGCGCGCCGCACGGCCTCCACCGATCCGCGCTCGGCGGTCCCGGCGTCGTACACGCCCGTCAGCTGCACGACGGTGCACGGCGGGAGCCGGTCGAGGGCAGCGGCCATGTGGATGGTGGAGCGGCCCCAGGCGAGGCCGAGGACGTCGCCCTCGGTGACGAGCTCACCCAGCAGGTCCGCGGCGACCTCGCCGAGGTTCTCCGGGTCGGGCGACTCCTCCGCCTCGGCGGGCGACTCGACGACGACCGCGTGCCGTAGCCCGTAGCGGGCGCGCAGGGCGTCGGAGCGCTCGGCGTCCAGCTCGGCGGGGACCCGGATCTCGATGCGGACGAGATCTCGCTCCAGGGCGGTCTCCAGGACCCGGGCCACCTTGAAGCGGCTGACGCCGAACTCCTCGGCGATCTGGATCTTGGACTTGCCCTCCAGGTAGAAGCGACGGGCCATGGCCGCCGCCTGCACCAGCTCAGCGGGTCCCATCCGCAGGGCTGACCGACCCGCCGATGATGCGGACACGGCGTTCTCCTCACTTCTCTACTGCACGACTGAGCACGACACTGCGCGACTCACTGCGTTCACAACCTGGATACGCCGTTCATCCTTGCAGATCCGGCGGGCTTGATCAGCCCCGATGGACGGCGTTCACGTTTCCGTGGCTCAGTGGTCGCATGCCCAGGCGGCCGAAGACGTTGCGCCGTCTGCCTGGGTGCGCAATGCACGTACCGCTTCTGCCGGGTCCTTCGCCCCGTATACGGCCGATCCGGCGACGAAGACGTCCGCCCCGGCCTCGGCGCACCGCTCGATCGTCGCCGCGGAGACGCCGCCGTCGACCTGGAGCCAGAGTTCGAGGCCGTGCTTGGCGATGAGCTCCCTGGTACGGCGGATCTTCGGCAGCATGATGTCGAGGAACGCCTGCCCGCCGAAGCCCGGCTCCACCGTCATGATCAGGAGCATGTCGAGCTCGGGGAGGAGGTCCTCGTACGGCTCGATCGGGGTGGCCGGTTTGAGGGCCATCGAGGCGCGGGCGCCCTTGGCCCGGATCTCACGGGCCAGGCGGACCGGGGCCGCGGCCGCCTCGGCGTGGAAGGTGACGGAGCCGGCCCCCGCTTCGATGTACTGCGGCGCCCACCGATCGGGGTCCTCGATCATCAGATGGCAGTCCAGCGGGGTGTCCGTCGCCCGCGCCAGGGACTCTACGACCGGAACCCCCAGAGTGAGGTTCGGGACGAAGTGGTTGTCCATGACGTCGACATGCAGCCAGTCGGCGCCTTCGACGGCCCTGGCCTCGTCGGCGAGGCGGGCGAAGTCCGCGGACAGGATGCTGGGGTTGATCTGAGCCATGCCCCAAGCCTGCCATGCCCGCGGCCCGTTGCCCGCCTCGGTCCGGACCAGCGGGCGATACCGATGCCGAGCCGTGCCCTGCCATGCCATTGTGGGCCGCCCACAGCAGGCCTCGGGCCTGGGGGACCGCGCACGACGCAGCGGGGGGCGCCATGGCGGACGTACACACCGATGCCGAGAGCAGGACAGCGGCGCCGCGGCGCCATGCGGCGTGGCTGGTGTGCGGGCGGCGCAGCAAGTGGCTGGTGCTGCTCCTGTGGCTGGTGATCCTGGTGGGTGCGGCGCCGCTGGCTCAGAAGCTCACGGACGCGCAGGACAACGACGCCCAGTCCTGGCTGCCCGGCTCGGCCGAGTCGACCCAAGTCCTCGACCTCTCCGGTGACTTCAGGCCGGAGACCCTGCCCGCGATCGTGGTCTACGCGCGCGAGGGCGGCCTCACCGCGGCGGACCGGAGCCGGATCGCCGAGGACGTGGGCGAGCTCAAGCAGCTGCGCGACCACGGACTGCGCGGCACGGAGGCCGCCGGCCCGGTCTTCGACAAGAAGGTGCGGCCGTCCGCGGCGCAGGTCTCCGTCCCGGTGACCATGGACGCGAAGGGCTGGGAACGGATCGGGCCCGCGGTGGACTCCGTCCGCGACCGCACCGGTACGTCGGCCGACGGGCTGCAGATCCACGTCACCGGCCCCGCCGGGACGTCGGCGGACTTCTCCGAGGCCTTCGAGGGCATCGACTCGACCCTGCTGCTGTCCGCGCTCGGCATCGTGATCGTGATCCTGCTGTTCACCTACCGCAGTCCCACCCTGTTGCTGGTGCCGGTGGTGAGCGTCGTGGCGGCCCTGTTCGCGGCGCAGGCGCTGATCTATCTGCTGGCCCGGCACGCGGACCTGACGGTGAACGGGCAGAGCGCGGGCATCCTCACGGTCCTCGTGTTCGGCGCGGGGACGGACTACGCCCTGCTGCTCGTCGCCCGCTACCGCGAGGAGCTGCGCCGCCACGCGGACCGGCACGAGGCGATGGCGATGGCCCTGCACCGGGCGGGCCCCGCGGTGCTGGCGTCCGGCGCGACGGTGGTGCTCAGCATGCTGGTGCTGCTGACCGCCGACATGAACTCCACGCGCGGCCTCGGCCCCGTCGCCGCCCTCGGTGTCGCGATCGCCCTGCTCGCCATGCTGACGCTCTTCCCGGCCCTGCTGGTGATCTTCGGGCGGTGGATCTTCTGGCCGGTGATCCCGCACGAGGGCTCCGCGGAACCCACCGAACGGGGCGTCTGGGCGCGTGCCGGCCGCGGCATCGCGCGCAGGCCGCGCCTGGTCTGGGGCGTGACGGCGGTGGCGCTCGCGGCGCTCTCCCTCGGCCTGTTGCAGCTGCGCGCCGAGGGCGTCAGCAACGCGGACTCGTTCACGGACAAGCCGGACTCGATCGTCGGGCAGGAGGTCTCGGCGACGTACTTCCCGGCGGGCACCGGAGACCCGCTCGTCATCGTCGCGAACCAGGCGCAGGGCGAGCAGGTGGGCCGTGCCGTCGCCGCGACCGAGGGTGTCGTGCGCCGGAGCGTGGGCGTACCGCCCGGCACCGCGCCGGAACACGACGGCCGGGTCCTGTTCGAGGCGACGAGCACGGCCCCGTCCGACAGCCAGGCGGCCCGGGACACCGTGCAGCGGGTACGCGACGCGGTGGCGGCCGTGCCGGACGCGGACGCCAAGGTGGGCGGCGGCTCGGCCACGCTGCTCGACATGGACCGCGCGACGGCCCACGACAACAAGCTGGTGATCCCGCTCGTCCTGGTGGTCGTGCTGCTGATCCTGGGGCTGCTGCTGCGGGCCCTGGTCGCACCGCTGCTGCTGATCGGGACGGTGGTCCTGTCGTTCGCCGCGGCGCTCGGCGTGAGCGCGCTCGCCTTCCGCCACCTCTTCGACTACGCGGGCGAGTCGACGGACTTCCCGCTGTTCGTCTTCGTGTTCCTGGTGGCACTCGGCATCGACTACAACATCTTCCTGACCACCCGTATCCGTGAGGAGGCCGGGCGGCAGGGCACGCGGCCCGGCGTCGTCACGGGCCTCGCCGCGACGGGCGCGGTGATCACCTCGGCGGGCCTGGTCCTGGCGGGCACGTTCGCGGCGCTCGCCACCCTGCCGATGGTGGCCTTCGCCGAACTCGGCTTCGCGGTGGGGCTCGGCGTGCTCCTGGACACCTTCATCGTGCGCTCGGTCCTGGTGACGGCCCTGTTCCTGGACGTGGGACCCCGCGTGTGGTGGCCCCACGCCCTGGCCCGGGAGCCGGGAGGTGCGCCGTCGGAAGGCAGGTCCGCAGAAGGCGCCCCTTCGGAAGCCGCAGCCTCCTCGGCAGACCCGCCCGCAGAAGACTCGCCCTAAGGAGGGACGTCAGGCGGTACGCCGGATCAGCGCTAGGTACATCGCGTCCGTGCCGTGCAGATGGGGCCACAGCTGGATGTCCGGGCCGTCCCCGACCGCCGGCACACCCTCCAACAGGGGCCGTGCGTCGATGAGTTCGGCGCCGTCGTTGCCCTTGAGCACGTCGTCGACGACGGCCCGCGTCTCGGCCAGGTGCGGGGAGCACGTGGCGTACCCGACGACGCCGCCGACCCGCACGGCCTCGAGCGCCCCGCGCAGCAAGGACCGTTGGAGCGGGGCGAACCCCTCCAGGTCCTCGATGCGACGGCGCCAGCGCGCCTCGGGGCGACGGCGCAGGGCACCGAGTCCCGTGCAGGGCACGTCCATCAGGATCCGGTCGAAGGTGCCGGGCAGCCACGGCGGGCGGGTGCCGTCGGCGGCGATCACCTGGTACGGCCCGGGGTTCCCGTCGAGCGCCTTGGCGACGAGGCCGGCGCGGTGCGGCTGCTTCTCGGAGGCGAGGAGCACGGCCCCGCGCTCGGCCGCGAGCCCGGCCAGCATCGCGGCCTTGCCACCGGGACCGGCACATCCGTCCAGCCACTTCCGGTCGGAGCCCTCGATCGGCGCGTTCGCGAGCGCAAGGGCGACGAGCTGACTCCCCTCGTCCTGCACTCCGGCGCGGCCCGACTTCACGACGTCGAAGGAGCCCGGCTCGCCGCCCTCCGCGAGCCGCACGGCGTACGGGGACCAGCGCCCGGGAAGCGCGGATTCCTCGCCGACCTCCGTGAGGACGGCCTCGGCCGTGGTCCGCCCGGGCCGCGCCACGAGCGTCACCTCGGGCCGCTCGTTGTCGGCCTCCAGCAGGTCCTCGATCCCGGCACGCCCCCCGCCCAGGGAGTCCCACAGCGCCGACACGACCCATCGCGGATGCGAATGCACCACGGCGAGATGGTCCTCGGGGTCCTCGTCGTAGGACGGCGCGACCTTCGCCAGCCAGCCGTCGAGATCGTCCGCCGACACCTTGCGCAGCACCGCGTTGACGAACTTGGCGCGCCCGTCGCCGAGCACCACCCGCGCCAGCTCCACGGACGCGGACACGGCGGCGTGGGTGGGGATGCGCGTCCCGAGCAGCTGATGCACCCCGAGGTTGAGCACGTCGAGGACCGGCGGGTCGACCTCGCGCAGCGGCCGGTCGATACAGGCGGCGACGATCGCGTCGTACGTGCCCTGCCGGCGCAGCGTCCCGTAGACGAGCTCGGTCGCGAGCGCCGCGTCCCGCGCGTCGAAGTCGCCCTTGTCCCGGGCCTTGCGCAGCAGCGGCGGCAGGACGAGGTTCGCGTAGGCGTCCCGCTCGTCGACCGCGCGCAGCGCCTCGAACGCGAGCATGCGCACGGGGTCCTTCTGCGGACGGCGGTACGGCTTGCCCGGCTTACGGGGGCGGCGGTTCGACGAGGACGGCTGGTCGTTCAAAGGTGCTCCGCTGGTGGGGTCGTACGGGCGCTACGCACGGGTCGTACGCCGAGGTGAACCCTCCCAGCCTACGACCCGACGCACCCCCGGGCCCCCGCGGGCTCAGCCCAGGCGCTCGCCCGAGGCGATCCGCACCCCGCGCGCCCAGTCGGCCGCGGCCATCGGCTTCTTGCCCTGGGCCTGCACCCACAGCAGCTCCACCGCGTGCGAGCCCGTGCCCACGTACAGGTTCTTCTTGCCGACGCCCAGCTCGCCCGGCGCGAGGTCGGTGCGGTCGGGCGCGAGCACGGCCGTGCGCACCTTCAGGCGCTCGCCGCGGAACTCGGTCCACGCGCCGGGGGCGGGCGTGCAGCCCCGCACCACCCGGTCGACGCGCAGCGCGGGCGCCGCCCAGTCGATCCGTGCGTCCTCGACGGTGATCTTCGGGGCGAGGGAGACGCCGTCGGCGGGCTGCGGGACGGCGTGCAGGGAGCCGTCCTCGATCCCGTCCATCGTGGCGACGAGCAGTCCGGCGCCCGCGAACGCCAGCCGGGTCAATAGGTCGCCGCTGGTGTCGGTGGACCGCACTGCCTCCGTCACGGTGCCGTACACCGGGCCCGAGTCCAGGCCCTCCTCGATGAGGAAGGTGGACGCGCCGGTGATCTCGTCGCCCGCCATGACCGCGTGCTGCACGGGCGCCGCCCCGCGCCAGGCGGGCAGCAGCGAGAAGTGCAGATTGACCCAGCCGCGCGTCGGCACGTCGAGCGCGGTCTTGGGCAGCAGCGCCCCGTACGCGACGACCGGGCAGCAGTCGGGACCGATCTCGCGCAGCCGGGCGAGGAACTCCTCGTCGCGCGGCTTGGCGGGCTTGAGCACCTCGATGCCCGCCTCCTCGGCCCGCTCGGCGACCGGGCTCGCGACCAGCCGGCGGCCG
>NZ_JAAGMG010000873.1 GCF_010548525.1 Streptomyces sp. SID14478
GGGAGAAGCGCGAGCGGCGCGAGAAGCGGGACAGGCCCGAGCCGGACGACGCGCCCTCGCCCCCGCACCTGGCCGGCACGGACGAGCTCGGCGAGGCCGAGGGGGAGACCGACTGGTGGCGCCTGGGGGCCGGCGGCACCGGCTCGCTCGCCGACACGGACAGCGTGCCCGGGTTCACGGGCGGGGTGGAGATCCCCGACATCCTCAAGCGGCCCGCCCGCCCCGACCTGCGCAAGCGGCCGGAGCCGGAACCGGAGGAGGAGTACGAGGAGTACGAGGAGGACGACGCCGAGGACGAGGAGTACGCGCCGCGGCGCAGGCGGCGCCTGCGGCCCCGGGCCGTGCCCGTCGGCGGCTGGACGAACCCCTTGCTGCTGCTCGCCGCCGCGGCCCTCGTCGTCGGCGCGGTCCTCGGCAACGTCCTGGTGCTGCTCATCGGCTGGGCCGTCGTCTATCTGTCCCGGCGGCTGACCCTGGGCCAGAAGAAGTGGGCCGTGTTCGGGGTGCCGGGGCTCGTCGCGGTCGGCGGCGGCGTCTGGCTGTGGGGGCGTACCGAGGGGCGGTGGGGCGCGCCGATCGCGGACGGCCGGATGAGCGGCGCGCTCGACGAGACCTGGCCCTGGGTGCTGCGGTGCGCCGCGGTCGCCTCCGCGCTGTACCTGGTGTGGCGTTCGCAGCGGACCCGGGGCTGAGGAGCCGGGCCGGGCGGCGGGGTCAGCCGCCGAGGTCCGACTGCAGCTCCGAGAGGATCCTGCCGGCCGCCGTGTAGCCGATGCCCTGGATCCACAGCTCGTCGTCGACCTGGAAGACCCGGTCGTCGCGGACCGCCCGCAGCCCCCGCCACAGGCCGCTCGTCGTGGTCTGCGTGACCTTCGCCTTGCCCGGATCGCCGTAGGTGGACGTGAAGATGGCGTCGGCGTCCGCCTTGTCGATCTGCTCGGGGCTGACGTCGTAGGAGAAGCCGTCCTTGGCCTTGTCGGTGATCGCGGGCCGGCCGACGCCGACGTCGGCGAGGATCGTGCCGATGTAGTTCTGCTTGCCGTAGATGCGGATGTCGGCGCCCTCGACGAACCGGACGACGTTCACGTCCGTCGCGGCCGCCCGGGCCTTCCCGCCGAGCGCCTTGGTGACCGCGGCGACATGGGTCTCGTACTGCTTGACGGCCTGCTCGGCCTGCGGCTTCCTGCCGAGGGCGTCGGCGTGGACGAGGAAGTTCTGCTTCCAGGGGTAGCCGGTCGACTCGGTGAGGACCGTGGGCGCGATGGCGCTGAGCTGCTGGTAGCGCCCGCCGTCGCGGACCTTGCTGCTGAGGATCAGGTCGGGCTTGAGGCCCGCGATCTTCTCCAGGTTCGGGTTCGCGATCTCGCCGACCTCGGTGATGCCCGTGGTCCGCGACTTCGGCAGGTAGGAGAGGAAGGCCTGTTCGGCTCCGGCGCGGGTGGCTCCGACGGGCTTCACGCCGAGGGTGATCGCCGAGTCGAGTTCGGCGGTGTCGAGGACGACGACGCGTTTCGGGGCGTTCTTGACTTTTACGTCGCCCATGGCGGTCTTGACCGTATGGCTGGCGCCGACGGGGGTTTTGCCGGGGTTGTCCTTCGCCGGGCCGTCAGAGGTGCAGGCCGACAGGGAGAGGGCGGCGGTGAGGGTGAGCGTTCCTAGGACAGTGGTGCGGTGTCGGTGCATGAGCTGCCTTTCGGGATCTCGTCTGCCGGGTTGGCGTTCGTTGCCGACTGCGGACCGTGGTCCTGCTTCGCGCAGTTCCCCGCGCCCCTTACGGGGCGCCGCTCCAGGGCGCGCCCGGAACCACCAGCGGTGATCCCGTCACCGGATCGGGGACGACCACGCACTCCAGGCCGAACACCTCCCGCACCAGCTCGGCCGTGACGACCTTCGCCGGGGCGCCCTCGGCGACGATGCGGCCCTCCTTCATGGCGACCAGGTGGTCGGCGTAACGGGCGGCCTGGTTGAGGTCGTGCAGGACGAGGGCGATCGTACGGCCCTTGTCGTGGTTCAACTGGCGTACCAGATCGAGGACTTCGACTTGGTGGGAGATGTCCAGGAACGTGGTCGGTTCGTCGAGCAGGAGGATGTCCGTCTCCTGGGCGAGGGCCATCGCGATCCAGACGCGCTGGCGCTGGCCGCCGGACAGCTCGTCGACGTTGCGCTCCGCGAGGGCGGCGACGTCCGTGCGCTCCATGGCCTCCGTCACTGCCTTCTCGTCCGCCTCCGACCACTGCTGCCACCAGCTCTGGTGCGGCTGGCGGCCGCGCGAGACCAGGTCGGCGACGCTGATCGCCTCGGGCGCGACCGGGCTCTGCGGCAGCAGGCCGATCTGCTGGGCGATCTTCTTGGTGGGGACGCTCGCGAGGGACTTGCCGTCGAGGAGGACCGAGCCGCCCGCCGGCTTGAGCAGCCGGCCGAGCGCCCGCAGCGTCGTCGACTTGCCGCAGGCGTTCGGGCCGACGATCACCGTGACCTCGCCGTCGGGCAGGGCCAGTTCGAGGTCGTGCACGACGGTGCGGTCCTCGTAGGCGAGCGTCAGATCGCGGGCCGAGAGCCGGCTCATGCGGTGCCTCCGGAAGGGCGGACGGTACGGCTGCGGACGATCAGCCAGATCAGGTACGGGGCGCCGACCGCGGCCGTGAGCACGCCGACCGGCAGCTCCGTGGGCGAGAACAGCCGGCGGGCCAGCAGGTCGGCGACGACCACGATCACCGCGCCGAGCAGCGCCGAGCACAGCAGCGGGATCTGTGCGGTGCGGGTGAGGCGGCGGGCGATCTGCGGGGCGAGCAGCGCCACGAAGTCCACCGGGCCGGCCGCCCCCGTGGCCAGCGAGGCCAGGACGACGCCGAGCGCCACGAGCCCCAGGCGTACGTGGCCGAGGCGCACCCCGAGCGCCGTCGCCGTGTCGTCGTCCATCGCGACCGTGCGCTGCGCGCGGGCCGCCCAGGCGACGAAGGGGGCGAGCAGGAGCAGGCTCCAGGCCAGCGGCCGCGCCTCGGTCCAGCCGCGCCCGTTGAGCGAGCCGGTCATCCAGATCTGCGCCTGCTGGGCGACGAGGTAGTCGCCCTTGGTCATGAACAGGGTGGTGAGGGAGCGCAGGGCGATCGCGAAGCCGATGCCGATCAGCACGAACCGGGTGGCGTGCAGGCCGCCGCGCCACGCGAAGACGTAGACGAGGGCCGCCGCGAGGACGCCGCCGGCCACCGAGACGTAGGGCAGCAGCGTGTACGAGGTGAGACCGAAGGTCATCGCGGCCACCGTGACCGCGCTGGCGCCCTGGCTGATGCCGATGATGTCGGGGCTCGCGAGCGGGTTGCGGGCGACCGTCTGGATGAGCGCGCCCGCGACGCCGAACGCGGCGCCGACCAGCAGCCCGACCACCATCCGCGGCTCGCGCAGGGTGCCGACCACGAGCTCGTCCGGCGAGGGCTGCCCGGTGAGGACCTTGAGGACCTCGGCGGGGCTGGTGAACGTCTCGCCCACGCACAGGTACGCCAGACAGCTCGCAGCGAGCACGACGACCAGGGCGATCGCCACCGCCGTCGCCCTGCGGTGCAGCAGGAAGCGGGCGCGGCCCGCGCGGACGACCGCGTAACCGGCCGGGCGCACTCCGGTGAGCGTGCTCATGCGGGCACCGCCTTTCTGCGGACCAGGGTCACCAGGAACGGGACCCCGATCAGTGCCGTCATGACGCCCGCGGGCACCTCGCTCGGCGGGAAGACGACCCGGCCGATCGTGTCCGGGATCAGCAGCATCACCGGGCCGACCAGGGCTGCCATGGGCAGCAGCCAGCGGTGGTCGGAGCCGACCAGGGCACGGGCGATGTGCGGCACGGCGAGCCCGATGAACGCGATCGGCCCTGCCGCCGCGACGCCCACCCCGGTGAGGACGGTGGCGCCGAGCCCGCCCACGATCCGGACCGTCGCCACCCGCTGGCCGAGACCCTTCGCCACGTCCTCGCCGAGCGCGAGCGCGTCGAGCCCGCGGGCGACGGACAGCACGAGGACGGCGCCCACGACGAGGAACGGCCAGATCTGGCCGATCAGTTCGCTGTCCCGCCCGGCGAGCGAGCCCACCTGCCAGAAGCGGAACTCGTCGAGCGCGGAGGCCTTGGTGGTGAGGACCGCGGTGGTGACCGAGACGAGGAGCGCGTTGATCGCGGCGCCGCCGAGCGCGAGCTTCACCGGCGTCGCCCCGCCCCTCCCGCTGGACGCGATCGCGTACACGGCGACGGAGGCGGCCCCGGCCCCGGCGAACGCGAACCACACGTACCCGGTGAGCGTGTGGATCCCGAGGTAGGCGAGGGCGAGGACGACGCCGACCGAGGCGCCCTGGCTGATGCCGAGGATGCCCGGGTCGGCGATGGGGTTGCGGGTGATGCCCTGCAGTGCCGTGCCGGCCAGCGCGAGGGCCGCGCCGACCATCAGGCCGACGACGGTGCGCGGCAGGCGCAGTCCCCGGACCACCTCGGCGGCGTCGCTGTGCCCGCCGTGCAGCAGGGCGTCGAACACGGCGGATGGCGCGATCGCCCGCGCGCCCACCGCGAGACTCAGCAGGACCGCGAGGGCCAGCGCCACAGCGGCCGCCACGATCGCGAGGATCCTGACGCCGCGGCGTCCGACAGGCATGGGGCTCCCCGGAGACGGGCCTGGTAAGGCTTAGCTAAGTACGGCTGGGAAGCTCATCGTATGCCGGGGCACAATGGCCCTCATGGCTGCCCTCACTGACCCGGAAATCACCGACGGCCCCACCGTCGGCTTCGACCTCGACATGACCCTGATCGACTCCCGCCCCGGTATCCGGGCGACCTGGGTGGCCCTGTCCGAGCGGACCGGCATGTACATCGACGCGGACCTGGTCGTCACGCGCCTGGGCCCGCCGCTCGTCGACGAGCTCGCCAACTGGTGCCCGCCGGAGCGCATCCCGGCGATGGTCGACCTGTTCCGTGAGATGTATCCCACATACGCGATCGAGCCGACGCCGGCCCTGCCGGGCGTCCACGAGGCGATGGCCGCGGTGCACGCCGCGGGCGGCCGCACGATGGTCGTCACCGCCAAGTACGAGCCGAACGCCAAGCTCCACCTGGCGCACCTCGGCATCGACGCGGACGCCGTCGTCGGCAACCTGTGGGCCGAGGGCAAGGCGGAGGCGCTGCGCGAGTACGGCGCGAGCGTCTACGTCGGCGACCACACCGGCGACGTGCGCGGGGCGCGCTCCGCCGACGCGTTCTCGGTGGGCGTCACGACCGGCCCGTGCGACGCGGACGAGCTGCGCGGGGCCGGCGCGGACGTGATCCTGAGCGACCTGACCGAGTTCCCGGCCTGGCTGGAGGGCTACGTGGAGCGCGCCGCGCGTCCCGCCCGCCGCTGAGCCGCGACGCCGCGCAGCACGCCGGCCGCGGCCAGCAGGAAGCCGACGCCCATCAGCATGCACACCGCGTAGGCGACGGGCGGGAACGTGTCGGTGTGGAGGAACAGCGGGGCCACCGTGACGAGGGTGGCGATCGCCCCCACGACGAAGACGATGCCGCCCGCTTTCACGAGGCCGTCGCCGGGTCCGGTATCGGCCGCCCGGGAATTGGCTTGGGTTTTGTCGCGCACCCAGCCAGGGTAGTTCCCAGCGCAGGGGGACAAGCACGGACGTCTTGTCAGGGACCCCGGGACCCATAGTCTTGGTGGCGGCGGGTCGGACCACGACCCGCTGTACTGCTCTCCAGAGTGTTTTCTTTCCGTGACGAGGACGAGGACTCCAGGTGCCTACCGGCAAGGTCAAGTGGTTCAACAGCGAGAAGGGCTTCGGCTTCCTCTCCCGCGACGACGGCGGCGACGTCTTCGTGCACTCCTCCGTACTGCCCGACGGTGTCGACGCCCTCAAGCCCGGCCAGCGCGTCGAGTTCGGAGTGGTCGCCGGCCAGCGCGGTGACCAGGCGCTCTCCGTCACGATCCTCGACCCGACCCCGTCCGTAGCCGCCGCCCAGCGTCGCAAGCCGGACGAACTGGCCTCCATCGTCCAGGACTTGACGACGCTTCTGGAGAACATCACGCCGATGCTGGAGCGCGGCCGCTACCCCGACAAGGCCGCCGGCGCGAAGATCGCCGGCCTGCTGCGCGCGGTGGCGGACCAGTTGGACGTCTGACGGCCGCGGCCCCGGCATGCGTGCGGCGAGCGCGCCCGCCGTCCGCTACGGGAAGGTGAGCGCGTCCGGGGCCAGGGCCGGGACCAGGCCCTCGGCGGCGGCCCGGGTCAGCAGCCCGCGGATCGCCGCGTAGCCGTCCTCGCCGAGGTCGGCCGTGAACTCGTTGACGTACAGGCCGATGTGCTGGTCGGCGACGGACGGGTCCATCTCCTGGGCGTGCTCCATGACGTACGGGCGGGACGCCTCGGGGTCGTCCCACGCCATCCTGACCGAGGTGCGCACGGCGTCCGCGTACTCGCGAAGCCGCTGCGTGCCCAGGTCGCGGCGCGCGATGATCGCGCCGAGCGGGATCGGCAGGCCCGTCGTGGCCTCCCAGTGCTCGCCCATGTCGGCGAGCTTGTGCAGGCCGTAGTTCTGGTACGTGAACCGGGCCTCGTGGATGACGAGTCCGGCGTCGATCTTCCCGTCGCGCACCGCGGGCATGATCTCGTGGAACGGCAGGACGACGATCTCGCCGACCCCTCCGCCGGGCACGACGTCGGCCGCCCACAGCCGGAACAGCAGGTAAGCGGTCGAGGTCTCGCTGGGCACCGCGACGCGCTTGTCGGAGAGGTCGACGCCCGGCTCGCGGGTCAGGACGAGCGGCCCGCAGCCGCGTCCGAGCGCGCCGCCGCACGGCAGCAGCGCGTAGTCGTCGAGGACGTACGGCAGGACGGCGTAGGAGACCTTGAGGACGTCGAACGAGGGGTCGCGGCGCTCCGCGACGCCGTTCGTGATGTCGATGTCGGCGAAGGTCACGTCCAGCGCGGGGGCGCCGGGGACGCGGCCGTGGGCCCAGGCGTCGAAGACGAAGGTGTCGTTCGGGCAGGGCGAGAAGGCGATGCGGGTGGTGTCCGTCGTTTCCGTCATGTGTTCTTCCAACTCTCCAGTACGGGCGCAGACTTCCCGAACGCGTCGGTGAGTGCGGCGAGCGCGTCACCGATGCGCCAGGCGTCGCGGTCGCGGGGCCCGACGGCGTTGGAGACGGCGCGTATCTCGGCCACGGGCACGTCGTGCGCGGCGGCGGCCTCGGCGACACCGAAGCCTTCCATCGCCTCGGCGACGGCGCCGGGGTGGCGCTGGGCGAGCAGTGCGGCACGGTCGGCGGAGCCGGTCACGGTGGAGACCGTGAGCACGGTGCCGACGGCCGCGCGGGTGGCCGCGGCGAGGTCTCGTACGAGGGACGCCGGCGGACGGTGGGTGACGGTGCCGAAGCCGAGTTCGGTGACCGGGACGAAACCCTCGGGGGTCTCGGCGCCGAGGTCCGCGGCGGTGATCGCGTCGGCGATCAGGAGCGCGCCCGGCGGGGCGGTGAAGCCGCCGCCGATGCCGGCCGAGACGACCAGCGTGTAGGGGCGGCCGGTCAGTTCGGCCGTGGTGAGAGCGGTGGCGGTGCCGGCCGCCGCGGCCGCGGGACCGACGCCGACGGCGACGACGTCGATCGCCGGGTGCGGTGCACGCAGTCCGCGCGCCACCGCGTCCCGTTCGACCGGGACGGCGGTGGCGATCAGTACGCGTCCGCGCGGGGCGGTGCCGGTATCCGTCAGGAGTCCTTCTTCAGCTTGAACGACCACAGGCCGTACGCCTTGGAGTTGCCGCCCTGCAGGATCGTCACGGTGGTCGAGCCGCCGGTGGCGCCGTACTGCTGGTTGAAGAACACGCTGCCCGGGACCGTGCGGTACGTCTTCTTGCTGGAGTCCGTGAGCGGCTGACCGTTCATCAGGAGCGTCCAGCCCTTGTCCGCGATGTCCGGGTCGACGCCGAAGCGGACCGTCTCGTCGGGGTCGACCTTGATGGACTTGGCGTCCTTGTCCTTGAGGCAGCCCTCCAGCGACGTCGGCTTGAGCGCCTTGCCGTCGTTGTAGCAGGAGGCCTCGGAGTTCACCGTGCTGCGGCCCACCGTGACGGTGGCCAGCGGGGTCGGCTTGTCGCAGGCGGAGAGGACGAGCAGTCCGGCGCCGACGGCACCGACGGCGGCCACGGTGCGCCTGTGGCGCACTACGAAACGCTGGGAGGTCATGGGCGAAGGCTATCTGGCGCCGCCGGTCCGTCTCGGGGTGGGTGGTCCGTCGGCGCGTTCGCACCCTCGCGGCTCTTCCGCGGCGCCCCCGAAGACAGCCCCTAGGCCACCCGCGTCCGCGCGGGTCCGCTGTGCCGGGCCGCCGAAAGGAGCCCCCGCACCGTCGACAGCCAGCCCAGCGCCACGATCCCCGCCGCCACCGACAGGCCCAGCACGCCGTTCAGGGGCAGCGCGATCCCGATCGCGCCGCCGATGACCCAGGCCATCTGCAACAGCGTCTCGGAGCGGGCGAACGCGGAGGTCCGCACGGCCTCCGGCACGTCCCGCTGGATCGTCGCGTCCAGCGACAGCTTCGCCAGGGCCTGCGCGAACCCGGCGAACGCCGCCAGGCACGCCGTCATGAACGCCCCGAAGAAGATCGCCGAGACGATCGCGGCGCCGAGGACCACCCCGAGCACCGTCACGATGATGATCTCGGGCCCGCGCGCCTTCAGCCAGGCCCCCACGGCCGTGCCCAGCGCGTTGCCCGCCCCGGCCGAGACGCCCACCAGGCCGAGGGAGACGGCCGCGCTCTGCCCGGTCAGCGGATGCTCGCGCAGCAGGAACGCGAGGAAGAAGATCAGGAACCCGGACAGGCAGCGCAGCGTGGCGTTCGCGGCGAGGGCGTGGGTCACGGACGTGCCGACCGTCCGCAGCCCGGGCTTGCGCTGCTTCCTGCCGGCGCCGTGCAGATGCTCCTCGTCGGCGACCAGCAGCGCCCTGCTCTCGCCCTTGGCCGAGTCGACCTTGGGCGGCAGCGTGAACGACAGGAACATCCCGGTCATGAAGAGCACGAAGGCGCCGTACAGCGGCCAGCGCGGCCCGAGCATCTGCAGCCCGGCCCCGACCGGCGCGGCGGCCCCGGTCGCGAGCAGCCCGCCGAGCGTGACCCGCGAATTGGCCTTGACCAGGGAGAACCGGGGCGGCAGCAGCCGCGGCACGACCGCGGAACGGACCACTCCGTACGCCTTGGAGGCGACCAGCACGCCGAGCGCGGCCGGGTACAGCTCGATGCCGCCGGTCACCACCGCCCCCGACAGGACGATCGCGAGCAGTGCCCGCGCCAGCATGGATCCGGCCATCGCGGCCCGCCGCCCGTGCGGCAGCCGGTCCAGGAGCGGGCCGATGACGGGCGCGAGGAGCGTGAAGGGGGCCATCGTGATGGCCAGGTAGAGGGCGACGCGCCCGCGCGCCTCGTCCGTCGGCACCGAGAAGAACACCGTCGAGGCGAGCGCGACGGTGATCATGACGTCGCCCGCGCCGTTCACCGCGTGCAGTTCGATCAGTTTTCCGAGGCCCGACTCGCCCGCGCCGTGCGCGTGTGTCGCCTTCCGGATGCCCCGCGCGGTGCCCGTGAACGGCAGGTGCAGGGCGCGCCCGATCTTGCGGACGGCCCCGCGCACCGGGCCCGAACCGCCGTGTCCGTACGCCGTCGCACCCGCCGCGCGTGACGACGGACCGGACGACGACCTTGCGGTAGCCACCCAGCAATAGTGCCCCCTGAACGGCGTACTAGTGCCGATATGGGGGCGCGGGTCTGCTTTCGCGTCAGGTGCGGCTCGTACGTCGGTGTGGGCGCAGGGCGCAGGAAGAGGTAGCGTGCGTAGCGCGCCCGCGGCGGTTGTTATCGGCCGCGCGCCTCTCGGCCATCCCGCAGAATGGATGGCGTAGGTGCGCCCGGAACGTCGGGTGCGGACGTCGACGCGGCCCTCCGGTCCGCTCCGTCCGCGCCCCCGCACACAGGATGGCGCACTCGTGAGACGGCGTAGGAGAGAAGCGATACCTGTGAGCGCAGCGACAACGCGAAGCCGCACCCCTGACCGCCTGTGCGCCGAGGCGGTCGACCTCGCCCGTACGGCGGCCGAGGAGGCTGCCGCGCCCGGAGTGGTCGGCGAGCACGTCGAGACGGTCGTCGAGGGCGACCGCGTCGTCACGCACCTCTTCGAGTGCAAGGAGTTCGGCTACCGGGGCTGGCGCTGGGCCGTGACCGTGGCCCGCGCCTCCCGTGCCAAGTACGTCACCCTCGACGAGACGGTGCTGCTGCCGGGCCCGGACGCCCTCCTCGCCCCCGAATGGGTGCCCTGGAGCGAGCGGCTGCGCCCCGGCGACCTGGGCCCCGGCGACCTGCTGCCCACCGAGGCCGACGACCTGCGCCTGGAGCCCGGCTACTCCGGCGACGACGTACCGCCGCCGAACTCCCCGTTGTCCGAGGAGATGGCGGAGCTGGTCGAGGCCGAGGACGCCGAGGTGACCGAGGGCCCGGTCGGGGAACTGCCGATCGTGCCGACCCGCGGTTCGATCGCGGCGGTCGCCGAGGAGCTCGGCATGCGCCGGGCGCGGGTCCTGTCGCGCTACGGCCTGCACGTCGCCGCCGACCGCTGGGACGAGGGCTTCGGCGCGAAGACCCCGATGGCGCAGGCGGCGCCGGCCACCTGTGTCTCGTGCGGGTTCCTCGCCCCGATCGGCGGATCGCTCGGCCAGGCCTTCGGGGTCTGCGCCAATGAGTTCTCGCCGGCCGACGGGCGGGTCGTCTCGCTCGCGTACGGGTGCGGGGGGCACTCGGAGGCCGCGGTCATGCCGACGCCGCCGCGTCCGGCTCCGCCGGTGATCGACGAGACATTGGTGGACGCGATGCCGCTCCGCGTGGAGGCGGATGCCGGGTCGGTCGGGGCGGTCGCCGACGGCGGCGCGGACGATCTGGGCCACTCGTAGGGCCATTCCGGGTGCGGCTTTCGTCGTGACTGGTCCGCAGTTCCCCGCGCCCCTAGAAGGCTTGCGGCTTCGCCGCGCCTTCATCGGGAGATGCGCATTTCGGCGCACGAAGTGCGCATCTCAGGGGCGCGGGGAACTGCGCGACCAGCCCCCACCGGCGGGTGGACGGCGACGTGCCCCGAGGGGCAGGCGGGTAGCCGCGATACCGTGCGGGCCCACCGCAAGAGCCGCCCAGAGGGAGACACCGTGAGCGTCAGCAAGGCCGCGCATCCGGCGCCGCAGGGCGTGGACCCGTTCGGCACCGCCGGACTCCGGCGCGGGGTGCTGGACGCGTGGACCGGGAGCGCGGCACGCTTCCGGGAGGACGCGAACGCCGAGGAGGACCTCGCACTCGGCGGCTACCGCGACCGGCTGGTCGTCGAGCTGGCCCAGAACGCGGCCGACGCCGCCGCCCGCGCGGGAG
>NZ_JAAGMG010000909.1 GCF_010548525.1 Streptomyces sp. SID14478
GGCTCCTTGTCGGCGGCGGGCGCGCCGGGCAGCGGGACGCCGTCCACGCCGAGGTGGTGGCGGGCGAGGATGCGCGGCAGGTAGCCGGGGGCGGTGGTGACGCTGTAGTACGGCGCGAGACCCGGACGGTCGTGCGCGAGGAGCCCGTCGACCTTGGCCCGCGCCCCGTCGAAGGCGTTCTCGTACGTCCCTCCGCCGCCGGGGGTGCCTCCGGCGACGACGCCCTGCCGGGCGAGCCACCGCGGATCGGGCTCCGGCAGCAGCCCGGCGTCCAACTGGTCCCACGACACCAGGCAGCCGGAGCCCGTGAAGTGGTGGTTGCCGAGCGCCTCGCGCACACCGAGGTCGGTGAGGAGCGCGGTGGGGATGCGCCGGTGCAGGGACTCCAGCGCGGCCGTCGAACTGACCGTGACCAGCAGGTCCGTACGGTCGAGGACCTCGCCCATGTTCCCGTAGACGAGACGGAGGTTGGGCGGCGGGTCCAGGCGCTGCACGAGCTTTTGGTACGGCACCTCCTCGATGTGCGTGGTGTGCTCGCCGGGCTTGCTGCGCAGCTTGAGCAGGACCTCCCGCCGCGGGTGCGAACGGGCGTGCCGCACCAGGCGGTCGAGGAGGTACATCCGGTCGGCCGGGGTGTCCGGCACGGACGGCTGCGCGGCGAAGACGACCGTGTACGGGTCGTGCTCCTCCGCGTAGGGCTCGCCGCCGAGGAAGGGCAGCGCGCACTCGGTCACCGAGGACGCGTCCGCGCCGACCCCCTCGTACACGGCGCGGAAACGCTCCGCGTCGTGGGCCGAGTTGGCGAGGACCACGTCCGCGCCGTGCCGCAGCAGCAGCCCGTCCGCGAGCTTCTCGTAGACGACGCCGACGTAGCCGGTGACGACGACGGGCCGCCGTGCGAGCCCCCGCCAGGCGTGCGCGAGTCCGTGCAGCACGGCCTGGACGGCCCCGCCGACGAGGGCGAGGACGACCACGTCGTACGCGGCGGATCCGCTGTGCGCGGAGCGCTCCATGTCACGCAGGAACTCGACCGCGGTGACCTCGCGGAGGCTGTCGGCGCGGACGCCGACCTCGGTGAGCTGGCGGGGGGTGGGGGTGGCGCGGCCTCGCAGGAGGTACCCGTCGAGGGCGGCACCGTCAGGAGCGATGCGGTTCGCGGTGAGCGAGCCCCACTTCCATCGGGTGTCGGAGTCCGCGAGTACGGCGATCCGCCGTTGCTTGGCTGTACTTGCTGGCACGTCCAAGAACGTAGGAAGGCATTTCGAGCCGCGGCCCAACCGGAGTGCAACAAACGGTTAACAGCACACCGACGAATGGCGAATCGGGCCGGGAATTGCCCTGCGGCGGGGCCGGTTCACGGTCCCGCCACACGTCGTTCACCTGACATCAAGTTGCCGGTCAAGACGAATGCCGGGCCGCCGCCTAACGTCACCGACGTGGTCAAGCTCTCCGTCATCGTGCCGTTCTACAACGTGCAGCAATACGCGCCCGACACCCTCAGAAGTCTGCGTGCCAACGCACGGGACGACTTCGAATTCATTCTCGTCGACGACTGCTCCAAGGACGAGACACCGGACATTCTCGCGCGCGCCGAGCGCGAGCTGCCCGGCGCGGTCGTCGTGCGACACGAACAGAACGGGGGACTCGCCACCGCACGCAACACCGGCCTGGACACCGCCCGCGGTGAATACCTCACCTTCCTGGACGGCGACGACTGGCTCGCCCCCGGCTACTACCCCCAACTCCTTTCTGCCATAGAGGAGTTGGGCTGCGATTTCGTGCGCACGGACCATGTGCAGTGCACGGCGCGGGCCCGCTCCATCCACCGCGTGCCGCACGGTCTGCGGGGCGTCGTGATGGATCCGCGGGACGCGATCCTGCCGGCCGACCGCTCGACGTCCGTCGACTACGCCTACGCGTGGGCCGGGATGTACCACCGCCGCCTCGCCGACGAGGGGCTGCTGCACTTCACGGACGGGCTGCGCACGGCGGAGGACCGGCCGTGGATCTGGCGGCTGCACCGCGAGGCGAAATCCTTCGCGGCGGTCGGCCTGTTGGGCGTTTTCTACCGGCGCGGGGTGGCGTCGTCACTCACCCAGATCGGCGACGTACGCCAGCTCGATTTCATTCGGGCATTCGACGAAGTCGTACGGGAAACGGCCCGGGACCGGGACGCGGATCAGCTTCTCCCGAAGGCCGTGCGCACGTACTGCGCCATCATTTCCCACCACTTGGGATCCATCGAAAGGTTCGAACCACCCGTGGCGCGCAAATTGAAGTCCCTCAGCGCGGCGGCGCTCAAGCGCATGCCGCAGCAGGTGCTCGACGACGCGCTGGACTCGATGGACCTGGAACGGGCCACGCGACTGCGCCGGCTGCGCCGCCGCCCGGTCAGTGCGGAGGCCGCGGCATGACGACGCGCATCTTCCTCTCCTCGACCCTGTACGGGACCGCGACGCTCGCGGCCGCCCTGGACGCCGAGCGGTTCGCCCCGGTGGACCGGACGATACTGCTGGTCGCCAACAACACGGCGACGCCCGAGACCACCCCGTCCGTCGACCAGATGCCCGGCTTCGCGCGGCTGCGCGACCGCTTCGACGAGGTGCTGTCCTGGAACGAGGCGATCTCGCCCTTCCACCCGGGCGGCTGGGCGCCCCGCGGCGACGATCTCCCCTTGTGGGAGCGGTACTTGAGGCTCCACTGGGGCCTCGGCGACGACGACGTCGAGCTGGCCGTCGAGTCGATCCAGGTCAACCCCGCGATGGCCGTCGCCCAGATCTTCACCGGCGCTCCTGTCGACGTGTACGCGGACGGCCTGATGAGCTACGGCCCCACCCGCAACAAGATCGACCCGCTGGTCGGCACGCGCGTGCGCCGCCTGCTCCACCTCGACCTCGTGCCCGGCCTCACGCCGCTGCTGCTCACGGAGTTCGGCGTCCCGCCCGAGGTCGTCCCGACGGAGGACTTCCTGAAGGTCCTGTCCGAACTCGGCGACACGGCGGACGAGTTGCCGCACGTCGCGGGCGAACCGGCCCTGCTGCTCGGCCAGTACCTCTCCGCCCTCGACATCCTCACCCCCGAGGAGGAAGAGGACCTGCACGTGCGCATGATGCGCGGAGCCGTCCAACTGGGCCACCGCAGCGTCGTGTTCAAACCGCACCCGACCGCACCGGCCCGCTGGTCGCGCACCCTGGAGAAGGAGGCGGAGCAGCTCGGCGTCGAGCTGACCGTCCTGGACACCCCGGTTCTCGCCGAGGTCCTCTACCAGCGGATGCGCCCCGCCCTGGTCGTCGGCTGCTTCTCCACCGCGCTGCTCACGGCGTCGACGTTGTACGGCATCCCGGTGGCCCGGGTCGGCACGTCCACGCTCCTGGACCGCCTGGCCCCGTACCAGAACAGCAACCGGGTCCCGGTCACGATCGTCGACGCACTGCTGCCCGAGCTGGCGGACCGGCCCGGTGTCACGTCACAGGAACAGGGCCTGTCCGTGGCCGAGTTGACCGATCTCCTGCGGGCGGTCGGCTTCGCGATGCAGGCCAAGATCTACCCGGACCTGCGCCCGGCCGCCGAGCGCTACCTCTCGACACGGCTCGACGACCACACCTGGCGCTACTTCAAACGGCGCCGCCTGACCTCCCTCGGCCTGCCCGGCGCGATCCCGACGCAGCTCGCGTTCATTCCGCGCAACGCGACCGTGCGACGGGTCGCCCGCCGGGCCCGTTCCTTCAAGCGAGCCGCACTCGGATGACCGTCACCGGCACCACCCCGCTGCCCGTACCGGTACCCGAACCGGAGATCACGGCGCCCCGGCCCGCCAAGCGCGCGGCGTCGCGCCTGTTCGCGCTCGACGGCCTGCGCCTGATCGCCGCGCTGATGGTGGCCGCCTACCACTACGGCGGCCGCGGCGGCGAGGTGACCCGCGCCTGGGGCACTTCGCCGAGCACCCAGTTCCCGTCCCTGCACGGCTGGTTCTCGTACGGCTGTCTCGGCGTGCAGATCTTCTTCGTGATCAGCGGGTTCGTGATCTGCATGAGCGGCTGGGGCAGGCCCCTGCGCTCCTTCTTCGCCTCCCGCGCCTCCCGTCTGCTGCCCGCCTACTGGGTGGCGATCGTCCTGGTCACGGCCGTGTTCGCGCTGCCCGCGGTGGCGTACAGGACGGTGTCGCCCAGCGACGCGCTGGTGAACCTCACCATGCTGCAGCAACCCCTGGGCGTGGACCGGGTGCTGGGCGTGTGCTGGACGCTGTGGGCGGAGCTGCGCTTCTACGCGCTGTTCGCCGTGTGCGTCGTCCTGCCGGGCGCGACGCGCCGCCGCGTCCTGCTGTTCTGCGCGGTGTGGACACTGGCCGCGGCCCTCACGCAGGCGTCCGGAGAGCCCCTGCTCACCCTCGTCCTGATGCCGGAGTACGCCCCGTTCTTCATCGGCGGCATCGGCCTGTACCTCGTCCACCGCGACCGGCGCGACGTCACCGCGTGGGGCGTGGTCGCCGTCAGCTGGCTGATCGGCCAGCACTACGCGGTCGCCGGACTGTGGCGCCCGGCGAACCCGGACGCTTTCTTCAACCGCTCCTCGTTCGTGATCGTCGCCGTCGTCACGCTGGGCTTCGCCGCCGTCGCGGTCATCGCGCTCGGCTGGATGCGCTGGGCGAACTGGCGTTGGCTGACGGTCGCGGGCGCCCTCACGTACCCCTTCTACCTGGTCCACGAGCACCTGGGGTGGGTGGCCATAGAGCTCTTCCACCGCCGGCTCGGCCTGCCGTCCGCGGTCACCTTCGTGGCGACGGTCGGCGCCATGCTGACGCTCGCGTGGCTGCTGAACCGGTACGTCGAGAAGTGGGCCACGCCGCTCATGCGCCACGGGCTGCTCGGCCTGCCGGATGCGCGGCGCACTCCCCGCGCGGGGACCGGTCAGGCGACCCCGTAACGCGCCTCGATGCCCGCGACGATCAGTCGCAGCCCCTCCTCGAAGCGCTCGTCGTACGCCGCGAAGAGCTGCCCGCCCGCGGCCGCCGCCAGGGGGTAGTCGGCGAGCCGCTCGGCGCGCTCGGCCACGTCGTAGCCGGGGCGCCGCTCACCGGGGAGGGGCTGCACGCCCTGCTCCTCGGTGACGAAGCCGAGCGTGTACATGTACGTGGTCGTGCTCGCCCAGGCGGCCTGGTCGGGGGTGAACCCCGCCGCGATGAGGAAGCCCAGGTTCGCCTCCATCTCGGGTCCGTGGTCGGTCCCGGTGAACCGTGATCCGCTGAAGACCTTCGCGCCGTCGCGGTAGCGCAGGAGCGTGGCGCGCAGCGCGCGGTTGCCCTGCACGAGCCACTCCTGCCAGGGCCCGGACGGCTCGTACGTGACGTCCGGGCCGCCGTCCTGTCCGGCCGACGTCATCCGCCGGAACATCACCGTCGCCATCTCGTCGAGCAGCGCCTGTTTGTTCTTGAAGTGCCAGTACAGGGCGGGCGCCTGCACGTTCAGCTCCTTGGCGATGGCGCGCAGGGTGAGCCCTTCGAGACCCACGTCGTTCAGCAGGTCGAGGGCGGTGTCGGCGACGGAGGCCTTGTCGAGCTTGGCCTTCTTCGCCTCTGCCTTCGGCCCGCTCGCCGGCTCTTCGGGGTGCTTCTGTTCAGCCACGCTTGACAGTTTAACGCCGTTAAGGTCATGCTCGATCCAGTGGAGCTTAACGGCGTTAAGGAGTGGGTGACGATGGCGGCAGCGGCGACGACGGGGACACCGGTGGGCAGGACGGACACGGACGTGCTGATCGTGGGCGCGGGCCCGACGGGCCTGGTGCTGGCCGCGGACCTGGCGCGGCGCGGGGTCCGGGCCCTGCTGGTCGAGAAGGCCGAGGGACTGTTCCCCGGCTCGCGCGGCAAGGGCCTGCAGCCGCGCACCCAAGAGGTGATGTACGACCTCGGCGTGCTCGACGCCGTCTACGCGGCGGGCTCGGAGTACCCGAAGATGCTGGCCTGGGAGGGGGACGAGCCGGGCCGGGAGTGGGACATGCTCAAGCGCACCGAGCCGACCGAGCAGGTGCCGTTCGCGAACGCGTGGCTGATACCCCAGGCCCGCACCCAGGCCGTGCTCTACGCCCGCCTGCGCGAGCTCGGCGGCGACGTCCGCTTCGGCACCGCGCTGAGCGCCCTCGGCCAGGACGCCGAGGGCGTGACGGCGACGTTCGAGGACGGCTCGGCGGTACGCGCCCGGTACCTGGTGGCGGCGGACGGCGGCCGTTCCACGGTGCGCAGGGCCCTCGGTATCGGCATGACCGGCGAGACGGTGGACCCGAAGCCGATGCTGGTCGCGGACGTGCGGGTGACGGACGACGCCCCGGTCCCGGACACGCACTGGCACGTGTGGCCCGACGCGCAGGACGGAGGCGTCGCCTTCTGCCCGCTCCCGTCCGACGAGGGCCGCGTCTTCCAGCTCGCCGCGCAGTACGCGGACGAGACGGCGACCCCGGACGCCTCGCCCTCGGCGGTCACCAAACTGCTCGCGACCCGTACGCCGCTCGCGCAGGAGCACATCGCCGAGGTGCTCTGGGCCTCGGACTTCCGGGCCCGGGCCGCGATGGCGGACCGGTTCCGCGAGGGCCGGGTCTTCCTGGCGGGCGACGCCGCGCACATCCACTCCCCCGCGGGCGGCCAGGGCCTGAACACGAGCGTGCAGGACGCGTACAACCTGTCGTGGAAGCTGGCCGCGGTCCTGTCCGGCGCCCCCGCCGGACTCCTGGACACCTACGAGGAAGAGCGGATGCCGATCGCCGCGGACATCCTCGGCATCAGCACCCGCATCCACCGCGCCGGAGCGGAGGGCAGGCACGTGCAGCGCGGCGACGAGGTGCAACAACTGGCGCTCGGCTACCGGGAGTCGGCCCTGACCCGGGAGACCCGCTCGGATCTGCCGGAGGGCGCCCTGCACGCGGGCGACCGGGCGCCGGACAGCCGGCGGGGCGAGCTGCGCCTCTTCGACGTCTTCCGGGGACCGCACTGGACGCTGCTCACCGTGGGGCCGGAGCCGGACCAGGAGCCCGGACTCCCGCCTCTGGAGGCCGACTTCCTGCGCACGGCCCACATACCGGCGTACGAGGCGTACGGCACCGGGACGTTCCTGGTGCGGCCGGACGGATACGTGGCGTGGGCCGGGAAGACGGCGCGGGGAGTGGAGGCGTATCTGGCGGAGACCGGGCTGCTCGCGGCGGGGTGAGCTCGGAGCTCGGGTCAGTCGCCGTCGAGGAGGAACAGGCGCCTTTCGCGGCAGGTTCGCCGGTCCGGCCCACTCCGTCGGGGCCCGCCCGCCGCAGGCTCAGCTAGGCGCTGGCCAGCGTCAGCTTCACCGCGAACCCGAGGAACAGCACCCCGGCGGCGGAGGTCGCACCGGCCGACAGCCGCCTGCGGCGGCGGAACGCGGCCGCGAGACGGGTCCCGCTGAAGATCAGCGCCGACAGGTACAGGACGCTCGCGGCCTGCGCGAAGGCGCCGAGCACGACGAAGGAGACGGCGGGATAGGCGTACGTCGGATCGACGAACTGCACGAAGAAGGCGATGAAGAACAGGATCGCCTTCGGGTTGAGGAGGCTGATCACGAAGGCCCGGCGGAAGGGCCGCTCCTGCGGCGAGGGCGCCTCGGCCACCCCGGCCTCCGCGGCGGCGATCCGCTCGCGGCGGGTGCGCCACATCGACCACGCGGCGCGCAGCATCCCGATCGCGAGCCAGGTCAGATAGCCGGCGCCCACGTACTTCACGATCCCGAAGAGCACGGCGTTGGCCTGGAGGAGCGAGGCGACACCGGCCGCGGACAAGGTCATCAGGACCGTGTCGCCGCACCAGACACCGGCGGCGGCCTTGTAGCCGGTGCGTATGCCGCGACGGGCGGCGACGGAGACCACGTACAGCGAGTTCGGCCCCGGGAGGAGGACGATGAGGACGAGGCCCGCGAGATAAGTCGGAAGATCGGTGACACCCAGCATGACCGGAGTGTCGCACGCCTGTCCGGACCGGCGCCGCGGGGTTTCGCATGGCGGAACCCCACAGCGCCGGGACACCGGCCCGAACAGCCGGAACGGTCAGAACAGCGGAGCGGTCAGAACGCGTCGGAGGGGATGTACGTGCCCCACACCTCGCGCAGTGCGTCGCAGACCTCGCCGACGGTGGCGCGGGCGCGCAGGGCGTCCTTCATCGGGTACAGGACGTTGCTGTCGTTGTCGGCGGCGGCCTTCTTCAGGGCGGCCAGCGCCGTGTCGACGGCCTCCTGGTCCCGCTCGGCACGCAGCGCGGCGAGGCGCTGGGCCTGCTGGGCCTCGATGGCGGGGTCGACGCGGAGCGGCTCGTAGGGCTCCTCCTCGTCGAGCTGGTAGCGGTTGACGCCGACCACGACGCGCTCGCCGGAGTCGGTCTCCTGGGCGATGCGGTAGGCGGAGCGCTCGATCTCGGCCTTCTGGAAGCCGTTCTCGATCGCGTCGACCGCGCCGCCCATCTCCTCTACCCGCTCCATGAGTTCCACGGCGGCGGCCTCCACGTCGTCGGTCATCTTCTCGATGACGTAGGACCCGGCGAACGGGTCGACGGTGGCCGTCACGTCCGTCTCGTACGCCAGCACCTGCTGCGTGCGCAGGGCCAGCCGCGCGCTCTTGTCGGTCGGCAGGGCGATGGCCTCGTCGAAGGAGTTGGTGTGCAGCGACTGCGTTCCGCCGAGGACGGCGCCCAGTCCCTGGACGGCCACGCGGACCAGGTTCACCTCGGGCTGCTGGGCCGTGAGCTGCACGCCCGCGGTCTGGGTGTGGAAGCGCAGCATCAGCGACTTGGGGTTGCGCGCGCCGAACTCCTCCTTCATCACCCGGGCCCAAATGCGGCGGGCGGCACGGAACTTGGCGACCTCTTCGAGGATCGTGGTGCGGGCCACGAAGAAGAAGGACAGGCGGGGGGCGAAGTCGTCCACGTCCATCCCGGCGGCGACCGCGGTGCGCACGTACTCGATGCCGTCGGCGAGCGTGAAGGCGATCTCCTGCGCGGGCGAGGCCCCCGCCTCCGCCATGTGGTAGCCGGAGATCGAGATGGTGTTCCACTTCGGGATCTCGGCCTTGCAGTACTTGAAGATGTCGGCGATCAGACGCAGGGAGGGCTTGGGCGGGAAGATGTAGGTGCCGCGCGCGATGTACTCCTTGAGCACGTCGTTCTGGATCGTGCCGGTCAACCGGTCGGCCGCCACGCCCTGTTCCTCGCCCACGAGCTGGTACATCAGCAGGAGGAGGGCCGCGGGGGCGTTGATCGTCATCGACGTGGAGACCTTGTCCAGCGGGATCCCGCCGAACAGGACGCGCATGTCGTCGATCGAGTCGATCGCCACACCGACCTTGCCGACCTCGCCCGAGGCGATCGGTGCGTCGGAGTCGTGGCCCATCTGGGTCGGCAGGTCGAAGGCGACCGACAGTCCCATGGTGCCGTTCGCGATGAGTTGCTTGTAGCGGGCGTTGGACTCGGTGGCCGTACCGAACCCGGCGTACTGGCGCATCGTCCACGGCCGGCCCGTGTACATGGACGGGTAGACGCCGCGCGTGAAGGGATAGCCGCCCGGCTCCCCTAGCTTCCGCTCCGGGTCCCAGCCCTCCAGAGCCGACGGGCCGTACACCGGCTCGATGGGCAGACCGGACTCGGATTCGCGCGCCATGGTTGTGCCTCCAGCGATTACTTGCCAGTAGTTGCCGACCTCGCGACGGACTGTAGCCGCGGGGGTGCGACCAGTGGAGGGGCCCACGCTGGGACCTTGCTCACAGCCCGCTCAGGACAGGTACCCGCAGGGGACCTGCCCGTTGCGCGGCACAGGTACCCACAGGCGGCCCGCCCGCCGCGCGGCACTTGTTCGCAACCGTGCGGCAGCGGGCAGCATCTGGGGTGACAAGAGAGAGCGGCGCGGCTAGCGGGGGACGTCATGCGGACAGCGGTCACACGGGTGGTCGGCAGGAGAGCGGCACTTTCGAAGCGGGCGCTCGCCGCGGTCGGGGTGGTGGCCCTGGTCGGCGGCTGTACGGCCCAGGCGGCCGGCTCGGGCGGCAGACAGCCGTCGGACCCCACCGGCTCCACCGCCACCGCCGACTCCGACTCCGGCTCCGGGCCTTCGGCCTCGGACGGCAAGCCGTCGCGCACCGGCGCCCCGAAGCCGTCGGCGACGCACGCCCCGCCCAGGACGCTGTTCGCCCCCGGCGACAAGGGGACGCAGGTGCGGGAGTTGCAGGCGCGGCTGCGTCAGGTCGCCTGGCTCTTCGACGGGCCGACAGGGACGTACGGCGCGTCGACGACCACGGCGGTCAAGGGCTTCCAGGGCAAGCGCGGCCTGCCCCGCACCGGCACCACCGACACCGTCACCTGGCAGCGGCTGCTGACGATGACGCACGAGCCGACCAAGTGGGAGCTGTACGCCTCGGGCGGGCAGCCCGCGGCGAAGCCGGACCCGCGGTGCATGACGGGGCGCGTGCTGTGCATCAGCAAGACGAGCCGGACGCTGTCGTGGATGGTGGACGGCAAGCGGCTGCTGACGGTGGACGTGCGGTTCGGCTCCCAGTACACGCCCACCCGCGAGGGCGTCTTCCACGTGGACTTCAAGTCCCGCCACCACGTCTCGACGATTTACCACACGCCCATGCCGTACGCGATGTTCTTCAGCGGCGGCCAGGCGGTGCACTACTCGTCGGACTTCGCGGCCCGCGGGTACGGCGGCGCCTCGCACGGCTGCGTGAACGTAAGGGACGAGGGAAAGATCGCGAGCCTGTTCGCCCAGGTCCACAACGGGGACAAGGTCGTCGTCTACTGGTGAGGGCGCGGGCGCAGGCCCGGAGAGTTGGCGGCGTGGGTGGGACCGGGGGAACGTGTCCCACCCACGCCAGTGGCACTGAGCCGAAGGTACGGGGGGAACCCCGGCTCGTGCACGGCCGATGACCAGTCGGCTCACTCAGTACTGCGCCCCACGCTCCAAAAACGTCACACCTGTGGCGACACGTTTTTCGCGGAGTGTTCCTGCGGGGCTCGACGCCGTCTCAGGAGGCGGATGCGGAGGGGGTGCCGGACGCCGTCGGTGGGACGGGCGAGGCGCTGAGGGACTGGTCGGGGCCGGGTGCGGGCACGGGCGCGCCCGGGGCCTGCTCGAAGCCGGCGTTCTGCCCGTTGCCGCTGCCGCCGCCGTTCCCGTTGCCGCCGCCATGGCCGTGCCCGTTTCCGTGCCCGTTGCCACCACCGCTGCCGTCGTCGCTGCTGCCGCCGCCGATGACGTTTTCGTGGCCGCCGCCCTCGTCGTCCTCGTCACCGCCCTTGCCGCCGAACTGTTTGCCCGAGTCGTCCGTACCGTCGGAGCCGGGGGAATCGGCCGAGCCGTTCGAGCCCTTCGCGGCGTCGATCACGCGGTCGCAGAAGCGGGCGAGGTCCGTGGCGCTCCGGCCGGCCTTGCGCGCGGAGTCCTGCAGCCGCTGCCGCTCGTCGGAACCGAGCCGCCCGCTGCGGTACTTGAAGCAGGCCTCGACCACCCGTCGGCGCAGGCCGTCGGAGGCCGGGCCGTCGCCTTTGGTGGTGCTGGGGTCGGGCGCACGCGTCGTCGCCTCGTTCCCCGGCCGCTCCCTGCTGTCCTCGGCGCTCGGGGAGCCGGGGTCGTCCGGCGTCGCGGAGCCCTCGGGCGCCACGTCGTCGGAGTCGGGGCCCGGCGAGGGCGAGCCGAGCGGACGGTCGGGGCTG
>NZ_JAAGMG010000949.1 GCF_010548525.1 Streptomyces sp. SID14478
GGCGCCGGGCTGCGGGCCCGCGGGCACGACGCCGTCGCCGGCTGCGTCGAGGACGCCGTGCGCGCCACCGAGCTGGGCGTCACGTGCCTGCTCGTCGCCGACGAGGGCGTGCTGTGGACGCTGCACCGGGCCCGAGTCCAGGGGATCATTCCCGCCGACACCACCCTCAAGGTCTCCGCGCTCGTCGGGCCGGTGAACCCGGCCTCGTACGCCGTCTTCGAGCGGCTCGGCGCGGACTCCCTGAACGTCCCGTCCGACCTGACCCTCGCCCACCTCACCGAGATCCGGCGGCAGTCCGCCGCGCCGATGGACATGTACGTCGAGGCGCCGGACGATCTGGGCGGGTACATCCGGATGTACGAGATCGCCGAACTGGTGCGCCGCGGCGCTCCGTTGTACCTGAAGTTCGGCCTGGCCAAGGCGCCCGGGATCTATCCGTACGGTGCCCATCTGCGCGATCTCACCCTCGACACCGCCCGTGAACGGGTGCGCCGGGGACGGCTCGCCCTCGATCTGCTGGAACGCCACGGAGCCGTCGGCAGCATGTCGCCGCTCGGGTCCCGGCTGCCCGGCGATCTCCGACGCTTCGACACGGCCCAATAACGTTCCGGAAACGCAACTTCCCAGAACCACACAAGGCCGCGCAGAATCCGACGCATCTTTACTCGGTCAACTCACGCTTGCGCACCGCGATTTCGCACCGCCGACCGAGCTCAGCACTCACACATCAAGGATGATGACCATGCGAAACCGCCGAGCCGCTCTCGCCGCGATAGCCGCCGCCTCCACTCTCGCGCTGACCCTGACCGCCTGCGGCCAGGACAGCGAAGGGGGCAAGGAGGAGGGCAAGAAGAGTGCCAAGGGCTCGACCGTCGGCATCGCGATGCCGACCAAGTCCTCGGAGCGCTGGATCGCGGACGGCAACAACGTTGTCAAGTCCCTGAAGGCAAAGGGCTACAAGACGCAGCTGGTCTTCGGTGAGGACGACCCCGACCAGCAGGTCTCCCAGATCGAGAACATGATCACGCAGGGCGTCTCCGCGCTGGTCGTCGCCGCGATCGACAACAAGTCGCTCAGCTCGGTCCTGCAGCAGGCCGCCGACGCGAACATCCCGGTCATCGCCTACGACCGGCTCATCCTCGACTCCAAGAACGTCAGCTACTACGCGACGTTCGACAACGAGAAGGTCGGCGAGCTGCAGGCCGGTTCGCTGGTCAGCAAGCTCGGTCTGGACAAGGGCGAGAAGGGCCCGTTCAACCTGGAGCTGTTCGCCGGCTCCAACGACGACAACAACACGAAGTACTTCTTCAGCGGCGCGATGAAGGTGCTCAAGCCCTACGTCGACAAGAAGCAGCTGGTCGTCAAGTCCGGTCAGACCAAGCTCAACCAGGTCACCACGCTGCGCTGGGACGGCGCCACCGCCCAGAAGCGCATGGACGACATCCTGACCTCGACGTACAAGGGCAGCACGCGGGTGGACGCGGTGCTCTCCCCCTACGACGGCATCTCGATCGGCATCCTGTCCGCCCTGAAGTCGGACGGTTACGGCTCCAAGTCCAAGCCGCTGCCGCCCGTCTCGGGCCAGGACGCGGAGGTCGCCTCGGTGAAGTCGATCGTCGCGGGCGAGCAGTACTCGACCGTCTACAAGGACACCCGCGAGCTGGCCCAGGTCGCGGTGACCATGGTCGACGACGTGCTGCACGACAAGAAGCCCAAGGTGAACGACACCAAGACCTACGACAACGGCGCCAAGGTCGTCCCCTCGTACCTGCTCAACCCGGTCCTGGTCACCAAGGACAACTACGTGAAGGAGCTCGTCGACAGCGGCTACTACACCAAGGCCGACCTCGGCCAGAAGTAAGTACCCCTGTCCGACCACTAGTTGAAGGGCACGACCATGGCGGGACCCGTCCTGGACATGCGCTCGATCGTCAAGACCTTTCCCGGTGTGAAGGCGCTCTCGGACGTCACGCTGACCGTGCGTCAGGGCGAGGTCCACGCCATCTGCGGAGAGAACGGCGCCGGCAAGTCCACCCTGATGAAGGTGCTCTCCGGCCTTCATCCGCACGGGAGTTACGAAGGAGAGATCCTCTTCGAGGGTCAGCCCTGCCACTTCAAGGACATCAACGCGTCCGAGAAGCGCGGCATCGTCATCATCCACCAGGAGCTGGCCCTGGTCCCCTTCCTGTCGATCGCCGAGAACATGTTCCTCGGCAACGAGCACGCCACGCGCGGGCTCATCGACTGGCGGGAGACCCTGGGGCACGCCACCCGGCAGCTGCGCCGGGTGGGCCTGGCGGAGAACCCCAACACCCGGATTGCCGACATCGGCGTCGGCAAGCAGCAGCTCGTGGAGATCGCCAAGGCGCTCGCCAAGGACGTGAAGCTGCTGATTTTGGACGAGCCGACCGCGTCGCTGAACGACGAGGACTCCGGCAAACTGCTCGATCTGATCCTGGAGTTGAAGGACCAGGGCATCACCTCGATCATCATCTCCCACAAGCTGAACGAGATCCGTCGCGTCGCCGACTCGGTGACGATCCTGCGCGACGGCCGCACCATCGAGACCCTCGACGTGCACGCCCCGGAGACCACCGAGGACCGGATCATCTCCGGGATGGTCGGCCGCGACCTGGAGAACCGCTTCCCCACGCGCACCCCGCACACGCCCGAGGCCGGGGCGGCGCCGGCCCTGGAGATCCGCGACTGGACCGTGCACCACCCGCTCGACCGCGAACGCAAGGTCGTCGACCACGTCTCCCTGGAGGTGCGCCGCGGGGAGATCGTCGGCATCGCGGGGCTGATGGGCGCGGGCCGCACCGAGCTCGCGATGAGCGTCTTCGGGCGGACGTACGGGCGTTACGCGGGCGGCACCGTCCTCAAGGACGGCAAGGAGATCCGTACGAAGACGGTCGCGGAGGCCGTCGGGCACGGCATCGCCTACGCGACCGAGGACCGCAAGCACTACGGCCTCAACCTCATCGACACCATCAACCGCAACATCTCGATGGCGGCGCTCGGCAAGGTCTCCAAGCGGGGCCTGGTCGACGAGCACGAGGAGCGGCAGGTCGCCGAGGAGTACCGCAAGTCGATGAACATCAAGGCCCCGACGGTCTTCGAACCGGCGGGCAAGCTGTCGGGCGGCAACCAGCAGAAGGTCGTCCTCAGCAAATGGATCTTCGCGGGTCCGGACGTGCTCATCCTCGACGAGCCGACCCGCGGGATCGACGTCGGTGCCAAGTACGAGATCTACACGGTCATCGACAAGCTCGCGGCCGAGGGCAAGGCGGTGGTGTTCATCTCCTCCGAACTGCCCGAGCTGCTCGGCATGTGCGACCGCATCTACACGATGAGCGCGGGCCGGCTGACCGGTGAGGTACCGCGTGCGGAGGCGACGCAGGAGTCCCTGATGCGCCTGATGACCAAGGAAAAGAACGGGACAGAAGAGGTAACGCGATGAGCACCGACGTGATGGACAAGTCCCCGGCGCCCGCGCCGCCGGGCAAGGGCGGGGGCGCCGCCGGGGGCGGGCTGCTGCAGCTCGTGCTCGACGGCATGCGCCGCAACATGCGCCAGTACGGGATGCTGATCGCGCTCGGCCTGCTCGTGGTCGTGTTCGCGATCTGGACCGACGGCGACCTGATCCTGCCGCGCAACGTCTCCAACCTGGTGCTGCAGAACAGCTACATCCTGATCCTCGCGATCGGCATGATGCTGGTCATCATCGCCGGGCACATCGATCTGTCGGTGGGGTCGCTCACCGCCTTCATCGGCTCGACGGCCGCCGTCCTCATGGTCACCCATGACGTGTCCTGGCCCGTGGCGGGCGTGGTCTGCCTCGTGATGGGCGGCGCGGCCGGCTGCATACAGGGGTGGCTGATCGCGTACGGCGGCATACCGTCGTTCATCGTGACCCTCGCGGGCATGCTGGTGTGGCGCGGGCTCACGGAGATCCTGCTCAAGGGGCAGACGCTCGGCCCGTTCCCGGAGGGCCTGGGCAAGATCGGCAACGGCTTCCTGCCGGAGGTCGGCCCGGACACCAACTACCACAACCTCACCCTGCTGCTCGGCATCGTGCTCGCCGCGGCCGTCGTCGTGCAGGAGATCCGGGACCGGCGCCGCCAGCACGAGTTCGCCCTCGACCTGCCGCCGTTCAACCTGTTCGTGCTGAAGCTGGTCGCGATCGTGGCCGCCATCGCCGTCGTCACGATGCTGCTCGCAAGCTACAAGGGCGCCCCGATCGTCCTGCTGATCCTCGGCGTCCTGGTCGTGGGCTACGGCTACCTGATGCGCAACTCGATCTTCGGGCGGCACATCTACGCCATCGGCGGCAACCTCCCGGCGGCGAAGCTGTCCGGCGTGAAGGACAAGAAGGTCACCTTCTTCGTCTTCCTGAACATGGGCATGCTCGCGGCCCTGGCGGGTCTGGTCGTGGCCGCCCGTCTCAACGCGGCCTCGCCGAAGGCCGGCCTCAACTTCGAACTGGAGGCCATCGCCGCGTCGTTCATCGGCGGCGCGTCCATGAGCGGCGGTGTCGGCACCGTCCTCGGCGCGATCATCGGCGGTCTCGTCCTCGGCGTGCTGAACAACGGCATGAACCTGCTCGGCGTCGGCTCCGACTGGCAGTCGGTCATCAAGGGCCTGGCGCTGCTCGCCGCGGTCGGCTTCGACGTATGGAACAAGCGTCGCGTCGGCTCGTAGCGGCTCCCGCCCGCCGGAAGCCGCGTCCCACCCCCCACACGTCCCGCGTCATCAGGCACAACTCCCCTGCTAGGAGCGTCAGATGGACACGACCAGACGTACGGTGCTCGCGGCGGCCGCCGCCGCGGGCGTCGCCGCCACCACCCTCGGTGGCACGGCGTACGCCACGTCAGGAAAGAGACCGGTGAAGGAGCTGTTCGGCAAGCTGGCCGACGGGACGAAGGTCCACCGTTGGTCCCTGGAGAACGGCGGGACGCGGCTGAAGGTGCTGTCCTACGGCGGCATCGTCCAGTCCCTGGAGATCCCGGACCGGCACGGCCGGTACGTGAACGTGTCGCTCGGCTACGACACCATCGAGGCGTACGTGGCCGGGACCACGTTCTTCGGATCGACCATCGGCCGCTACGGGAACCGCATCGCCAAGGGGCGGTTCACCCTCGACGGCACGGTGCACCAGCTCTCCGTGAACGACGGGGTCAACTCGCTGCACGGCGGGGCGAAGGGCTTCAACACGCGGGTGTGGGACGTGGAGCCGTTCGCGTCGGGCTCCGACGTGGGCCTGACGCTGCACTACACGTCGGTCGACGGGGAGATGGGCTACCCGGGCACGCTCAGGGTGAAGGTCACCTTCACCCTCACGGCGCGCGGTGAGTGGCGCATCGACTACGAGGCCACGACGGACAAGGCGACCGTCGTGAACCTCACCAACCACACCTACTACAACCTCGGGGGCGAGGGCAGCGGGTCCGTCGAGGGGCACGAACTGACCCTCGACGCCTCCCGCTACACCCCGACCGACGCCACGCTCATCCCGACCGGCGAGCTGGCGAAGGTGGCCGGGACGCCGTTCGACTTCCGCTCCGGCAAGGCGATCGGCGACGACATCCGAGCCGCGCACCCGCAGCTGGTCACCGCGCAGGGCTTCGACCACAACTGGGTCCTGGACAAGGGCATCACCCGGCGTCCGGTGCACTTCGCGACGCTGCGCGACCGCGCGTCGGGCCGCACCCTGAAGATCGCCACCGACCAGCCGGGCGTGCAGTTCTATTCGGGCAACTTCCTCGACGGCACGCTCACCGGCCCGTCCGGGCGCACCTACCGGCAGGGCGACGGCCTGTGCCTGGAGACCCAGCACTTCCCGGACTCCCCGAACCACCCGGCGTTCCCGTCGACGGTCCTGCGCCCCGGCGACACCTACCGCTCCACAACGGTGCACACATTCAGCACCTCCTGACCCCTCCCGCCCCGCCTCCAAATACCCCCGCCCGTACCCGCGACTTAGCTGTCCGCGGGTACGGGCGGGGGTAATTGGGGCATGGGAATACATGTACCCAAAGTACATTCTTACGGCGGGATTACCGATGCCCTGGAGTGGGATATTCCCAAACTCACGCCAGACCAGATTACCGAATTCGTGCGAGAGGCGTACAGCATGGGTGAAACAAATCATGCCGAAATCCAGGTGATTTCTTTGGAATCTTCTAAATCTGGAGAAGTTACCTGCATTGTCCGCTGCGTAGGCGGTACAGCTCGAATCGGACAACAGTTCGCGATCGATTCGGATCAAACATCTGAAGGTGTATCCGGGACCGAACCTTGGCGGCTGGTGGAGATCGACCGCTACGGCAGAAAGGTCGACTTCTTTGACCCGCCTCACGGGGCCAGAATTACCCTGGCGGGCCGCTCCATGGATGGCTTGAGAGAGCGAGTCACCTTGAAATCAGTGGGCCCCTAGGACCGCCACACCCGGGGAGGAGTCCGCTGCGGCAGCCCAGGGCGGACTGACAGCTTTTTACGGGCACCCATGCCGTGAATGCGCGGGATGGGTCCTGTCGCGCTGGATCCGGTCAATGGTGTCCACCCGAACAGATGCGCAGGATCAACCGCGATGACCGGGGCTCTGCCGACACGAGCGCAGCCCTACGCCAGCCGGATCACGTGCAAGGACAGCGGTTCCAGGGTCGCTCGAAAGGTGCCCTTCGCCAGGGTCGTGCCCGTGGCCTCGTGCGGCGCCACCCGCTCCGGCGGCATCGTCATCAGATCAGGGCAGTTGCTGCCACGCGCAGCCACAGGAAGTTTCTCCACGAGCTGATGAAGGTGAAGATCAATGGGCCGCACCGAAATGGATGCGGTGCGGCCGAGGGGGCGGGCGTCTAACCGAAGGCTGGTTGCGTGAAGCCCTGGCCGGATTCTGGGAGTACTAGTAGTGAACCTTCCAGTGGGGTTGGGGCGTTGAGGCCGACGTGAGCCGTCGAGATGTACAGGTCGGTCAGGCCGGGGCCGCCGAAGGCGCAGGCCGTCGGGCGGCGTACGGGAAGCAGAACCGTGCGGTCCAGCGTGCCGGACGGCGTGTAGCGGCGCAGGGCTCCGCCGTCCCACAGCGCCACCCACACACAGCCCTCGGCGTCGACGGTCAGCCCGTCGGGAAAGCCCGCGCCTTCCTCCACGGTCGCCAACTCGCGTCGTCCGCCTACCCGTTCGCCCTCGACGTCGAACACGTCGATGCGGCGCGTCGGGGTGTCGACGTAGTACATGAGGGTGCCGTCGGGGCTCCAGCCCGTGCCGTTCGAGACCGTGACGTCGTCGAGGATCTCGGTCGTCGTGCCGTCGGGCGCCACGCGCAGGAGGTTGCCGCCGCCGGGCGTCTCGTCGTACGCCATCGAACCCGCCCACAGCGCCCCGTCGGGGGCGACGGCCGCGTCGTTGCCGCGGCGGCCGGGGACGGGCTCGCGGTGCAGCCAGGAGAACGTCCCGTCGGGGGCGTAACTGGCCACGCCGTCACGGAGGTTGACGACCAGGCCGCCATCCGTGCGGGGCTTCGCGGCGCCCACGTGCTGTTCGGTGGCGAGGACCGTGCGGCGGCCGCTGCCGGGCTCGTACGTGTGGACACGTGAGCCGAGGATGTCCACCCAGACCAGCCGGCCCGCGGCCGGATCCCAGGTGGGCCCCTCGCCGAGCGTCGCCCGCTCGCGCACCGCGACCTCGACGCCCGTGCGCGCGCTCACGCCGTCCCCCGGTGCCCGAGCCGCTCGGAGAGGTCCGCGGCGCCCTTGACGGCGAGCTGCGCGAGCTCGGCCTCGCGGTCGTCGCTCCAACGGATCATCGGTACGGAGATGGAGAGCGCGGCGACGACCCGGTTGGTGCGGTCGCGCACCGGGGCGGCGACGCACGACACGTCCGGGTTCGACTCCCGGCTCTCGACCGCGACGCCGCGCGCACGGATGTCGGCGAGGTGCGTGCGCAGGACGGCCGGGTCGGTGATCGAGTTCTCCGTCATGCCGGTCAGCGGGGCGTCGTCCGGGATGCGGGCGGCCAGTTGCGGTTCGGGCAGGGACGCGAGGAGCATCTTGCCGACGGAGGTGCAGTGGGCGGGCAGTCGGCGGCCGGCCGCGGAGACCATCCGCACGGCGTGCGTGGAGTCGACCTTGGCGATGTAGATGACGTCGGTGCCCTCCAGGATCGCCACGTGGACCGTCTCGTCGCAGGTCTCGGCGACGGTGCGCGCGACCTGCTGCCCCTCGGCGGCGAGGTCGAGCTGCTCCGCGTACCTGCTGCCGAGCTGGTAGGGGCGCACGCCGAGGCGGTAGCGGCCGGGCTGGCCGGGCACCTGCACGATGTACGCGCGCGCGGCGAGCGTGGTGACCAGTTCGTGGACCGTGGTGCGCGGCAGCTGTAGCTTGCGGACGATGTCGGGAGCGGACAGCGTGCCGTCCCCGTCCAGGAAGAGCTCCAGTATGTCCAGAGCCCGGGTGACGGCGGGTACGAGACGTCCCACGGCCGGCCCCCTCCCTTGGTTCGATGGCCTGCGTTCGAGATACCAACGGTTGGTCGGTATCGCGAACATAGGCTACGCACCGGGGGGTTGACCGGGCAATGGGCGTCCGTGAGGAGATCGCGGCGGGCCTTCCAGAACCCGTCCTAGGGCTGCTGTCCCAGTTCGCCGCGCAGACGGCGGGCCCGCAGTACCAGTTCCAGCTCGAAGCGGCGGTCCGGGTCGTCGACCTCGTCGCCCCACAGTTCGCGGATCTGGCGCAGGCGGTAGCGGACGGTCTGCGGGTGGACGCCGAGCCGGGCCGCGACCTCGGGGGCGCCGCCCCTCGTCTCCAGCCAGGCCAGCAGCGTCTCGGCCAGGCGCCGGGCGTGCGCGGGCCCGCAGTGGGTGAGGGGGGCGAGCGCGCGCCGGGTGAGGTCGTCGACGAGTTCCTCGGGCTGGAGCAGGACGAGGGCCTGGGTGTGCTCGGTGCAGTGCAGTACCTCGGCGGCCGGGAGCAGGCCGCGCTCCATCAGCGTCACCGCCGACTCGGCCCAGCGCAGCGACTTCGCGGCGTCGGGCGGGGCGACCGGCGGCCCGATCGCGCCGCTCCAGCCGGACAGGGCGCGGCGCA
>NZ_JAAGMG010000988.1 GCF_010548525.1 Streptomyces sp. SID14478
TCCGCCACCACCGCACCGGCCGCCGCGGCGTCCGACCGGTACACGACGGCGACCGGGTGCCCGGCGGCCGCGAGCCGCCGGGCGATCACGGCGCCGAGTCCACGGGACGCACCGGTGACCAGGGCCGTACCCGTGGTACCTGAAACTGTCATGCCGTCAACCTAGTTGGCGGCAACGCGCGCGTGCACCGATACGCTGCGGGGATGTCAGCCCTCGATGAGATCCGTCGCAGCAAGCACATCAGCCTCACGACCTACCGCAAGAACGGCACGTCGGTCTCCACTCCGGTCTGGCACGTGCCGCACGGCGACGAACTCCTCGTCGTGACGCCCTCCGGGTCCTGGAAGGTCAAGCGGATCCGTAACAACAGCGCCGTGACGGTCACCGCGTGCGACGTCCGCGGCCGCACGGCCTCGGACGCCACCGCACTGCCCGGCACCGCGCGCCTGCTCGACGAGGCGGAGACCGAGGCGGCACGGGGGCTCCTGGCCAAGAGGTACGTGATGTCGCGGGTCGGGAACGGCTTCGCCAAGCTCCTTCGCCTGCGGCGCCAGCCGATGACCGGCATCGCCGTCACGCTGTGACCGAAGGCGGCTCGCCTCAGCGCAGGCGCGTGGCGGCGATCCCGCCGTCCACGTCGAGCGTCGCCCCGTGGACGAACACCGCCTCGTCGGATGCGAGGAAGCGGACCGCGTAGGCGATGTCGACGGGACGCACGGGCGAGCCCGCAGGGGTCGCCCTGGTCATCTCGGCGAGCTGGTCCGCGCTCGCCGCAGTGCCTCGCGTGGCGGTCGCTCCGGGCGCCACGGTGTTCACCCGGACGCCGCGCGGGCCGAACTCGGCCGCCCAGGCGCGGGTCAACTGCTCGACGGCCGCCTTGGTCGCCGGATAGAGCGCCTTGTAGGGGACGCCCACCCGGGCCATCCACGAGCCGATGTTCACGATGGTGCCGGATCCCCGCTCCGCCATCCGCGGCGCCAAAGCGGCGACCAGGACATGCGGGGCGCGGATGTTCGTCGCCCACAGTGCCTGCATCTCCTCGTCGGTGACGGCGTCGGTGAGGAACCCCGGATAGACGCCCGCGTTGTTGACGAGGATGTCGATCTCACCGCCGAGCGCTTCCTGGGCCCGTCGGGCGAAGGCGCGGATCTCGTCCGGTTCGGCGCCCAGGTCGGCGGTGAGCGCGTGTGCGCGTCCCCCGGCCTGCGCGATCGCGCTCACCACGTCCTGTGCGCGGCCGGCGTCCCGGCCGCTGACGACGACCTCGGCGCCCGAGGCGGCGAGCACCCGCGCGATGGCCTCACCGATGCCGCCCGACGACCCGGTGACCAGGGCAGTGCGTCCCTTGAGCGCGTCATCGAGGGGGAGGGAGGACAGAATCTCTTCGTTCGTTCGCATGTCTCCATCGTCGAACCGCAGGTGGGCCCGGCCCTTGCCTGACGCGATCAATCCCTTGCCGGATCCTCCACCGGGCTCCCGCGCCCAGGAGGATCAGCCGGCGATGGGGTTGGATGAGCGGATGGACGAAGCGACGGCCCGCAGCCTCGACCGCGCGGCCGACGTCGTGTCGCGACGGGTCGACGACACGGCATCGGCGAACGCTCTGGGACTGCGGCTCAGCCACGTCACCGCCCCGACCGGGCTGGCCTATCAGCACTACACGCCGTCCCTGTCGTGCGTGCTCGCGGGACGCAAGCGGACGATCGTCGGCGAGGACGACCAGGTCTGGGGCCGCGAACGGTTCATCGTCACGCCGGTCGATCTGCCGCTCGTGTCGGGCGTCGTCGACACCGCCGGACAGCGCGGCTTCCTCGCGGCCCGATGGCAGCTGGCCCCGGCGCTCGTCGCGGAAGTGGCCGCCGCGATGCCGCGCAGTGGACAGGCCCCCGCGCCGATGGGCCGCCTCGGTACCTGGTCACCCGCCCTGGCCGACGCGTTCGCCCGCCTGGTCGGCCTCCTCGACGAACCCGAGCACATCCCGGTCCTGGCCCCGCTGATCGCACGGGAGATCGTGCTGCGCCTCCTGCAGACCGATCAGGCTCCCCGGGCCCTCGCCGCCCTCGACGACGGCGATCCGGTCGTGCCCCGGGCCGCGCGGCTGCTCACCGAGCGGATGGCCGAGCCCTGGTCGATGAGGGATCTCGCCACGGCCGTCGGGACCAGCCAGCCCACCTTGTTCCGGCGCTTCAAAGAGGCGACGTCCATGACGCCCGGGCACTACCTCAAGCGGCTGCGGCTCGGCGAGGCCCAGCACCGCATGGTCGTGCTCGGCGAGTCCGCGGCCCAGGCCGCCTCCGCGGTCGGCTACCGCAGCGCACCCCACTTCTCCCGCGACTACCGGCAGTTGTACGGACGCACGCCCGCGGCGGATGCCTCGCGGCTGCGCGAGCAACTGCGGCAGCGAGGCAGTGGTGCAGGTCCGTTCCGTCCGGAGCCGTGAAGCGCAGTTCGCCCTGTGATCCCTCTTGACACCCGGTGGCCCCGCTGGCTTACGTTGACCGAATGTTCGGTCGGCGTGAGAGGTAGGACAGATGACGACTCCAGTGCCGGGTTCGGCACCCGGTCCGGTCGAGACGATGTTCGCCGCGGACGAGGCCTCGCGCGGGCTCGGCATCGAGCTGGTGCAGCACGGCGAGGGGACGGCGGTGGTCCGGATGACCGTGTCCCCCGCCATGGTCAACGGCCACGGAACCGCCCACGGCGGCTATCTGTTCCTGCTGGGCGACACCGCTTTCGCCTGCGCCTGCAATTCCCACGGGCCCGTGACCGTCGCCGCGGCCGCCGACATCGACTTCATCGCCCCGGCGCACGAGGGCGATGTCCTGCTGGCCACCGCCCGGGAGCGCACACGGTTCGGCCGCAGCGGCATCTACGACGTGAGCGTGCGACGCGGCGAGCAGGTCATCGCCGAGTTCCGGGGCCGCAGCCGCACCCTGCGCAGCACATAGGACGAGCGGCCCCGATGCACCCGCGGCTCAGACCTTCTGCACAGCGGGCTTGAGGCGCAGGGCGGAGACGAGGAAGAAGACGCCGCCGAGGAAGGCGTAGCCCGCGAGATTGGTGAGCGTGGCGCCGCTCTTGCCGCCCTGGACGACGAAGGACGCGCCGGCGAGGGTGGAGATGCCGCCGCTCGCGATCATCGCCCCCTGCCCGCCCATCCGGCGCCGGGCGACGCCCACGACGAGCTGGGTGATGCCTGCCGTGACGGCCCAGACGCCCCAGACCTGCAGGACGGCCGGGATTCCGGAGGCGGCAGCGGCGGCGAGGGAGATGCCGGCGAGAACGCTGAGCGCGAGGTTCACGTACAGCCGCTTCACCGCCCTGTCGCCCTCCCGGGCCGAGCGCAGGTCGACGATCGCGCAGGCCGCGTCGAACAGGGGGTAGAGCACCAGGAGCGTCACGCTCAACGGGCCGAGGGTGTCGGCCGTCGCGAACAACAGCGCGGCCCAGACGGCGGCGAATCCGAAGCGCACCAGGTACAGCTTGCGCAGGGCCGTCGGGGCGCCGGCCGGGGTCGTGGAGGTGGCGTCGACGAAGGAGGTGTCCATGGCGTTTCCGGCTTCCTTGAGGGAGAACGTTCGGTCTCCTCATCATTGGAGCATCGCCTCTCCCTGTCAAGACCGAACGTTCTCCCTCACTCATTGGTAGGGTGGATCCCATGAGTCGGAGCACAAAGGGCGGCAGCCCGTCCGAGGCCCGGGCGAGGCTGCTCGGCACAGCGGTCAGAATCTTCTACACGGAGGGCATCCACTCCGTCGGCATCGACCGGATCATCGAGGAAGCCCAGGTGACCCGGGCCACGCTGTACCGGCACTTCTCCGGCAAGGAAGACCTCGTCCTCGCCTACCTCGACCAGGCCGACCAAGGCATCAGGGCCCAGGTCTCGGCCGCCCGGGAAAGCGGTCGGTCCGCGAGCGACAAGGTGCGCGCCGTCGGGCGCTCCATCGCCGACGGCATCACTTCCGACGGCTTCCGGGGCTGCGCCTTCCTCAACGCGGCGGCGGAGTACCCCGACCCCGCGCACCCGATCCACCGGGCCGTCCTCGCGCACCGGCAGTGGTTCCTGGACACCGTCACCGAGCTGCTGGCACAGATCGGCGACACCCCGGCAGGCCCCGCGGGCCGGCACTTCGTCATGCTCCGGGACGGAGCGATGGCCGCCGGCTGCCTCTCCGACCCCCAGCCGATCACCGAGACCTTCCTGGACGGCGTCGAGGGGATCGTGCGGGCGCGCTCCGCAGCCCCGTCGTCGGCCTGACTCCCGCCCCGGGCCCGGGCTCTCGGCCGCACCGTCGCCCCGCCGGGGCGGTTCAGCCGAGGATGAGCGGGAGCCTGGCGGCGAGGCCGCCCAGCGCGGCCGTCTCGGCGGAAGTGGGGGTGCGCCGTCCGGTGCCGACCAGCAGGGCGTCCGCGTCCGACATCGAAGCGGGGAACGGGCTGTGGGCGATCTCCTCCAGCAGGGCCCGGGCCACCGCGAGGGTCTCGGCGGGCGGACCGGCGACCGACGGCAGATGCGCGATCAGGTCGAGGTGGTGCAAAGTCCACTCGAGAACGTACGTGGACAGGTAGTCGCCGGCCGTCAGCACCTGGTCCTTGGTGCCGACGCGCAGCGCGGGGTCGGCGAGCTCGGCGGCGCGGCCCGCGGCGGAACCGACGTCGTCCAGGTGGAACTTGAGCCACCGCGGCTCGCCGTACGCCGCGGCCAGCCGCGGGATCAGCGCGTCGAGCGGGTCGTCGCCGGTGGGCGGCTCGGCGAGCAGCTCCCAGTAGGTGGCCGCGTCCACCGTCGGTTCGCCGCTCTCGGGGGTGACCAGAGTGATCAGGACGTCCTGGGCGTCGATGACCAGGTGGCACGCCAGGTCACGCACGAGCCAGCCGGTACAGCCGGACGGGCGTGCGAAGTCCTCGTCCGGGAGATCGGCGACCGCCGCCCGCAGGGCCGCCCATGAGCGCAAGAAGGGATCCACTTCGGCACCGTAAGGCCGGGGCGGGCGGGCGGACAACCACAATCCCCGCCCCTATGGGGTGAGGACCATGAGGTTCTCGGGGTTCGGGACGGGCGTGAAGCCCGCCTTCGCGTAGACCCCGTGCGCGTCGCGCGTGGCCAGCAGGACGCGCTTGATCCCCTCGGGCGTCAGTTCGTCCCGCACCGCCTGGGCCAGCCAGGTGCCGAGGCCCTTGCCGCGGTGCTCACGCGCCACGTACACGTCGCACAGCCATGCGAAGGTGACCCGGTCGGTGACCACGCGCGCATAGGCGACCTGCACACCGGTCGCGTCGCGGACCGCGAAGTTCAGGGAGCCGCGCACCGCTCGGTCGACGGTTTCCCTGGTGCGCCCGTGCGCCCAGTACGCGTCGGTCGACAGCCACTGGTGCACCAGGTCCACGTCGATGCGATCGGGGTCGGTGGAGAGCTCGTATCCGTCAGCCCTGGTTCTGATCATGGACAGACAGCCTAGTCAGATGACTTGGATTTTCCAAGCAAAAGCCCACTTATGACTTCTCATAACTCAACCTTATGAGCCCATAGACGGGACCCGCCTGCCAACTAAGGCTTGCCTTACTTTAAGATCTCTTCAGCACGTCGCTGTCCTTCGAAGGGAACCAGATCATGTCTCGCCCCCTGCGGGTCGCCATTGTCGGCGCGGGCCCCGCCGGCATCTACGCCGCGGACGCTCTGCTGAAGTCCGCGGTGGCCTCCGAACCCGGCGTCTCCATCGACCTGTTCGAGCGCATGCCCGCCCCCTTCGGACTGATCCGCTACGGCGTCGCCCCCGACCACCCGCGCATCAAGGGCATCGTCACCGCCCTGCACCAGGTCCTCGACAAGCCGCAGATCCGCCTCTTCGGCAACGTCGACTACCCGCGGGACATCGACCTGGACGATCTGCACAGCTTCTACGACGCCGTCGTCTTCTCCACCGGCGCCACCGCCGACCGCGCCCTGGACATCCCGGGCCTCGAACTCGACGGTTCCTACGGTGCGGCGGACTTCGTCTCCTGGTACGACGGGCACCCGGACGTGCCGCGGACCTGGCCGCTCGACGCGGAGAAGGTCGCCGTGCTCGGTGTCGGCAACGTCGCGCTCGACGTCGCACGCATCCTGGCCAAGACGGCGCAGGAGCTGCTGCCGACCGAGATCCCGCCGAACGTCCACGCCGGTCTTGAGGCCAACAAGGCCCGGGAGATCCACGTGTTCGGGCGTCGCGGTCCGGCGCAGGCGAAGTTCAGCCCCATGGAGCTGCGCGAGCTCGACCACTCCCCCACCATCGAGGTCGTCGTCAACCCCGAGGACATCGACTACGACGAGGGCTCGATCGCGACCCGCCGCGGCAACAAGCAGGCCGACATGGTCGCCAAGACCCTGGAGAACTGGGCGATCCGCGACGAGGGCACGCGCCCGCACAAGTTGTTCCTGCACTTCTTCGAGTCGCCCACCGAGATCCTCGGCGAGGACGGCCGGGTCGTCGCCCTGCGCACGGAGCGCACCGAGCTCGACGGCACCGGCAACGTCAAGGGCACCGGCTCCTTCACCGACTGGGACGTCAGCGCCGTCTACCGCGCCGTCGGCTACCTCTCGGACGAACTGCCCAAGCTCCCCTGGGACGTGGACTCGGGCACCGTTCCCGACGAGGGCGGCCGCGTCATCCAGGAGACCGGCGAGCACCTTCGGTCCACGTACGTCACGGGGTGGATCCGGCGCGGCCCGATCGGTCTGATCGGCCACACCAAGGGCGACGCCAACGAGACCGTGGCCAACCTGCTGGACGACCACGCCGAGGGCCGTCTGCACACCCCCGCCTCCCCCGCCCCCGAGGCCGTCGACGCCTTCCTGGGCGAGCGCGGCGTGCGGTACACCACGTGGGACGGCTGGTACCGGCTCGACGCCGCGGAGAAGGCGCTCGGCGAGCCCCAGGGCCGCGAGCGCGTCAAGATCGTCGAGCGCGAGGGAATGCTCGACGCGAGCGAGGCGTGAGCGGGCGGCAGTAGCCGACCCGCACCGAAACGACGCGCGGGCCGCAGGCGGACATCCGATGATGCCCGCCCGCGGCCCGCGCCGCGTCGTTCAGGCGATGCCGCCGTTGACGTACAGGACCTGGCCGTTGACCCAGCGTCCGGGCCCGGCGAGGAAGGCGACCGACTCGGCGATGTCCTCGGGCGTGCCGAGCCGTTCGAGCGGGGGCTGTGCGGCGAGACGGGCGACGGTCTCCTCGTCCTTGCCGTCGAGGAACAGCGGCGTGGCCGTGGGTCCTGGCGCGACGGCGTTCACCGTGATGTCGCGGCCGCGCAGTTCGCGGGCCAGCACCAGGGTCATCGCCTCGACGGCGCCCTTGCTCGCCGCGTAGGCCGCATAGGCGGGGAAGGCGAGGCGGGTCACCGAGGTGGAGAACGTGACGACGGCGCCGCCCGCGCGGACGCGGCGCGCGGCCTGCTGCGCCACCACGAACGTGCCGCGGATGTTGGTGCGGTGCATGCGGTCGAGCGCGTCCAGGTCGAACTCGGCGACCGGGGCCAGGGTCATCACACCTGCCGTGTGGACCACGACGTCGACGCCGCCGAAGGCACGCTCCACGAGGTCGAACGCCTCGGCCATCGCCACCTCGTCGGCCACGTCGCCGGTCACCGCGAGCGCGCGGCCTCCGGCGGACTCGACGGCGGCGACGGTCTCGTCGGCGGCCGCCTTGTTCCCCGCGTAGTGCACGCCGACCGCCATGCCGTCGGCCGCGAGGCGCCGGGCGACGGCGCGGCCGATGCCACCGGAGGCCCCGGTGACCAGTGCGACGCGTGTGTTCTCGGACATGGTGCGCTCCTCGTGAAGGGACTTGCCACGGACCTCGTAATGGACGACTAGTCCATATAACCACGTTGTGAACGCACCGTCCATATGCCAGGGTGAGGGCGGTCCAGTCGGAGTCGGTGCGGGAGGTCGGGCATGGTGGAGCAGGCGCGGGATGAAGCGGTCCCGCGGGTGCGGCGCGGCCGCGGCAGGAGGCCCGCCGGCGAGGTGCGTGCGGACGTCCTCGGTGCGGCGGGCGCCCTCCTGCTCGACCGGGGCATGGCCACGTTCACCATCGAGGCGGTCGCCGAGGCGGCCGGCGTCAGCAAGACCACGCTCTACAAGTGGTGGCCGTCCAAGGGCGCGCTCGCGCTCGACGGCTACTTCCACGCCGTCGAGTCGGCACTGACCTTTCCCGACACCGGCGACCTCGAGACCGACCTCAGGGCCCAACTGGGCGCGTTCGTCCGGGTCGTGACCGAGACGCGTGCCGGGCGGGTGATCGCCGAACTGATCGGCCAGGCGCAGACCGACCCCGACCTGAGCGCCGCTCTCCTGGCGCGCTACTCCGGACCCCGGCGCGAGCTGGCGGTACAGACGATGCTGCGGGCCCGTGCGCGCGGACAGCTACGCGCCGACGTCGACCCCGAGGTCCTGGTGGACCAGCTCTGGGGCGCCTGCTACCACCGCCTGCTGCTGCCCAACGTCCCCGTCACGCAGGAGTTCGCACAGGCACTGGTCGACAACCTCATACGGGGCGTACGCGTCTGAACCCACCGGCGGACTAGAGCGGTTCGTCGAACGGAGTGACGCGGCGGTAGGCGGCACGCGCGTGCAGGATCCGTCCCGCGACCGTGCCCACGACCGCGGCGGCCAGCAGGCAGGCCATCCAACCGGGGTCGCGGTGCGTGGCCCAGGAGATCTCCCCGGTGGGCTCGGTCCCGAGGACGTTCAGGCAGGCCCAGCACAACAGCGCGGTGCCGGGCGCCGCGGTGAAGCGGCCCCGCATGCCGAGCAGTCCGGCCAGCAGCGACAGGAGCAGGAGCGCGAAGCCCGTGCGGTCGAGGAGACCGAGCACGTCGAACAGGGCCACGACCGCGAAGGCACCCGCGTAGGCGACCGTCCAGATGAGGGGGGTCGCCCAGGGCTGCGGCACCTGCCGGGCACCCCTGCCGATCCATCTCCACTCCACCATCGCCGGCTCCCTCCCACACACCGCACTTCAGCGCTACGGTCGGTCCCCCCGATCGGCGCCGAGCAGAACGCTACCGCCCGTCGGAAGGTGTTCACCCGGGCGCCCCTTTGGTCGCGTAGAGACAACGGGTCTGGTCCACAGCGCGGGCCCCACTGCCGTGGCCCGCGCGGAAGTCGAGAGGAACGACCCGCCAATCCCGAAGGGTTCTCCGTCCTCAACACCGGTGCCGTGCAGACCGGGTACACGGACAACGGGCAGGGCGGCGAGAGCGCGGTCTCCGGCGCGTTCAACCAGGGCCTCCAGGTGGAGGTGCACCGCGACCGGGTCGTCGTCAGGGCGCGCGACTTCGCGACCGGCACGTGGCTGAAGCAGGTCAGTGTGCCCCTGCACACACGCATCTGACCAACCATGGACCTGACACCACGGATCTGACACCCCTCGGAACTGGCGGCTCTCAGTTCCGACACACCTCGGCTCCGGACCGTCGGTTACGGGCCGGAGCCGAGGTGCGATGCGGGGTGCCGGTCAGCCGGCGGCCTGCTGCGAGCGCTTGGGCAGCGTCCAGTTCGGCCGCGGGAAGTGGCAGGTGTAGCCGTCGGGGTAGCGCTCCAGGTAGTCCTGGTGCTCGGGCTCGGCCTCCCAGAAGTCCCCGAGCGGTGCCACCTCGGTGACGACCTTGCCCGGCCACAGGCCACTGGCGTCCACGTCGGCGATGGTGTCGACGGCGACGGCGTGCTGCGCCTCGTCGGCGTAGAAGATCGCCGAGCGGTAGCTGCGGCCGATGTCGTTGCCCTGCCGGTCCCGGGTCGTCGGGTCATGGATCTGGAAGAAGAACTCCAGCTGGTCCCGGAAGCTGGTGACCGACGGGTCGTAGACGATCTCGATCGCCTCGGCGTGGTCGCCGTGGTTGCGGTACGTGGCGTTCGGGGTGTCGCCGCCGCTGTAGCCGACGCGCGTGGACACCACTCCGGGGCGCTGTCGGATCAGGTCCTGCATGCCCCAGAAGCAGCCTCCGGCCAGCACTGCCTTCTCGGTTCCCACGGTCATTGAAACTCCCTGCCCACGTCGGTACGTCCGGACCAGTGTGCTCCTGGTCCGACGAAGGGGTAACACGTGGTGCCGTCAGCCGATTCCCGCCCTCAGGCGTGCGACGTTCTCGCGGATGTCGCCCTTGCTCAGGTCACTGCCGATGCTGACGGTGAACGCGCCCGCGGCCAGCCACTGCGCCGCGTTGTCCACGCTCACGCCGCCCGTCGCCATGATGCGGGCGCCGGGCAGGACGGACAGCACCGATTTCAGGTAGGCGAGACCGCCGACGTGGGCGGGGAACAGCTTGGCCACTCCGCGGTCGGCCGCGGTGCGCAGTTCGCTCGGGGTCAGGCCGCCCTCCACGAGGAGGCGGTCGGCGGCGTCCGCCACGGGGCGCACCTCCGGGACCTGGAAGGGGCTGACGAGGAAGTCGGCCCCGGCCGCCAGGGCGCGCTCGGCGATCTCGGGCGAGGTGACCGTGCCGAGGCCGAGCGTGACCTCGGGCGCCTCGCGCGACCAGGTCTCGACGAGTTTCTCCCAGCCGGGGGTGGTGGCGGTGAACTCGAAGGCGGTGAGGCCGCAGTCGACGAGGGTGCGTGCGACGCGGTCGGCGGTGTCGGCGTCGGCCTCGCGCACGGTGGGGGTGACGCGGGCCGCGCGCAGCCTTGCGATGACGTCGGCGGGGGCCGGGCTCATGGCGGTCTCCGGGTGGGTGGGGGCGGCGCCGGTCATGCGGGGTCCGCGATACGGGCGAGGGCGTCGAGGGTGGACTCGGCGTCGGCGCCGCTGGCGCGCAGCACGATGGCGTCGCCGCAGCGGATGTTGAGGGTCATCAGTGACAGCACGCTGCGGGCGGGGACCTCGCGCCCGTCCTCGCGGGCGACGGTCACCTCGGCCGCGCTGCGGGCGGCGGTCTGGGCGAACGCGGCGGCCGGACGGGCGTGCAGGCCGGCCTCCTCGGTGACGACCAGGCGGCGCTCGACGACGGTCATCGCGCTTCTCCCTGGAGCAGTGCGGTCAGCTGGTTCACCAGGCGTTCTTCCTCGTCGGGGCGGAGCGGTCGGGGGTCGATGAACAGGCGGCCCGTGACGGACTGGTGGTCCCGTACGTGGACGCCGTGCGCCGCGAGTTCGGCGGCGAGCCCGGTCGCGTCGCGGCCGGCCGCCGCGGGGTCGACGGTGATCTCGGTGCGGTGGATGTCGCGTCCGGCCTCGTCGGCCACGACGCGCGTGGTGATGCCCGGCAGTGCGGCGAGGCGCGCCGCGAGCTTCTCCATGCGCGGTCCGTGTCCGCCGGGCTCGGCAGCGCCGTACTCGCGCAGCGCCTGCACCAGACCGAACAGGGTCTCCTTGCCGACCTTCATGGGGCGTGCGATGCCCCCGTACTGGGCGCGGCACGCGGTCATGCGCGCGGCGCTGCCGCAGATCATCCCCGAGGTGGGGCCGCCGACCGCCTTGCCGCCGCTGTAGATCACGAGGTCGGCCCCGGTGGCGGGCCAGTGGCGCAGGTCCTCCTCCGCGGCGGCGTCGACGAGGACCGGGATGCCGTGCCGGCGGCCGACCTCGACGGTCTCGGCGAGGGAGACCATGCCCTTCTGCACGGCGTGGTGCGACTGGACGTACAGGAGCGCTGCCGTGCGCGGGCCGATGGCGCCCTCCAGGTGCGCGGCGGTGGTCTTGTTCGCCGAGCCGACCTCGACGGGCCGGCCGCCGCCGAGAGCGATCATCTGCCGGATCGGCGCGCCGAAGTGGACCGAGTGGCCGCGCGGCAGGATCACCTCGCACGGTGCGTCGCCGGGGTCCGGCAGTGCTTCGATACGGGTGAGGTCAGTGCCCGCGATCACGGCGGCGACGGCGATGGCGACGCCGGAGGCGGCGCCGGTGGTGGGGCAGCCGTCCTCGGTGCCGGTGGCCCGGGCGATCTCGCGGCCGACGGCCCTCAGCAGGTCGTCCATGACGACGTGGTGGCGGGCCGCCTCGCTCATCGCGGCGATGACGCCGTCGCCGAGGACGCTGCCGCCGAGCGCCGTCATCTTTCCGCTGGCGTTGATCGCCGGAGGGACGCCGAGGTCGTGGTGGAGAGTGTGCACACTGTGTCCTTGCGCTGGGTGGGGGGCGCTCACTTGCCGGGGATGGGGAAGAACAGGCCGGCGATCATGGCGCCGATGATGGCTCCGCCGGTGAGCGGCTTCTGCCACTTGTAGAAGAGGGCCGCGCCGATCGTGGAGCCGATGCCCACGGGCAGCGACGCGGTGGCGGCGGAGATGATGACGAGCGGTCCCAGGTAGCGTCCGGCCGAGTTGCCGGCGCCCATCATCACGTCGGCGCCGAACGTCGAGGTGCCGCCGGTGGAGTTCACCGTGGCGCGGCGGATGACGAGGATGGCGACGCCGATCAGCGCGCCGAGCACCGCGCCCACGGGGATCGCGAGCCAGAAGTGCTGGAGCGGTGCGGTGAATCCGGCGGCCAGCAGCATGGCGGGGATGCCGATGCCGACGCCGGTCTGCAGGGAGCCGCCGATGTCGAGGATGCCGACCATGGGGCCCTCGATGACACGGGCGAACAGGAAGCCCGCGCCGAACGCGGCGGCGGCGCCGTAACTGCCGCCCTCCATACCGGCCTTGAGCATGGAGACGACGGCGACTTCGTTGAACACGCCGGTGTGGTAGACGTAATAGAGGTGCGTGCCGGTGAAGATGCCCGCGGCCAGGCAGGCCACGAAGACGGGGAACGCCCACTCGGAGAGCCAGAAGCTGCCCTCGCCCGGCACCTTGGTCAGGAATCCGCCCTTGGGCTGCTGTGCGCCGGAGTTCTGGGCGGGTATGCCGCCGGCGGCGGTCGATGTCGTCGGTGACTCGGTCATGTCGCTGCCTGCCTCACTGGGGCTTGGTGCCGGTCGCGTCGTGGAACTGCAGGAGCCAGTGCGGGATGTCGACCTTCAGCTGCTGGAGCAGGGTGAGGTCGGCGCCGCGCAGCACGGTGCTGGCCGCGAACAGCACGATCACCGCGCCGGCCAGGGACTTGGTGACCTTGGTCCAGCCCAGGTCGTCGACGCCCTTGCCGATGACGATGCCGAGCACGATGCCCGGGACCGCGTTGCCCATGACGAGGTGGCCGAGACCGCCGAGGACGGTGCCCCAGGCTCCGGTGCGCCGGCCCGCGTCGACGGCCGCCATCCAGAAGATGATCGGCATCACCGGGTTGATCAGCCACTCCGATGCCGGTCCGAGCACCTTGGCCGCGACGTCCTGCAAGGAGTGCGGGATGGAGGCGGCGGTGGTGTTGAGCAGCGTGATCAGGGCCATGCCGACGACTGTGCCGGTCAGCGCCATCCGTCGCGGGTTGTGCAGCGTCTCGGCGAGGTTGCGGTTCTTGACCATCGCGACGGACGCCGTCCAGTGCGGCACGATGCGGTGGTCGACGTCGCCGGTGAGCGCGCCGGTGCCGACCGCGCTCGACCAGGCGTTGAACAGGAAGCCGAGGCCGAAGGAGAAGTGGGCGACGGGGTCGTTCTGACAGGCGTTCAGTTCGCCGAGGGTACGGAAGGCGCCCATGCCCTGGACCTTCGGCGCGTGGAACATGCGGGCCACGCCCGCGCTCGCGCCGAAGCCGATGAGGCCGCCGATGACGAGCGACTCCAGGAGGACGGTGAGGGTCTGGTTCATCGGGTCACCTCAGGCGCAGTGCGTGCTGGAGCGGCGTGAGCCGTTCCTCGCGCACCGGGAAGTCGAGGGCGTCCAGATCGAGGGAGGCCACCTGCACGTCGACGCGCAGGGTGATCTCGAAGCGCCGGCGGGTGCGGGGGAAGAGGAAGCCGAGGAACCGTTCGGTCCAGCGGTGTTCCACCGCCGAGACGACGTCGAGGTCCAGGGGTTCCACGCGGAAGGCCACCCCGTCGGTGCGCTTGCCGACCTCGGCCTGCACCTGGCCGATGGCGGTGGCGAACGCCTTGTCCCTGGTCGGTCCGGAGCCGCTGAGCCGCAGCGTGTGGCGGGACTGGTTCACGAGGCCTCCTTCTCCAGCTTCTTCAGCAGGGCCTGGGTGACCTTGAAGCCGAGTTCCTCGCTGTCGAGGAAGCCGAAGCCGAGGACGGTGCGGCCCTGTTCGACGGCGGTCACGCCGGCCTGCGGCGAGCGCATCCCGAACTCGATGTCGTGCCCGTACTTGGCCTTGGCGGTGACGGCGCCCGCGCCGCCGCTGCCGCAGAAGGAGATGCCGAGGACCGCGCCTTCGGCGGCCATCACGTCGCCCACCTTCATGTCGGCTCCGGGGCCGGGGATGAGGACGGGCTCGCCCCCCGCGGCGCGCACGCCGTCGGCGACCGCCTGGCCCTTGCCGAGCCGGTGTCCGATCACGATCTTGACTGTCATGGCGGTGCTCCCTGAGGGGTCGGTCATGCCTGCGCGGTGGAGTGGTGCTGGAGCTGTGCCGCCGCCTCGAAGTGCAGGGCGAGCAGCAGGACTTCGGTGTCCCGTACGGGGAAGTCGCGGGCGGTGCAGTAGGTGTCGAGGAGGCTGCGGACGGCGGCCATGCGGCCGGGCGCCACCTCGGCGGCGAGCTGGTCGTCGAGCGCGTCGAGGTGCTCGGCGTCGCGGACCCTGCGGACGAAGGCGAGCGCGTGGACGGCGAGCGCGAGGGATCGTGACTCGTCGAAGGCGATGCCGCACGTCTGCGCGTAGACCTGGGCGAGCGGGAGGAACGCCGTCAGGTCCGCCCGGTCCTCGTCGGTGACGGGACGGGCGGTGTCCCGGACGGCCGTCGCCAGCCGTTCGATCAGGGGGGTGGTCATGCACGGGCCTTTCGATGGTTCGGTCGGTGTCTCGGGATGGGTCACGGGGACCGGAGCGTCCGCACGCCGCCGTCGCGCACGACGGCTTCGGCCCGCAGTCGGTGGGTGCCCCGGCGCGTGGCGCCGTCGGCGTCGGTCAGCGTCACCGGCTCCTCGGTCAGCCGCAGCAGCGTCAGGTCGGCGGCCGCCCCGATGGCCAGCGTCCCCAACTCCGCCTCCATGCCGATGACTTGGGCGGCGTGCAGGGTGGAGCAGCGGATCACTTGCTGCGGGGTGAGGCCGAGCGCGAGCAGTTTGTCGAGGGTCTCCACCAGGGAGTGCACCGGGCCCTCGGTGTTGCGGTTGTGGAGGTCGGTGCTGATGGTGTGCGGGGTGAAGCCCGCGGCCAGCGCCCGCTCGGCGGTGGCGAAGGAGAAGCTGGCGCTGCCGTGCCCGACGTCGAGACGGACACCGCGCGCCACGGCGGCCCGCGCCTGCGGTTCGCTGCCGAAGAGGCCGCCGGGCTTGCCGTGGAAGGCGTGGGTGACGACGTCGCCCTCCTCCAACAGGGCGAGTACGTCGCCGAGATGAGGGGGTTCGTTGCCGACGTGGACCATCACCGGCAGGCCCACCCGCGCGGCCACGCGCTTGGCCGCTTTCAAGGGGGCGAGGCCGCTGTCGCCGAGGACCGACGAGCTCATCCGTATCTTGAGCCCGCGCACCCGCTCGGGGTGGGCGCGCAGCACCTTCTCGGTGGCGGCCTCGTCGATGTCGCCGGGGCCGCCCGCCAGTTCGCGCCGCCCCTGTACGAGGCCGTGCCGGGAGATGTTGAGCCAGTTCAGCACGCGGGTGGCGGCCGGTCGGGCAACGTTGTCCGTGAAGTCGTCCCAGCTGTCGCTGCCGCAACTGCCCGCGTCCACCACCGTGGTGACGCCCTGGCCGACGCCGACCTCGTCCGCGGGGACGCCGAGGTCGGTGCCGGGTGCGTAGACGTGCGTGTGCAGGTCGATCAGACCGGGGGCGACAAGCAGTCCGGCGGCGTCGAGGCGGCGGGCGCCGTCGAGGGTGCCCGGGGCGCCGACCGCCGCGATCCGGCCGTCGCGCACGGCGAGGTCACCGGGTTGCGGTTCCGGCCGCAGCGGATCGGCCAACAGCCCACCGGTCACCACGAGATCGAACGAATGCGGGGGCGCGGAGGAAGATCCGTGTACAGCCATGGACGGCCGCCTTTCCCGAGCGTCAAAGTGGTGCGCGTGCGAGGACGGGCGGGGCATCGAGCCGGGCCTGCACCGCGGGCACCACGAGGAGAACCTGTGCGCGTTCCGTACAGTAGAATGACGTTCCGCTGTACGGATCGATTGGCAACATAGTCCGCTTCTCCTCGGAGGGTCAATGGAACCGAGCAAGCCCGCGAATTCCGTCGCCAAGGCGCTACGAGTGCTGCATGCGGTGGCCCGCGCCGACGGGCCGCACCGGCTGGGCGACATCGCGGAGCGCTCCGGCGTCCCGAAGGCGACGGCCCACCGGGTCCTGGCCACTCTGGTCGAGGAGGGCTACGCCGCACCCGACGGAGAGGGCCGCTACGGCTGCGGCGTCCAACTGCACGCGCTCGCGGCGCAGGTACTCGCCGACGACGCGGTGGGGATCGACGCGGTGCTACGCGCCCTGCAGCAACGGCTGGGGCAGGCGGTCCACCTGGCCGTGCTCAGCGGCGACCACGCGACGTACACGCACAAGGTCGACCCGGGCCACGCGTACCGCATCGCCACCGACGTCGGCACGCCGCTGCCGCTGCACGCCACGGCGGCGGGCAAGGCCCTGCTGGCCCACCTTCCCCCCGCTGAGGTCGCCGACATCCTGAGCAGGACGGGCCTGCCGGCGCGTACCGCCCGCACCCACACCGACCGTGCCGCATTGCTCGACGAGTTGGCCGCGATTCGCGAGGCGGGGTACGCCACGGACTACGAGGAGGCGGACGAGGCGATCTGCTCCCTGGCCGCACCCGTGCGCGACGCCGACGGCACGGCGGTCGGCGCCGTCTCCGTCTCCTCCCTCGCCTTCCTCGTCACGGAGAGCCAGTTGGGCGAGTTCGCCCCGGCGGTCAAGCAGGCGGCACAGGACGTCTCCCGCAGACTCTGAGGCACGGAAAAGGGGCGGACCCGCTCCTCGCGGGGCCCGCCCCTTCTGTTCGCGCTCCACCGTCACAGGATGTGGATGCGCTCCAGCCCGCCGTCCGTCGTACGGATCATCAGCTCGTGCCCCTTGGCCCGCTCCTGCTCCACGAACCCCAGGAGCAGCACGGCCCGGTTGATGACGTCCGCCTTGCTCACGCGGCCGGTCTCGGACAGCTCGTTGACCGCGACAACGGCCGGGGGGACGAGCGTCACCGACAAGCGCTCGCTGGGCGGATGTTCGGGATGTCCTGTCATGGTACGGCCTCCTGATGCGTGAACGGCACCTCAAGTGAACCACAAGAGCACCAATGACGCACCACATTTACACCAGCGAGAAGGGGTCACGGCGTATCTTCCTGCGCGCCGGGCAGGCTGGTGTCGCCGTCCGACCAGTGGTTGATCCAGCCGCACGCGCCGCACGCATAGCGGCCGTTGACACCGGCGACGACCGTGCCGCAACCTCCGCAGCGCTTCTCGGTGACCTGCTGTCCGGCCAGGAACTCGGCGGCGGCCGCCGCCGTCTGCACATTCCGGTCATGCGAGTTCATGAGCCGTCCCTACCCGCTGGTAGGCCCCGTCAACATCCTTCGGGGCGCGCTCCGTTCGGGCACAACGCCGCCGCGCCGGCCACCGGTCATACCGCCGAGTAGGATCTCGGCTGTCCTGTTCCGCAGCACCAGCGTCGCCGGGAGCCTCCGTGTCCGCGTCCCCCCGCATCCAAGTCGGTTCCGTCGTAGAGGACTTCACCCTTCCCGACGAGACGGGCGCCCCCACGTCGCTGTCCTCGCTGCTGACCGAGGGCCCGGTGGTGGTGTTCTTCTACCCCGCCGCGATGACGCCGGGCTGCACCGCCGAGGCCTGCCACTTCCGGGATCTGGCGGCGGAGTTCGCGGCGGTCGGCGCCCAGCCGGTGGGGATCAGCTCGGACGCGGTGGAGCGCCAGCGCGAGTTCGCGGGCCGGCACACACTCGGGTTCCCGCTGCTGTCCGACCCCGAGGGCGCCGTGCGCGGGCTCTTCGGTGTGGCCCGCGGCTTCGGACCGCTGCCGACCAAGCGGGCCACCTTCGTCATCGGGACCGACCGCCGGGTACTGGAGGTCGTGCGCAGCGAGTTCAGGATGAGCGCGCACGCGGACCGTGCACTGGCGGCGCTGCGCACGACCGCCCAGTAACCGCGCACGCGCCCTCGCGACCCGTGAGACCCCGCGATTCGGATGCGCGTTCGTGGGAACCCGGTTGCGCGTGAAGCCCTTCACCACTGCACCGACAGCATCTGCGGACCGCGGGCGCCGGCCCCGGGCGGGGGCCGCGTCCCTGCTCGCCTGCGCCGCTCTCACCGTCGCGGCGGCGACC
>NZ_JAAGMG010001028.1 GCF_010548525.1 Streptomyces sp. SID14478
CGCGGCCCCGCTCGCGCACGGCCGCGGGCGCCGGGGCCGCGGGGATGTCGAGGGCCGTCATCGGGAGCCTCCCAGCCGGATGCGCGGGTCGACGACGGAGTAGAGCAGGTCGACCAGCAGGTTGATCAGGATGTACGCGGCCGAGGTGAACAGCACCACGCCCTGCACCATCGCGTAGTCACGGGTGAAGACCGCGTCGATGGTGAGCTTGCCGAAGCCGGGCAGGACGAAGACCTGCTCGGTGACCACCGCGCCGGAGATGAGCTGGCCGAGTTGCAGGCCGAGCACGGTGATGACGGTGACCAGGGAGTTGCGCAGCGCGTGCGAGCCGATGACGGAGCGCTGCGACAGGCCCTTGGCCCGCGCGGTGCGCACGTAGTCCGAGGACATCGCGTCGATCATGGCCGCGCGGGTCTGGCGCATGACGACGGCGGCGAGGCCCGAGCCCAGCACGATCGCGGGCAGCACGAGGCGGCGCAGGTTCTCCACCGGGTCCTGGCCGAACGGCACGAACCCGGAGGCCGCGAACACCGGTACGGCGATGGCGAATCCGAGGACCAGGAGCATGCCGAGCCAGAAGGTCGGCACCGACATGCCGAGCAGGGCGATGCCGTTGGCGAACCACTCCTCGGGGCGCCCGCGGCGCACGGCCGCGACGATTCCGGCGCCGATACCGACGACGACCGCCAACACCAGTGCCAGCGCGGCGAGTTCGAGGGTGATGGGCAGGGCGTCGAGGATGGAGTCGAGGACGGGCAGCCCGCTGCGCGCGGAGGTGCCGAAGTCACCGGTGACCGCGTGGCGCACGTAGTCCCAGTACTGCACGGCGATGTTGTCGTTCAGGCCGTACTCCTCGCGGATGGCGGCCAGCACCTCCGGGGAGGTCTGCTCGCCCGCCATGGCCTGGGCGGTGTCGCCGGGCATGGCGCGCACGCCCGCGAACACCGTGATGCTGACCAGGACCATGGTGAGCAGGGCCTGTCCGACACGGCGCCCGGGGTAGGAGGTGAGAAATCTGCGGACGGACGTCATCCCCGGCCTCCCTTCACGTAACCGGCTTCCTTGACCCTGATGAGGCCGTCGCCGGAGAGGGCAATGCCGCTGATGTCCTGGGAGGCGACCGCGTAGTTGATGTTGCGGTAGAGGTAGATCACGCCGTGCTGGCGGTTGATGGCGGCCGTGAGCCTGCGGTAGATGTCCCGCCGCTTCGCCACGTCGCCCGTGCTGCGCCCGGCGGCGATGAGCCGGTCGATCTCCGGGTCGGACAGCTTGCCCTGGTTGTTGCTGCCGGTGGTGCCGACCAGGCTGTCGATGTTGCCGGCCGGGTCGGGCTGTCCGCCCCAACCGCCGGTACGTGCCTGGAAGTCGCCCGCGAGGGTGCGGGTCAGGCCGGTGGCGAACTCGGTGGGCCGCAGCTTCACGTCGAAGCCCGCTTCCTTGGCCATGGCCTGGATGACCTGGCCGAGCCGGTTGTCCTCCGGCGTCGTGTTGATCATCAGCTCCAGGGGGACGGGGGCCTTGACGCCCGCTTCCTTCAGCAGCTTCTTGGCCCGGGCGACATCGCGCTTCGGGCAGGTGACCGGCGTGCTCAGCGGGGTGCCGGGCGGCACGGGGCTGCACGCGGGCTCGTACATGTCCTGGAAGACCACCTTGTTGATGAGGTCGCGGTCCAGGGAGAGGTCGAAGGCCTCGCGGACCCGCACGTCGCGCCCGAAGGGGGTGTCGACGCGGCCGGGCTCGTGGTCGATGCCGTGCGTGTTGCCGACGTTCAGGGTGATCGCCATGTAGCCGAGCGAGGGCGTGTTGAGGAGCTGGAGGTCCTTGTCGCCCATGGCGCTGCGCACCTCGACCGGCCCCATCTGATCGCCGATCTGGACGTCGCCCGAACGCAGGTTGGCCAGGCGGATGTTGCCGTCGGTGATCGTCTTGTAGACGACGCCGTCGAGGTGGACCTTGTCCGCGTCGTAGTAGAGCGGGTCCTTCTTGAGCTCGATGCGGTCGCCGATGACGCGCTTGTCGTACTTGAACGGGCCGACGCAGGACGGGTGCGCCGCGAACTTCTTCCCGTACTTCTCCAGCGCCTTCGGCGACATGATCAGGCCCGCGGTGTTGGCGAGCCGGCCGAGCAGCGGGGTGTCCGCGTGCTTCAGGGTGAGCCGCACGGTGTAGGGGCCCACGGCGTCGACCTTGCGCACCGAGTCGATCTCGGAGGCGCGGCCGGAGCCGGGCAGGTGCAGGTGCCGGTCGAGCGAGGTCTTCACGGCCTTCGCGTCCAGCTTGGCGCCGTCGCTGAAGCGGGCGTCGCGGCGGACGTCGAAGGTGAAGGTCCTGCCGCCGTTGCTGATCTTCGGCAGCGAGGCGGCGAGTTGGGGCACGAAGCGGTTGTGCTGATCGACGTCGTAGAGCTGTTCGCACATGGAGGTGAACACGGTCCGGGCGACCAGGGTGCCGGTCAGGCTGGGGTCGAGCATGTCGGGGTCCGACTTGAGCCCGATGACCGCGGTGCCGCCGTCGCGGACGGGGCGCTCGTCGACGAGCCGGGGAGCGGCCGCGGTCTGTTGGCCGGGCGGAGCGAGCGACCCGCATCCGGTGGCCAACGTCAGCAATGCGGCCGCCGCGAGCACGGCGGGTATGCGACGCACGGGACCACACCTCCTTACACGAACGGGGGGTGCGCGCCCGGTCGGGTCGCGCTGATGGGGCGACACGGTATACCGAACTTCCGTTCCACCTGCTGGACAGAGCAGCCCGCAGGGCGCCTAATGAACTTGATATGGCATCAAAACGGTCTTAAGACGGTTCCGATGGCCCATGCATCGTTACGAGTTCGACGCTTTGGTATACCAGTTGTCGCGCGTAGAAAGCGGCTCCGACCTGGACCGACCGCTGTACGGCAGGCGGGCGACGGGAAATCCGCTGGCCATGGCACGGGACGTAGCACTGGAGTGGGTCCGCGCGCGGGAGCGGCGCGCCTTCTGCATATGACCCGCACATGTGAGGACTCTGCGGCAACCAGTACCGACTCGGAGGTTCAGCAGATGAAGGTGACCGCACGGCACGCTCTCGCCGCCACGGCTCCCGCTTTGGTGGTGTGGGGCTGCTGGACGGCAGAAGCAGCCGGTCCCGCAGTCGCTCCGCCGCTCCCGCAGGCGTCCGCACCCGGCGAACACGGCGACGATCCGTCCGGATACGGCGAGGACGGACCGTCGGGACACGACGGGTCGCAGGGGTCGTCGGGCTACGGCGAAACGGGGGGCCCGGAGGGGTACGGCGAGTCGGAGGGTCCCTCGGGGTACGGGGAGGAGACGACTCCCGCCGCCCCCACACCGCCCGCGTCCACACCCCCGGCCTCGACGCCTCCCGCTTCCACTCCCCCCGCCTCCACTCCCCCCGCGTCCACACCTCCGGCCTCGACGCCCCCGGCATCCACGCCTCCCGCCTCCACACCTCCGGCGAGCACTCCGCCGGCCGGTCCGCCCGGCCCGTCCCCCTCGCAGTCGACCGGCCCCAGCCCCTCGCAGTCCGCGGGCCCCAGCCCGTCGTCCTCGCAGCCGGTCAGGCCTGCACACCTGGCCGAGACCGGCAGCGAGCAGGGTGCCTTCGCCCTCGCCGGCATCGCGCTCGCGGCGGTCTCGGCGGGCGGGATCTGTCTGCGCCTCGGGCGGGCCAGGCGGCACTGACGGTCCGTCGGCGCCGGTCCGGGTGCGCGGCGTTCCGTCACCTGGCGCCGCTGCCTCCTGACGACCGGGTCCACTCCAGCAGCCGGTCCGCCGTCCACGTCGTCACCACCCGCTCCGGCGGAACACCGCACTCCCGCGCCCGTGCGCAGCCGATCAGTTGCCAGTCCAGCTGTCCCGGGGCGTGGGCGTCGGTGTCCACCGCGAACAGGACCCCCGCCTCGACGGCCCGGCGCAGCAGGCTGCGCGGCGGGTCGAGGCGTTCGGGACGGCTGTTGATCTCCACCGCCGTGCCTGCCCGCGCACACGCCGCGAAGACCGCGTCCGCGTCGAACTGCGACGCGGGCCTGCCGCGGCCGGTGACGAGGCGCCCCGTGCAGTGCCCCAGCACATCGGCACGGGGATTGCCGACGGCGGCGACCAGCCGCCGGGTCATCGCCGCCGCGTCCATGCGCAGCTTCGAGTGCACGGAGACCACCACGACGTCGAGTGCGTCGAGCAGGTCCGGGTCCTGGTCGAGGGAGCCGTCGTCGAGGATGTCGCACTCGATGCCCGTGAGCAGCCGGAACGGTGCCCAGCGGGCGTTGAGTGCGGCCACCACGTCCAGTTGCTCGCGCAGCCGCTGCGCCGAGAGTCCACCGGCCACGGTCAGCCGGGGCGAATGATCGGTGAGCACCGCCCACTCGTGGCCGACGGAGCGCGCCGCACGGCCCATCTCCTCGATCGGGCTGCCGCCGTCGGACCAGTCGGAATGCAGGTGGCAGTCACCGCGCAGCAGCGCGCGCAACTGCTCCCCTGCCCCGCCCGCCACCAACGGCTCGCGCGCCTCGCGCTCCAGCCGCGCCAGGTAGGCGGGCACCTGACCGGCCACCGCCTCGGTGACGACCTCGGCCGTACGGGGCCCGATGCCCTTCAGCGCGGACAGCGAGCCGTCCGCCACCCGCCGGTCCACTTCCCCGTCGGGCAGCGGGGCGAGCACACTTGCGGCGGTACGGAACGCGCGTACCCGGTACGTCTCGGCCCGCCCGCGCTCCAGCAGGAACGCGATCCGCTCCAGCGCCTCCACGGGGTCCATCGCCACCTCCGGTCCGGGCGCCGCACCGCTCGCGCCTCTTCCCAGCCTCACCCACACAGGCCCGTTCGGCACCCGAGGTGCCTCACGGGGCCCGCTCGGCGGGGTGGGGCGGTCACCGCCCGATCAGGAGGCCGCGGCCCGCGGTACGGATTCCTTCCCGTTCGACTCGCAACGCGAAGCCGTCCCGCTCGTTGAGAGAGCATGGCGGAGATTGATGTGATCAACAGCCCGGACGACCGTGTGCCGCAGCAGCCACCGCCGCGCACCGAACCGGCCGAGGCCACCGGCTCGCGTCCCGCGACGGAGGGGCCCGCGGTCACCGCGGCGCAGGCCGATGACGGGGCGGTGCTGTGCAACCGGTGGTCCACCGTCATTCACTGATGCCGCGGACCGTCCGTCACACCGGTTTGCGGGTCGACTCCCGCCGCAGCAACGTGGCGGGGACGAGGCGGTGCTGAGGCGCGGACCCCGCCGACGCCGGATTCCGGATGACGCCGATCAACAGCTCCGCCGCCTGCTTGCCGATCTCCTCGGGCGCCAGGTCCAGCGCGGTGAGCGCGGGCCGGGCGCTGCGCGCGAACTCGCCGTCCGCGCCGACCACGATCTGGACGTCGTCCGGTACGCCCAGGCCGAGTTCACGGCAGACGGCGAGGGTCGCGAAGCCGAACTTCTCCATCACGACGTACAGCGCGTCGGGCCGGTCCGGACGGCCGAGCAGCCGGTGCGCGGCGGCGGTGGAGTCCGTGCCGGGCTCGGCGCGGTCCATGAGCACCGGGTTCCCGGTGCGCGCACACCAGTCGCGGTAGGTGTGCGCCGCGTCCTCGTCGTAGGACTGGCCGGTCGATCCGGTCAGCAGGCCGATCCGGCGGGCGCCCGTGGCAGCGAGGTGCTCGAAAGCGGCGACGGCGCAGGTCGACAGCTCGTTGTCGACCCAGGGGAAGGCGTCCTTGCGCGAGAGGTCGCGGCCCGTGGTGACCACGGGGACCCCCATGTCCGACAGGCGGGTCAGCAGCGGGTCGTCGGTGAGCGGGTCGATGACGATCGTGCCGTCGAGCGGCAGCGACTCGAAGGGCCGGCCGTCCAGGGACGGCGGCACGAGCACGAGGGAGTAGTCGTGCGCCATGGCCGTCCAGGTCGCGGCGTTGACGATCTTCACGAAGTACTCGATGTCCGTGATGCCGCCCTCGACGGCGGTGCGGTGCGTCAGGCCCAGCAGTCCCGTGCGGGCGCCGCGCAGTCCGCGGGCGTTGGGATTGGCGCGGTAGCCGAGCTCGGCGGCGACGGCCAGCACCCGCTCGCGGGTCTGCGCACCGACCCGGCCGACGCCGTTGAGGGCGTGCGAGGCAGTGGTGACCGAGACCCCGGCGCGCCGGGCCACTTCCCGCAGGCCCCCGCCCTTGGCAGGCCGCTTCGGCTCTGTGACGTCTGACATGGCGGTGAGCCTACCGGTTGACTGCCAAAACGTTTAGGCAGTACCGTCCGCAGCATTGCCAAAACGTTTGGGCAATTGCTTCGACAGCTTCGGCGCACGCACCGGATCCCGCTGCCACGCGCCAGACCCGCACACCGCCGTGCGATCCGGCTCGTACCGGAACCTCCCCGTACACCCCGTCCCGTCTCCCCAGGCCGGGACGCCAGTCCGCAAAGGACGCCTGCCGACCATGGCCGAGGCCACCGCCACCGCCCCGCCCGGATCCACCGACCACACCGCCGCGCCGACGTCCGTCTTCACGGTCGAGCAGCGCGGCATCGACGCCGTCCCCGCGGCCGAGCGCCAGGGCGGGCCGAGCCGCCTGTTCGGCCTGTGGGCCGGCACCAACACCACCGTCTTCACGGTCGTCTACGGAGCGCTGGTCGTCTCCTTCGGCCTGTCCTTCTGGTACGCCGTCGCACTGATCGTCGTCGGCAACGTGCTGGGCTTCACCGTCACCGGGCTGACCAGCCTCCAGGGCCCGCGCACCGGTACGTCGACGCACTCCGTCTCGCGCGCCGCGTTCGGCCCGCGCGGCGGCCGACTGCCCGCGCTGCTGAGCTGGGTGATGCTGGTGGGTTTCGAGGCGGGCGGCATGGTGCTGATCGTCCTCGCCGGCCTCGCGCTCGTGGAACAGGCCGGGATCACCACGGGCACCCCGCTGAAGCTCGTGGTCATCGCGGTGGCGGCCGGTCTGCAGATGCTGCTGCCGCTGTCCGGCTACCACCTGATCATGAAGGTGCAGAAGTACTTCGCCTGGATCTTCGCCGCGATGTTCGCCGTGATGGCGTTCCTCGTCGTACCCAAGGCCGACTTCGGGGCGCACGGCGCCGCGCCGTCCCTGGTCACGATCTCCCTGGTGCTCGCCCTGGTGACGGCCTCGGGCGGCCTGTCGTGGGCGGACATGGGCAGCGACTACTCGCGCTACCTGCCCGCCGGCTCGGCGCCCCGCAAGGTGTTCGCCTGCGCCGCGCTGGGCGGCATGGTGCCCAACATCCTGCTGCAGATCCTCGGCGCCGCCGTCGCCACCGCGACCACGAACGCGGCCGACCCGATCTCGGGTCTGCCGGAGATCCTGCCCGGCTGGTTCATCACCCCGTACCTGCTGCTCGCGATCGTCTCGCTGCTCGCGGTGAACACCACCGACATGTACTCCTCGGGCCTGAACCTGCTGGCCGTCGGCATCCCGATCAAGCGCTGGATGGTCGTCTTCGTCGACCTGACCCTGTGCACGGCGATCACCCTGTGGGCCGTCTTCTCCGCGGACTTCTACACCCTGCTGTCGAACTTCCTCAGCCTCATCGTGCTGTGGCTCGGCCCGTGGGCCGCCGTCTACCTCACCGACTGGGCACTGCGCCGCGGCCGTTACGACGTGCCCTCGCTGTTCCCGAAGGAGACCGGGCGCGAAGGCATCTACTGGCACAAGGGCGGCGTGCGCCCCGCCGGGCTGATCGCGGTCCTGCTCGGCTTCGTGGCCGCGGTGCTCTGGGTCGACTCGACGGTCTTCGTCGGACCGCTGTCCGACGCCGCCGGCGGTCTCGACCTCTCGGTGTTCGCCGGCGCCCTCGTCGCGGGCGCCGCGTACTGGCTGCTCGCGCGCCGCACCGTACGCGCCGAGGCCGAACTGCCCGCCCGCGCCTGACACTTCCTCCCGCTTCACCCCTTCGTACGCGCCTTGGAGCGAACCCCATGAACCACCCCAGCCTCCGCAGCCTCATCGACGCCTCCGAGGGTGTCGTCAAGGCCGACCGGATCATCACGGGCGGACAACTCGTCAACGTCTGCACCGGCGAGATCTACCCGGCCGACGTCGCCATCACCGGGGGCCGCATCGCCGCCACCGGCGACGTCACCGGGTACGAGGGCCCCGACACCGAGTTCGTCGACGCGAGCGGCAAGTACCTCACCCCGGGGCTCATCGACGGTCACCTGCACCTGGAGTGCTCCAAGCTGTCGGTCACGATGTTCGCCGACGCGGCCGTCCGGTTCGGTACCACGTCGGTCGTCTCGGGGCTCGACCAGTTCCTCGTCGTCGCAGGTCCCGAGGGCGTGCGCGAGGCGCTGCGGGAAGCCGACGCCAGCCCCATGAAGATCTTCTGGGGTGCGCCGTTCAAGACGCCGTACACGCTGCCCGAGACGACCGTCGGATTCACCTTCGGGCCGGACGACCACGCCGAGGCGCAGGGCAGGGCCGACTGCTTCGGCGTGTGGGAGACCGTCGCCGAGTTCGTCCTCAACCGCGACGAGAAGGTGCTGCGCGCCCTCGAACTCGCGCACCGCAACCGGCTGCCGATCTTCGGCTGCGCGCCGATGGCCGCGCGGACCACCATCAACGCGCTGTCCGCCGCGGGGGTCCGTCTCGACCACGAGAGCTACACCGCCGAGGAGGCCCTGCAGAAGCTGCGCGCGGGCATGTCGCTGCTGATCCGCGAGTCGTCGGTGGCCCACTTCATGAACGAGAACGTGCGCACCGTCACCGAGTTCGGCGCCCAGTCGCGCCGCGTCGGGCTGTGCACCGACGACATGCACGTCGCCGACATCCTGCGCGAGGGCCACCTCGACAAGCTGGTCCGGATGGCGATCAAGGCGGGGGTCCGGCCCGTCGAGGCCATCCAGATGGCGACGCTGAACACCGCCGAGATGTACCGCATCGACCACCTCGTCGGCTCGCTGACACCCGGCCGCTACGCGGACGTCCTGATCGTGGACTCGCCCGAGTCGTTCCAGGTGGAGCGGGTGTTCTCGCGCGGCGAGCCGGTCGCGGAGGGCGGTCGCACGCTGACCGCCCCGCAGCCGCCCGAGCGCACCGCCGCCCTCTCCCCCGCCTTCCGGGTCGCGCCGGTGAGCGCCGACGGCATCGGCGTCGCCGCTCCCGGCTCCACGGCCGAGGTCCTCGTCGTCGAGATGGACCGCACGGTGCCCTTCGTGCGCAAGGGTCTCCCGATGACGCTGCCCGTCGAGGACGGCACCGTGCGCGCCGATCTCGCGCAGGACGCCCTGTACGTGACGGTCTCGGAGCGGTACGGCAAGAACGACGGCGCCACGGTCACCGCGATGATCAACGGCTTCGGCCTGCGCTCCGGCGCGATCGCCTCCTCGGCCGCACCCGACGACAACAACATCGTCTGCGTCGGCGCCGACCGCGCCGACATGGCCCTTGCGATCAACCACCTCGCCGAGCACGGCGGCGGGCAGATCGTCGTGGACCGCGGCGAGATCAAGGAGTTCCTGGCGCTCCCCGTCGCCGGCATCGTCGCCGACCTCCCGCCCGAGGAGATGGCCGACGCCGAGGACCGGCTGGAGGCGGCGGCCCGCACGCTCGGCTGCGAACTGCCCTCCGCCTTCGGCTACTTGATCTTCCTGGAGATCACCGCCATCCCCGAGTACGCCGTCACCGACCTGGGCGTCGTCAACTACCACACCCAGGACGTCGTCGACATTCTGCGTCCTACCGCCAACTGACGCCGCCCAACGAGGAGTTCAGCCCATGACTGCCGAACCGACCACCACCGTCGACGACTTCGTCGCGGGCCTGCCCAAGTGCGAGCTGCACCTGCACATCGAGGGCACGCTGGAGCCCGGTCTGAAGTTCGCGCTCGCGCAGCGCAACGGCATGGAACTGCCGTACCCGGACGAGGCGGCACTGCGCGCCGCGTACGACTTCGACGACCTGCCCGGCTTCCTCACGGTGTACTACGAGGGCATGACCGTCCTGCGTACCGAGCAGGACTTCTACGACCTCGCGGCGGCCTACGCCGCCAAGGCCCACGCACAGAACGTCCGGTACGCGGAGATCTTCTTCGACCCGCAGGCGCACACCGCGCGCGGCGTCGCCTTCGACACCGTCATCCGCGGGCTGACCCGGGCCCTCGACGACGCCGAGCGGGCGACCGGCTTCCAGGGCCGCCTGGTGATGTGCTTCCTGCGGGACTTCCAGGCCGAGTTCGCGATGGCGACGCTCGTCCAGGCGCTCCCGCACAAGGAGTGGATCATCGGCGTCGGCCTCGACTCGGACGAGGCGGGCAACCCGCCGGTCAAGTTCCGTGCCGTGTTCGCCCGGGCCCGCGCCGAGGGCTTCCGGCTGACGATGCACTGCGACGTCGACCAGAAGAACTCCACCGAGCACATCCGCCAGGCGATCGAGGAGATCGGCGTCGACCGCATCGACCACGGCGTCAACGCCCTGGAGGACCCCGCGCTCCTCGCGCTCGTCCGCGAGCGGGGCCTCGGCCTCACCGTGTGCCCGATCTCCAACGCCCACGTCACGGACGGCATGAAGGCCGCCGAGATCCGGGCGCTCCTGGACGCGGGCGTGAAGGTGACGGTCAACTCCGACGATCCGGCCTACTTCCCGGGCTACGTGGCCGAGAACCTCGCCGCGCTGCGCGGGCCCGCCGCGCTGACCGACGAGGACCTCGTCACCCTCCAGCGCAACGCCATCGAGATCTCGTGGGCCGCGCCGGCCGTCCGCGAGCGGTTCCTGGCCGCATTGGCGACGTATCGGGACTGATCGTCCGCAGGACGGCGCGCTTCGCACAAACTTCGACCCGACCCCTTCTCCGTACCGACTGGTCGGTACTAGCCTCGCGGCGGCGAGCACGCACTGTGGCGTGCGGTTGACCAGCACTGGGAGGCAAGGTGTCGATTTCGCCACCGGCGACGACGAAGCCGCGCACGACCAAGACGGCAGCATCGACACTGCGGGGGCTCGGCGGGCGACGGCTCGACCGGTACCCCGAACGTGGCGCGCGGTACTGGTACTTGGGGATCGTCGTGCTCGTCACGATCGTTCTCTACTACCAGCTGTACATCCAGTACGCGGTGTCGACCGCCATCATCAGCCAGTACCACATGTCGTTCCTGTACTTCGTGTACATCTCGGTGGCCGCCAACGCGGTCGGCGCGTTCTCCTCCCTGGTGGCCGGACTCGCCGACCGCTGGGGCCGGGCGAACATCGTGGTCTACGGCCTGCTCGCGGTCGGCCTGCTGACGACCTTCGCGCTGCCGAACGCGCCGGGCAAGGTGAGCTATCTGCTCCTGTACGCCGCGATCGCGGTCATCGAGGGCATGATCCTCGTGGCCACCCCGGCCCTCATCCGCGACTTCTCGCCCCAGTTGGGCCGGGCCTCGGCGATGGGCTACTGGACGATGGGGCCGATCATGGGCTCCCTCGTGGTCACCGCGGTCACCTCGCGCACGTACGGCGGCTCCACCAGCTGGCAGGACGAGATCCGCTTCGCCGGCATCAGCGGCCTGGTCCTCTTCGTGGTGGCCCTGTTCGGTCTGCGCGAGCTCGCACCGGCGCTGCGCGACCAGATCATGGTGAGCGTGCGCGACCGGGCGCTGGTCGAGGCCCGCGCCAAGGGGATCGACACCGAGGCGGCGCTGCACGGCCAGTGGCGCCAGATGATGCGGCTCGACGTGATCGGCTCCGCCGTCGCGATCGCGCTCTATCTGCTCCTGTACTACGCCGCGGTCGGCAACTTCGTGCTCTACTTCGCGACCGCCTTCGGCTACGACACGCAGCGCGCGAACGCCCTCCTGAACTGGTACTGGGGCGCGAACGCGCTCACCCTCGTCCTCGCGGGCCTGCTCTCCGACCGGCTGCGCGTGCGCAAGCCGTTCATGCTGCTCGGCGGGCTGGGCTCCATCGCCTTCACCCTCGTGTTCACCCTGCGCGCCACCGAGGCGCACACCGGCTACTACACGTTCGCCTTCATCGTGGCGGGCATCGGCGTGACCAGCGGGATCGCCTACTCGCCGTGGATGGCGAGCTTCACCGAGACCGTGGAGCGCCACAACCCGGCCGCCACCGCGACGGGGCTCGCGATCTGGGGCTGGATCGTCCGCATCACCGTGGCGCTGTCCGCCGCCTTCGTCCCGCTCGTCGTGAACACCGTGACGCCGCTGATCGAGCACGGCCCGGCGGTCGAGCAGGCCTCGGTCCGGGCGGCCCCGGCGCTCGCGGTGACCGAGGCGCACCCGAAGATCTTCGCGGAGCTCGACGCGTACGCGCCGGGCAAGGTGCCGCCCGCGCTGCTCGCCCGCGCGGTGAAGGAGGTCGGCGCGAAGGACCTGGCCACCGTGCAGAAGGCGGCACCCGAGCTCAAGGTCCTCAAGGAGCACGGCGCCGAGGTGCAGAAGGCGAGCGCCGACAATCCCCACAAGTGGCAGACCTGGTGGTGGGTGTGCCTGGGCGGGCAGGTGCTGTTCCTGCCGTTCGTGTTCGTGATGACCGGCCGCTGGCGGCCGCGGGACGCCCGGCGCGACCTGCAGGCGCACGAGGAGGCGGTCGCCCGGCAGGTCGCCGAGCTGCAGCAGAGCGCACAGGAAGGGCGGACCGCGTGACCTCCCCCACCCGTCTGCACGAGCTCACCGCACTGGAGCAGTCCGCCGCCGTACGCAAGGGCGAGGTGAGCGCGCTCGATCTCGTACGCCATCACCTGGACCGCGTCGAGCAGTTCGACGACCGCTTCGGGGCCTTCTTGACGCGGACCCCCGAGGCGGCGCTGAGCGAGGCGGCGGCCGTTCGGCAAGGGCACACCGCGGAACCGTCGCCGCTGCGGGGCGTGCCGACCGCGGTCAAGGACCTCGTCGACACGGCCGGCGTCCCGACCACGTACGGCTCGAAGGCCTTCGCCGACCATGTGCCCGCGGTCGACGCGCACAGTGTGACGCGGCTGCGCGAGGCGGGGACCATCAGCCTCGGCAAGACCAACACCCCGGAGTTCGGCTGCTGTTGCTACACGGACAACGATCTCGCCGGACCGGCTCGCAACCCCTGGGACCCGGCGCTCTCCGCCGGGGGATCCAGCGGCGGGGCCGCGGTGGCCGTCGCCCTCGGCCTGGTCCCCGTCGCGCACGCCAGTGACGGCGGCGGGTCCATCCGGATCCCGGCGAGCATCTGCGGGCTGTTCGGCATCAAGCCCTCGCGGGGGCGCGTCAGTTCGGGTCCGGCGGGCGCCGAGGTCAACGGCCTCGCCGTGCAGGGCCCGCTGGCCCGATCGGTGCGTGACGCGGCGGCGTTCCTCGACGTCCTGGCCGGTCCCGAACCGGGCGATCCGCACTGGGCGCCGCCGCTCCCCGGCGGCGAGACGTTCCTCGGCCACGCCGAGCGCCCGCCCGGGCGGTTGCGCATCGGCCGGTACGCGACCCCGGCCGCCGAGGGCGTCACGGTGGACCCGCAGTGCCTGGCCGCCTGGGAGCAGGCCTCGCACCTGCTGGAGAGCCTCGGGCACGTCGTGGAGGACATCCCCACGCCCTTCGGCCCCGAGATCTCCGACCACTTCGTGACGGCATGGGGAGTGCAGTCCCTCGGGCGTCCGCTGGACGCGGCGCGGGAGGCGCTGCTCAGGCCGGTGACGCGGGCCTGGCGGGAGCACGGGCGAGGGGTGTCGGGCGAGCAGTTCGCCGCGGCGATCACCGGGATGCAGGGTGCCGCGCGCCGCGCGATCCGGGCGACGCAGCCCTTTGACGTCGTCCTCACCCCGACCCTGGCGACGCTGCCGCAGCCGGTCGAACACTTCGACGAGTCCGGTGACCCGTTGGTGAATCTGTACCGGCAGAGCGCGTTCTCCGCGTTCACCAGCCCGTACAACATGACGGGCCAGCCCGCCGTCAGCCTCCCGCTGTACTGGAGCGACGGAGGCCGGCTCCCGATCGGCGTCCAGTTCGTGGGCCGGCCCGCCGACGAGGCCACGCTGATCGCGCTCAGCGCCCAGGTGGAGGCGGCCGCTCCCTGGCGGGACCGGTACGCGCGACTGCTGTCCGACGCAGGGTGACGTGGGCCACGTCATGAGGCGTGTGTGATCGGGTAGGCGGGATCTGCTCACCTGGACAGGCCAGGGAGAACATCACGCAACGACAACCCTGGAGGTAGCGATGTCCTCGAAGCGACGCCGTAAGAAGAGGGCCCGCCGCAAGAACGGCGCGAACCACGGCAGCCGTCCCCAGTCCTGAAGGGGCGCGCGGCGGGGCGGGACGGCACGTTCGGTGCCGTCCCGCCTTTTTCTTTCCCTGCGCCTTTGCCGACATTTTCCTTTCTCGCGTACAACCACATCGGCTGAGCCAACCGGCGGAGAAACAAGAGGGATTCCCCGGGGATTCTCGGGAACTGCGCCGGGGAATTGGGCATCTTAAGCCGTGACCAGCGGCCCGGTCGTCCTCTCGATTCCCGGGCCGTCGAACCTTGTTGTCCGGGGAAGGCACATCAGATGCGCACACACCGTTGCCGCCGCGTGATCGCGGCCGCAGGCCTCACCACCGCCCTGACGCTCGCGGCGATCACCCCGGCGCTGGCCGATCCGACCGCCACCGGGGCCCACGGCGCCACGGCGGCCACCGCCCCGCAGGGCGATCCGCGCAGCACCACCGACCGGGTCGCCAACTTCTACGGCGCCTACATCGACGCGGTGTGGGACACGGAGGACCCGGCGTCCGCGGCGGACGCAAAAGCGCTGCGCACTTTCTATCTCTCCGCCGCCGCACGCAAGAAGGTGGCGGCTTACGAGGCCCGGGAACACGCGGACGGAATTCTCTTCGCGCAGAATGTTCCGGTGAAATGGGCGGTGACCTACACGGGTTCCGGCGCCGGGCATTCCACGGCGCTGGTGACACTCACCTGGAGCGACGGGAAGAACCCCGAAGTCACCAGGATCAAGGTCCAGTCGGATCTGAGCACCCGCAAGATCACCGACCTCGCACCGGCCGACTGAGCACCGCGCGTCAGGCCGCTTCGCCGTGGTCCTGTGCCCGCGGCGCTCGATGGCGGCCGGCGCGCCCGGCGCCGGGGACGAGACGGAGGTGTCGTACCCGGCGGCCCGGTCCTCTGCGGGCCTCCGCGTTCATCAGGTCCTCGATGCGATCCATGGCGATGATCAGGAGCCCCATGGCCGGCAAGAGCAAAAGAGCGACTACTAGCATCGGCTGCGTCCTCCTCGCGGCGTCCCTTCCCGCCTGCCCCGCACGCCTGTGTCCACTGTCGCGATGACGTGAAAGTCCCGCGAAGTCCGTGTTGACATCCGTTGCCCGGCTCTGCGACATCGGCGCACGCCACTATGGCGCGTTTGCAATTAACCCGCGTATGCAATTAACGTGGTCCTCGCCAAGCCACCCACCAGCGAGACCACGACAGCGCGGAGCCGCCTGATGTCCACCACCCCCGCCATACCCACCGTCACCCTCAACAACGGCATCGCCATGCCGCAGCTCGGTTTCGGTGTCTTCCAGGTCCCCGACGAGGAGACGACCGCCGCCGTCGCCACCGCCCTCGACGCCGGCTACCGCAGCATCGACACCGCCGCGATCTACGGCAACGAGCGCGGCGTGGGCCGCGCGCTCGCCGACTCCGGCATCGCCCGCGACGAGCTCTTCGTCACCACCAAGCTGTGGAACGCCGACCAGGGACACGACGCCACGCTCGCCGCCTTCGACGCGTCCCTGGACAAGCTGGGCCTCGACCACGTCGACCTGTACCTCATCCACTGGCCGACCCCGGCCCGTGACCTCTACCTCGACACGTGGCGCGCCCTGGAGAAGCTGTACGCCGACGGCCGCACCCGCGCCATCGGCGTCTCCAACTTCCAGCCCGCGCACCTCGAGCGCCTGCTCGCCGGCGCCTCCGTCGTCCCGGCCGTCAACCAGATCGAGCTCCACCCGGGCCTCCAGCAGCAGGAGTTGCGCGCCTTCCACGCGCGGCACGGCATCGCCACCGAGGCGTGGAGCCCGCTCGCCCAGGGCGCCGTCCTGGGCGACGACGCCGTCACCGCGATCGCCGCACGGCACGGCAAGAGCCCGGCCCAGGTCGTCCTGCGCTGGCACCTGCAGATCGGCAACGTGGTCATCCCCAAGTCGGTCACCGAGGCCCGCATCCGCGAGAACCTCGACGTCCTCGACTTCGAACTGAGCGCGCAGGAGCTCGACGCCCTCACCGCCGCGGACCGCGGCCTGCGCACGGGCCCGGACCCCGACACCCTCAACTAGCCCCGGGCCACCGCCCTTTCACACCCCCACGCAGTACAGATCCCCACGCAGTACAGATCGAGGCACCCTCATGAGCATTCGCTCCCTCCTGCCGGGCCGCATGGGCTTCGGCACCGCGCCGCTCGGCAACATGTTCCGCGCCATCCCCGACGAAGAGGCCGCCGCCACCGTGCAGGCCGCATGGGACCAGGGCATCCGCTACTTCGACACCGCACCGCTCTACGGCGCCGGTCTCGCCGAGATCCGGCTCGGCGACGTCCTCGCCGACAAGCCGCGCGACGAGTACGTCCTGTCCACGAAGGTCGGCCGGGTCATCCTCGACGAGGTCGAGAATCCCGCGAGCCGTGAACTCGGGGAGAAGGGCGCCCTGTTCGAGCACGGCCGCCCCAACAAGATCGTCAACGACTACAGCGCCGACGCGACGTTGCGCTCCGTCGAGGACAGCCTCGTGCGCCTCAAGACGGACCGCCTCGACATCGTCTGGGTCCACGACGTCGCCCAGGACTTCTACGGCGACGAGTGGGTGAACGTCTACGAGAGCGCCCGCACCGGCGCGTTCCGCGCGCTGACCCGGCTGCGCGAGGAGGGCGTCATCAAGGCCTGGGGCCTCGGCGTCAACAAGGTCGAGCCGCTGGAGATGACGCTGGACCTGGACGAGCCGCGCCCGGACGCCTTCCTGCTCGCGGGCCGCTACACGCTGCTCGACCACGAGCGGGCCCTGCAGCGCCTGCTGCCCGCGGCCGCCGAGGCCGACGTCGACATCGTCGTCGGCGGCCCCTACAGCTCCGGCATCCTCGCGGGCGGCAGCCACTTCGAGTACGCCGAGGCGCCCGCCCACATCGTGGAGAAGGTCGGCCTGATCAAGGCGCTCGCGCAGGAGCACGGCATCGGCATCAAGTCCGCCGCCCTCCAGTTCGTGCTCGCCCACCCGGCCGTCGCCGCGGTCATCCCCGGCGCGACGCGGCCCTCCCGCATCGCCGAGGACCTCGCCGCCCTCGCGCAGGAAGTCCCGTACGCCTTCTGGAAGTCGCTGCGCGAGCGCAAGGTCGTCGCGCACGGCGCACCGGTGCCCGTACCGCACTCCTGACGCTCAACTGCCGAGGGTGTGACCGCCGTTGACCTTGATCCGCTCGCCCGTGACGAAGGCCCCCTCGGGCGAGACGAGGTACGCGACGGCAGCGGCGACGTCGTCGGGGCTGCCCATGCGGCGCAGCGGCACCTCGGCGGCGTAGGCGGCCCGCTCCTCGGCGAGGGTTGCGCTGTGCCGTTCGACCGGGATCCAGCCCGGCGCGACGGTGTTCACGGTGATCCCGTACGGCCCGAAGGCGCGGGCCCAGCACTCGGTGAGGCTGTGCTGGGCCGCCTTGGCCGCCGTGTACGCCGCCATCTCGGGCAGCACCCGCTCGGTGACGTCCGAGCCGATCTGGACGATCCGGCCGCCGCGCTCCCGCATGACCGGCAGTACCGCCTGCATCAGCAGGGTCGGGCTCTTGACGAAGAAGGCGAGCTGGGCGAGGTGGTCGTCCCAGCTCACCGCGGCCGGGTCCGTCGCGGGCTGCGGGCCGGTGGCGTTCACGACGAGCGTGGTGACCGGGCCGAGCCGGGCGGCGACGTCCGGCACCAGGTCCGCCACCGCCGTCTCGTCCGTGACGTCGGCGGCGAACGCCCGCGCCGTCCCGCCCGCTGCCCGGATGTCCGCCACCACCG
>NZ_JAAGMG010001067.1 GCF_010548525.1 Streptomyces sp. SID14478
GGGGCCGGCGGCGCCCGTCCCGCCCGCTCCCCCGGCGGAGCCGGGCCGCACGCGCGCTCGTCTGGCGGGCGCGGCAGCGGTCCCGTACCCCACCAGCACGTTCCCCGAGCCCTCGGCCTCCTCGGCCGCCGGGGCCGTGGCGGCCGATTCGGCGTCGGCGCCCACGGCGACCGTCAGCAAGGGCGCTCCCACCGGCAGCTCGGACCCCTCGTCGCCGAAGCGGGCCGTCACCACGCCGCCGTACGGGCACGGCACCTCGACCATCGCCTTGGCGGTCTCCACCTCGACGACGGGCTGGTCGACGGCGACCACGTCACCGACCGCCACCAGCCACCGCACGATCTCCGCCTCGGTGAGCCCCTCGCCGAGGTCGGGCAGCTTGAACTCCAGAACCTGTGCCATCAGCCCACTCCCTCCCTCACTGATCTCGCTGGACCCACCAGCCCCACTAGACCCACTAGACCCACCAAACGCACCCGACCCATCAGGCACACCCGATGCATCAGATGCATCAGACGCATCAGACGCATCAGACGCATCAGACACACCGAACTTGCTGGCCCCACGGACCTCACCGGCTCTCACCGGACCTCACTGGTCCCACTGCAGGCGTGCGACGGCGTCCAACACCCGGTCCACCCCCGGCAGATGGTGCCGCTCCAGCATCGGCGGCGGATAGGGGATGTCGAACCCGGCCACCCGCAGCACCGGCGCCTCCAGGTGGTGGAAGCAGCGCTCGGTCACGCGCGCGGCGATCTCCCCGCCGGGCCCGCCGAAGCCGCCCGACTCGTGCACGACGACCGCACGCCCGGTACGGCGCACGGACGCCGCCACCGTCGCGTCGTCGAACGGCACCAGCGAGCGCAGATCGACCACTTCGAGGTCCCAGCCCTCCGCCCGGGCCGCCTCGGCCGCCTCCAGGCAGACGGGCACGGACGGTCCGTACGTGATCAGCGTGGCACTGGTCCCCGGGCGGCGGACCACTGCCGTGCCTATCGGCTCAACGTCCACCGGCTGCGCAGGGTTCCAGGAATCCTTCGCCCAGTACAGCCGCTTGGGCTCCAGGAACACCACCGGGTCGTCGGAGGCGATCGACTGCCGCAGCAGCCCGTACGCGTCGGCGACGGTGGCGGGCGTGACGACGGTGAGCCCCGGCGTCGCCATGTAGTACGCCTCGGACGAGTCGCTGTGATGCTCCACCCCGCCGATGCCGCCCCCGTAGGGAATGCGGATCGTGATCGGCAGCGGCATCGCCCCGCGCGTGCGGTTGCGCATGCGCGCGACGTGCGAGACCAGCTGCTCGAAGGCCGGGTACGCGAAGGCGTCGAACTGCATCTCCACGACCGGCCGCAGCCCGTACATCGCCATGCCGACGGCGGCGCCGAGAATGCCGGCCTCCGCGAGGGGCGTGTCGGTGCAGCGGTCCTCGCCGAACTCGGCGGCGAGACCGTCGGTGATCCGGAAGACGCCGCCGAGCGTGCCCACGTCCTCGCCCATGACGTGCACGGACGGGTCCGCGGCCATGGAGTCCCGCAGCGCGCGCCCGAGGGCCTGCGCCATCGTGGCGGGTTTCGTGGCCGCCTTCGTGACCTGCTGGTCGGCGACGGTGGTCATGCCCGGCCCCCTTCGGACGCTTCCGCCTCGGCTGCCAGCTCGGCCCTCAACTGGGCCGCCTGCTCGTTCAGTTGCGGTGTCGGTTCGGCATACACGTCGGCGAACAGGTCCATCGGGTCGAGCGCCGCGTGCTGGTTCATGCGCGCGCGCAGCGAGGCCGCCATGGTCTCCGCGTCGTCGCGCACGGCCTGTATGCCGTCCTCGTCGATCAGTGCGCGGGCCGTCAGCTCCCGTTCCAGGAGCAGGATCGGGTCGTGCGCGCGCCAGGCCTCGACCTCGGCGTCGCTGCGGTAGCGCGTCGCGTCGTCGGCGTTCGTGTGCGCGTCCATCCGGTACGTGACGGCCTCGATCAGGGTCGGGCCGCCGCCCCCGCGCGCGCGGGTCACGGCATCGCTCAGCACCTCGTGCAGGGCCACCGCGTCGTTCCCGTCGACCAGGCGGCCCGGCATCCCGTACCCGACGGCCTTGTGGGCCAGGGTCGGCGCCGCGGTCTGCTTGGCCAGCGGCACGGAGATGGCGAACCCGTTGTTCTGCACGAGGAAGACCACCGGGGCCTGCCAGACGGCGGCGAAGTTCAGTGCCTCGTGGAAGTCGCCCTCACTGGTGCCGCCGTCGCCGACCATGGCGAGCGCCACCACGTCGTCGCCTTTGAGCCGTGCGGCATGTGCGAGGCCCACGGCATGCGGGAGCTGCGTCGCCAGCGGCGTGCACAGGGGCGCGATGCGGTGCTCCCGCGGGTCGTACCCGGTGTGCCAGTCGCCGCGCAGCAGCGTGAGCGCCTGGACGGGGTCCAGGCCGCGGGCCACGGCGGCGAGGGTGTCGCGGTAGCTGGGGAAGAGCCAGTCCCGCTCCTGCAGCACGAGCGCGGCGGCGACCTCGGCGGCCTCCTGGCCGGTCGTCGAGGGGTAGACGGCGAGACGGCCCTGCTTCGTCAGGGCGGTCGCCTGCGCGTTGTACCGGCGGCCTCGCACCACCTCCGCGTAGAGCCTGCGCAGCAGCGCGGGGTCCGCCTCGGCGGCGGCGCCGGTGCCCAGCACCCGGTACGGCTCCGCGTCGGGCAGCAGCGGCGCGGGGTCCGTGCGGGGCTGCCAGGCGGGCGGCGGCGTGGGGCTGCCTGCGCGCTGGGCGTCCCGCTGTTCCATGACCGTCATGACGGCACCTCCTCCTCGTGGGAGCGGCTTCGAGGGCGCGTCGGGTGTGATGCGCCTCACCTACCGATTGTTCGGTCGTCGGCACATTTTGGCTACAGGCACCTCCAGGCTGTGGACAAACGGTTCTCCACGGCCTGAGATGAACGCAGTACGTCCATGGTAAGGAGGCGCGGGCGGATGGCATCTGAACAAATGGCCGACGGCCCCGGCGGCCGGGATCCGGACGTCCCCGAACCGGCCGTCCGGCCGCTGGACGCCATCGACCGCGACATCCTTCAGATGCTGCAGAAGGACGGGCGCGCGTCGATACGTTCCGTCGCCGAGCGCGTCCATGTGTCACGGGCCAACGCCTACGCCCGCATCAACCGCCTCATCGAGGACCGCGTGATCCGCGGGTTCGGCGCCCGCGTCAACCATGAGAGAGCCGGCCAGGGCGCGTCCGCGTACATCACGCTCAAGATCGTCCAGAACTCCTGGCGCACGGTCCGCGACCAGCTGCGCCGGATGCCGGAGGCCTCGCACATCGCGCTGGTCAGCGGCGACTTCGACGTCCTGATCCTGGTGCACACGCCGGACAACCGCGCCCTGCGCGAACTGGTCCTCACCAAGCTCCAGGCCATCCCCGAAGTGCTCAGCACCCGCACCCTGCTGGTCTTCGAGGAGGAGTCCCTGGACGCGACGGCGCCGGACGCCTAGGCGCCTCGTTCCGGCCCTTGGGAGAGGCTGCCGGCTGGGGGGCGTGGGCGCTTCCGGGGCCTTCAGCCCTCCTTGCGCAGGCCTCCGAAGACCAACTTCGCGACCGCGTCGGCCACTTCACGGTCCTGCAGGCCGCCCCCGTCGGGCCGGTACCACTCGACCAGCGAGTTGATCATGCCGAAGACGAGCCGCGTGGCGAGGCGTCCGTCCATGTCGCCGCGCACGTCCCCGTCGGCGGCGGCCGCCTTCAGGAGCGCGGCGACCTGGTGGTCGAACTCCCTGCGCCGCTCCATGGCCCAGCGCTCGGTGTCGGTGTTGCCGCGCACCCGCAACAGGAGGGTGACGTAGGGCAGTTCACCGGTCAGCACCTCGACCATGCGCCGCGTGACGTACTCCAGGCGCTCCACCGCCCTGCCCACGCGCGCGGGTTCCTCGTCGAGGATCCCGAAGAGGCCGTCCAGCGCGCGGCTCACGGCCCGCCGCAGCAGCTCCTCCTTGCCCGCCACGTGGTGGTAGATCGACGACTTGGAGATGCCGGCCGCCTTGGAGAGGTGCTCCATGGAGGTGCCGTCGTAGCCGCGTTCGTTGAAGACGGTGACGGCGACGGCGAGCAGGGTGTCGGGGGTGTACGTGTCGCGTCGCCCCGTGCCGTCGCGTCGTGCGGTGCCGTCGCGTCGCTCCGTGCTGTCGTGCCGGGTGCTGGTGTGCCGGGCGCTGGTCATTGCTGGGAGCCCTCCCGCTTCTCGGGGGCGTACGAATGGCGGTAGAGCGCCAGGGACGGCGCGTAGCGCCCTGAAGGGTCGCGCAGATGCAGGTCGTCCAGGAGGGCGTACGCCCAGTTCTTGCCGAGCCTGCGGCTCCATTCGATCGGCCCCAGCGGGTAGTTGACCCCGAGCCGCATCGCGATGTCGATGTCCTCCTCGGTGGCGACGCCCTTGGCGACGGCGTCGTGCGCCAGGTCGATGATGCGGGCCACGGTCCGGGCGACGATCATGCCGGGCATGTCACCGATGACGCTGACGTCCTTGCCGAGCGCCTGGAAGAGACCGACGGCCTCCTCCAAGGTGCGCCGGTCGGCGTCCTTGGCGGCGGACAGCGCCACACGGGTGGCCGCCCGGTAGTCGAGCGCGAGGTCGAAGTAGACGACGTCCCGGTACTCGATGGACGTCTGGCCGTCCGCGAGGGCGAGCTGGCCGCCGCTCGGCAGCACCAGCCGGGTGCCGTTGTCCTCGTCCTCCTCGCGCACCTCGATGCCGGCGTCCCGGATGAGGGCGAGCAGCTCGCGCGCGGGTCCGAGATCGCCTTCCACGACTACGTATGCGGGCTTTTCTGCGGGCGCGGCGGTGTGCGGTTCGGGGCGCTCCGTGTCGTCGCCGTACGCGTACCAGCCCTGGCCCGCCTTGCGGCCGAGGTGTCCCGCCTCGACGAGGCGGCGCTGGGCCAGCGACGGCCGGAACTTCACGTCCTGGAAGAAGCCCTCCCACACGGAGCGGGTCACTGCCTCGTTGACGTCTTGGCCGATCAGGTCGGTCAGTTCGAAGGCGCCCATCTTGAAGCCGCCGCTCTCGCGGAGCACGGCGTCGATGGTGGCGGGGTCGGCGGCCTGGTCCTCGTAGACGGCGAACGCCTCCGCGTAGAAGGGCCGCGCGATGCGGTTGACCAGGAAGCCGGGGGTGTCGGCGCAGGCCACCGGGGTCTTGCCCCAGGCGCGTGCGGTCTCGTACGCGCGCGTGGCCGCGGTGACGTCCGTGGCGGAGCCGGAGACGACCTCGACCAGGGGCAGCAGCGGCGCGGGGTTGAAGAAGTGCAGCCCGACGAAGCGGCCGGGCAGCCGCAGCGCGCCGCCGATCGCCGTCACGGACAGGGACGAGGTGTTCGTGGCGAGCAGACAGTCCTGCGCGACCACGTCCTCCAGGTCGCGGAACAGCTGCTGTTTGACGTCCAGTTCCTCCAGGACGGCCTCGACGACCAGGGCGGCGTCGGCGAGCTCCCCGAGCGTCTGCGCGGGCGCGAGGCGGGCCCCTGCGGCCACCCGCTCCTCGGCGCTCATGCGGCCCTTTTCGACGAGCCGGTCGAGCCGCGCGGCGATCGCGTCGGCGGCCGTCCGTGCCCGGCCGGGCACGGCGTCGTACAGCCGGACGGGATGCCCGGCGACCAGTGCCACCTGGGCGATGCCCTGGCCCATCGTGCCGGTGCCGACCACGCCGACGAGACGGTCATGTGCTGTCACGGCCTCCCGCCTCCCTCCACCACCGTGCCCGAGGCGCTGCGCGCCGCTCTTGTGGGTCCTGATCCTTCCGCACGCGACGACTCCGCGGGCCTCCGGGGCTCGTTAGGGCGGTTTTCCACAGGTTCCCCGCACCCTCTTGTCCCGACCGATCGTTCGGTTACTCTAACTCTGACTGTGCACCCGTGCCCAGCCCGCCCTGTCTTGTCCCGTCCCGCCCTGCTCGCCGGCTCGACGAGGAGCCGCAGCCCAGGAGGAGTTGGTCCGCCATGGCCGCCGCCGAACCCACCGCGCACGACCTGATCGCCCAGCACCGGCCGACCCTCGACCAGGCGCTCGAAGCGATCCGCACGCGCGCCTACTGGTCCCCCCACCCCGAGCACCCCAAGGCCTACGGGGAGAACGGGAGCCTGAGCCTCGCCGAGGGCAAGGCCGCCTTCGACGCACTGCTCGGCACCCGGCTCGACCTGGGCCAGGCGGGCACGGACGGCTTCGTCGGCGGTGAAGTGTCCCCGTACGGGATCGAGTTGGGGATCACCTACCCGCACGCCGACATCGAGGCGCTGCTGCCGGCCATGCGCGCGGGCATGCGCGCGTGGCGCGAGGCGGGCGCCGAGGTGCGCGCGGCGGTGTGCCTGGAGATCCTGGCCCGGATCAGCGCGCGGACGCACGAGTTCGCGCACGCGGTCATGCACACCAGCGGCCAGGCCTTCATGATGGCGTTCCAGGCGGGCGGACCGCACGCCCAGGACCGCGGTCTCGAAGCGGTGGCGTACGCGTACGCGGAGCAGGTCCGCACGCCGGACGCGATGCAGTGGTCCAAGCCGCAGGGCAAGCGCGATCCCCTGGTCCTGGACAAGGAGTTCACCCCGGTCGGGCGCGGCATCGCCCTGCTGATCGGCTGCAACACGTTCCCCACGTGGAACGGGTACCCGGGCCTGTTCGCCTCCTTGGCGACGGGCAACCCGGTCTTGGTGAAGCCGCACCCGCGTGCGGTCCTGCCGCTCGCGCTCACCGTGCAGGTGGCCCGCGAGGTGCTCGCCGAGGCGGGCTTCGATCCGAACCTGGTGGCGCTCGCCGCCGAGCGGGACGCAGAGGGCATCGCCAAGACGCTGGCCGTCCGCCCCGAGATCAAGATCATCGACTACACGGGTTCGACGTCCTTCGGCGACTGGCTGGAGACCCACGCCCGCCAGGCGCAGGTCTACACGGAGAAGGCCGGCGTGAACACCGTCGTGATCGACGGCACGGACAACTACAAGGGCATGCTGGCGAACCTGGCGTTCTCGCTGTCCCTGTACAGCGGCCAGATGTGCACGACCCCGCAGAACCTGCTGGTGCCGCGCGAGGGCATCACCACCGACGAGGGACCCAAGTCGTACGACGAGGTGGTCGCGGACCTCGCACGGTCGGTCGGCGGCCTGCTCGGCGACGACGCCCGGGCCAACGGACTGCTCGGCGCGCTGGTGAACCCGGACGTGAAGGCCCGCCTGGAGGCCGCCCCCGGACTCGGCGAAGTCGCCCTGCCCTCGCGGGAGATCAGCAACCCGGAGTTCCCGGACGCCGTGGTGCGCACGCCCGTGATCGTGAAGCTGGACGGAGCCAAGCCGGACGCCGAGGCCGCCTACATGAGCGAGTGCTTCGGTCCCGTCTCCTTCGCCGTGGCCGTGGACTCCGCGCAGGACGCGGTGGAGCTGCTGCGGCGCACGGTGCGCGAGAAGGGCGCGATGACCGTCGGCGCGTACACCACGTCCGAGGAGGTGGCCGGGGCCGTCGAGGAGGTCTGCCTGGAGGAGTGCGCCCAGCTCTCGCTCAACCTCACGGGCGGCGTGTACGTGAACCAGACGGCGGCGTTCTCCGACTTCCACGGCTCGGGCGGCAACCCTGCGGCGAACGCGGCGCTGTGCGACGGCGCCTTCGTCGCGAACCGCTTCCGGGTGGTGGAGGTCCGCCGGGACGCCGCCCAGGTCGCTTCCTAGGGAGCAGAAGTGCTGTGTGCACTCCAGTGGAACAGTGTCATGCCGACGCTGGTGGCCAGGTTGTAGCTGGAGACCTGGGGCCGCATCGGCAGGGACACCAACTCGTCGGCACGCGCGCGTAGCGCGTCGGACAGGCCACTGCGCTCGGACCCGAAGGCGAGCAGTGCGTCGTCGGGCAGCTTCAGGCCGCGGATGTCCGCGCCTTCGGGGTCGAGCGCGTACAGCGGCCCTGTAGGCAGCTCGTCGACGCCGAGCCGCTCCACGGCGGTCGCGAAGTGCAGCCCGGCCCCGCCCCGAACGACGGTGGGATGCCAGGGGTCGAGGCTGCCCGTCGTGACGACCCCGGTGGCGCCGTAGCCGGCGGCGAGGCGGATGACGGCCCCCGCATTGCCCAGGTTGCGCGGGTTGTCGAGGACGACGACAGGAGTGCCGCGTCCCTCACGGGCGAGTGCGGCCAGGTTGGCGGCGCGCGCGGGGCGGGCCGCGAGGGCGGCGACTCCGGTCGGGTGCAGCCGCGGCACGAGCGCCCGCAGGACGTCCGGTTCCACCTCCACGAGGAGGGCGTCCAGGCCGGCCGCGACATCGGGAGCGAGTTCGGCGGCCAGGGCGAGCGCGGCCGTGCGGTCCGCGGCGAGTGCCACGGGGACGTCGGCGCCGAAGCGCAGGGCGTGCTTGAGGGCGTGGAACCCGTCGAGCAGTACCGCCGCGTCGGCGCGCCGACGCCAGGCCCGCACCGCGCCCTCAGGACCTCCGAGGGCGCCGTCCGCGCCGCTGTCCGTGCTCGTCCCGCTCATGTCCGAAAGCCTACGTGCGCGCCGTGGGCGTCCGCTCCGTCGGCGTCTGGGCCTCCTCCGCCGTGCGCGGGACGGGCACCTGCTTCTCGCGCGTCCCGGGAGACACGCGACCACGCGCGCGTGCCGCCCAGCCGCCGACGCGCAACAGGAAGGACGTCGGCAGGAACACCGCGTCGGCGGCGATCATCGCGAGCGAGAAGAACGGCAGCCCGAGGACGACGGCGATGACCGCGTGCTCAAGGATCATGAACACCAACAGGACGTTCTTGACCCGCCGGTTGAAGACCGTGAACGGGAAGGCGACCTGGACGGCGACGGTCCCGTACGTCACGAGCAGCACCATCGGACCGAACGTGGTCAGCAGATCGGCCAGGGCGGGCCACGGCGAGAAGTAGTCCAGGTGCAGCGGGTAGTAGACCGCGGTGCCGTCCTGCCAGCGGCTGCCCTGGATCTTGTACCAGCCGGCGGTCGCGTAGATCAGGCACGCCTCGACCATGATCACCAGCAGGGCGGCGTTGTGCACGACGTTGCCGACGACGTCGCACAACAGACGGGGGTCCCCGGCCTCCGCGCGGCGGTTGACGCCCCACCACACGCCCTGGGCGGCCCACAGCCCCCAGAACAGCGACAGCCAGCCGCCGGTCACGTCGCCGGTGAACGTGATCGCCGCGAGCGCCAGACCCACGACCCACCACAGGGCGACCCCGCCGCGGTCCTCGGGCGTCGGTCCTCCCGACGTCTCCTGGCGGGCACGCGCGCGTGCCGCGCGGCGCGCGTCCAGCGACCACACCTGCCCGCAGCGGAGGAAGACCAGGTAGATCGACATGAGGTGGATGACGTTGTCGCCGCCGTCGCCCACGAAGATGCTGCGGTTCTGCAGCGACAGCACGCCGACCATGAACAGGACCGACATCGCGCGGGTGTGCCAGCCCAGCATCAGCAGGACGGACGCCAGTACGGCCACCACGTAGACGATCTCGAACCACGCCTGGCCGTCGGACCACATGAGGGCGGTGAAGGCGTGGTTGTCGGCGACGAGCTGCTGCGCCAGGCCCCAGCTCCAGGGCCCGTCGGGCCCGTACAGCTCCTGGCGGTGCGGGAACTCGCGCAGCAGGAACAGCAGCCAGGTCGCGGAGAACCCGATGCGGATCACGGCGCTCTGATAGCGGCCGAGCGGCGACGCGGTGATCCGCTGGACGCCCGCGCTCAGCATCTTCTCGACCCGGGTCGGCTGCACGGTGTCACGGCTGCTCATCGGACACCGCCCGTCGCGGACTGCACCCGAAGGTGCGTCCCGGCGTCGAGCGGCGCGTCCTTGGACGTCACCGTCCACCAGGGCACCTGCCGGTAGACCGGCTTCTGACTCACCTTCTCGGCGCTCCACTTCGGGGGTGTGACCGCGGTCGAGCGCGAGCGGACCTGGACGCGTTCGACGACGTCGCCCTTGCCGGCCGCGTCGAGCCGGTCCAGGCGCAGGACGAGGATGCGGCGCAGGTACTGCTCGGACAGCGTCCCGCGCAGTCCGGTCGGCCGGTTCTGGGCGTCGTGCGTGGACGAGTAGACGTCCCAGGCGCGGCGCAGTTCGTTCTGCGTGGTGTGGCTGGGCAGTACGTTGCCGTCGATGGCGGCGCCGTCCTGCCCGGACAGGTCGTACCAGCGGGTGGTGCGCAGCTCACCGCCGGACGTGCGGATCTCGGCCCGGGTCTCGACGGCGATGTTCTGCTGGAGCGGGTTCGGCGCGAACAGTTTCCAGTTCTGCTCGAACTCCGGGTAGATCCACTCGTCGATCGCCTCGCTGTGCTGCTTGGACACCGTGTTCGGCGGCGCGACGTGCAGGAACACCATGAGGACGTGGACGCAGGCGACGAGCGCGACGGCCGCGAGGGCCAGTGCGGCGACCACCTGGTAGCGCAGGGAGAGCGCCGCGATGCCCCGGCGCCCGGGCGGGTCCGGCGGTGCGGGTGTCGGCTCCTGAGGCGTGCGCCGGGCGGCCTCGTCCGCGGCGCCTGCTTCGGTCTCCATCGGTGCTCCCCGTTCCCCGGTCCGTAGTTCCCCTGACCCGTCCGACCCCGCCCACGAGCCCGGTCGGGCGCCCGTTCCCGGGCGAACCGATTCCGCGCGGCAGGGCCCGCCGGGTGCGACGAACCGGAACGGTACTGGGGAGCGGCCGCTCAGCACAGCTGCCCGAGGTTATCCACAGGCCCGGCGGCTCAGGGTTGACACCCTACGGCGCCACGTCCCACCATTGAATCCAACGAACCGAACGATCGGTCGGGAGCATGCAGCGGCCCGGCCGGCATCGGGCATCCAAGGGCGAGGGGACCGGGAATGGCGACAGCAGCCCCGCACCACCAGGCAGCCGGGACGGACGCGGGCCGCTCCGGCAGCACCGACGACGCGGCCGCCTTCCAGAACGCGTTCGACGCCGCCGTCGCGGCGGACGAGCGCATCGAGCCCCGCGACTGGATGCCCGACGCCTACCGCGCGACGCTGGTGCGCCAGATCGCGCAGCACGCGCACTCCGAGATCATCGGCATGCAGCCGGAGGCGAACTGGATCACGCGCGCGCCCTCCCTGCGCCGCAAGGCGATCCTGATGGCGAAGGTGCAGGACGAAGCGGGACACGGGCTGTACCTCTACAGCGCGGCCGAGACCCTCGGCACGGGCCGCGACGAACTGCTCGACAAGCTGCACAGCGGCCGGCAGAAGTACTCCTCGATCTTCAACTACCCGACGCTGACCTGGGCCGACGTGGGAGCGATCGGCTGGCTGGTGGACGGCGCGGCGATCACGAACCAGGTGCCGCTGTGCCGCTGCTCGTACGGCCCCTACGCGCGCGCGATGGTCCGCGTCTGCAAGGAGGAGTCCTTCCACCAGCGCCAGGGCTACGAGTCGCTGCTCGCCCTCAGCCGGGGCACCGAGGCCCAGCACGCGATGGCCCAGGACGCGGTGGACCGCTGGTGGTGGCCGTCGCTGATGATGTTCGGCCCGCCCGACGACGAGTCGGCCCACTCCGCGCAGTCCATGGAGTGGAAGATCAAGCGCCACTCGAACGACGAACTGCGCCAGCGCTTCGTCGACATCTGCGTCCCCCAGGCCGCCTCCCTCGGACTGACGCTCCCCGACCCGGAGTTGAAGTGGAACGAGGAGCGGGGGCAGCACGACTTCGGCGCGATCGACTGGGCGGAGTTCAAGGGCGTCCTCCAGGGCAACGGCCCGTGCAACGAACAGCGGATCACCCAGCGCCGCCGCGCCCACGACGAGGGCGCCTGGGTCCGCGCGGCCGCCGCGGCCCACGCGGCCAAGCACGCCGGCACGGACCCGGCCCCGACCCGAGAAGGCAGGTCAGCAGCATGAGCGAGACCCCGAGCACCGCCGACTGGCCTCTGTGGGAGGTCTTCGTCCGTCCCCGCCGCGGCCTCGCCCACACCCACGCCGGCAGCCTGCACGCCCCCGACGCCGAGCTGGCCCTGCGCAACGCACGGGACCTGTACACGCGCCGCGGCGAGGGCGTCTCCCTGTGGGTCGTGCCGTCCACGGCGATCACCGCCTCGTCCCCGGACGAGAAGGACTCGTTCTTCGAGCCGGCCGGCGACAAGCCGTACCGGCACCCGACGTTCTACGAGATCCCGGAAGGGGTGAAGCACCTGTGACGCAGCCCGTGCAGCAGACGCCCGCCACGGCGGCCGCCCTGGCCCTCGGCGACGACGCCCTGGTGCTCTCGCACCGCCTGGGGGAGTGGGCGGGACACGCCCCGGTCCTGGAGGAGGAGGTCGCCCTGGCGAACATCGCGCTCGACCTGCTCGGCCAGGCCCGCGTCCTGCTGAGCTCCGTCGGCGACGAGGACGAGCTGGCGTACCTGCGCGAAGAGCGCGCCTTCCGCAACCTGCAGCTGGTGGAACAGCCGAACGGCGACTTCGCCCACACCATCGCCCGCCAGCTCTACTTCTCCACCTACCAGCAGCTCCTCTACGGCCACCTGGCCGGCGGCGACAGCGAGTTCGCCCCGCTCGCCGCCAAAGCGGTCAAGGAGGTCGCCTACCACCAGGACCACGCCAGGCAGTGGACGCTGCGCCTCGGCGACGGCACCGAGGAGAGCCACGCCCGGATGCAGCGCGCCGTCGACGCGCTGTGGCGCTTCACCGGCGAGATGTTCCTGCCCGTGGCCGGACTGGACGTGAACTGGCAGGAGATGCAGCTCAGTTGGTCGGCGACCGTGACCGCCGTGCTGCGAGAGGCCACCCTGACGGTCCCCGAGGGGCCGACGACGGGGGCCTGGCGCGCCGGGGCCGGGCGCCAGGGCCTGCACACCGAGTCCTTCGGCCGCATGCTCGCCGAGATGCAGCACCTGCACCGCAGCCACCCGGGGGCGTCATGGTGACCCTCGCCCACGAGAACGAGACGCCGCTGGAGGCCGAGCTGCGGGGCCTGGCCGGCTCCGTGCCCGACCCCGAACTACCCGTGCTGAGCCTGGCGGAGCTGGGCGTGCTGCGCGCCGTGCACACCGTGGGCCCCGGCCGCGTCGAGGTCGAGCTGAGCCCCACGTACACCGGGTGCCCCGCGATCGAGACGATGGCGAGCGACATCGAGCAGGTCCTGCACGAGCGCGGCATCCCCGAGGTCACCGTCCGCACGGTGCTCGCGCCCGCCTGGTCGACGGACGACATCACCCCCGAAGGACGCCGCAAGCTCAGGGAGTTCGGCATAGCGCCACCCCGCACGACGCGCGCCCCCTCCGGCCCCATCACCCTCGCCCTCGGCCCGACCCGGCACACCACGGACCCGCTGACCTGCCCGCACTGCGGTTCCCCCGACACCGAGCTGCTGAGCCGCTTCTCCTCCACCGCGTGCAAGGCCCTGCGCCGCTGCCTGTCCTGCCGTGAACCCTTCGACCACTTCAAGGAGTTGTGATGGCAGCAGCTGCCAGGGCCCGCTTCCACCGGCTCCCGGTCCGCGCGGTCGACCGACTCACCGACGACGCGGTGGCCCTCACCTTCGCCGTGCCCGAGGAACTGCGCGAGGCGTTCCGCCACGCGCCGGGCCAGCACCTGGCCCTGCGCCGCAGCGTGGACGGCACGGAGGTCCGTCGCACGTACTCGATCTGCTCCGCGGTCCCGGCCGGGGAGCCTCCGCGGGAGCTGCGCGTCGGCGTCCGCCTGGTCGACGGCGGTGCCTTCTCGACGTACGCGCACAAGGAGATCGCCGTCGGCGACGAGGTGGAGGTGATGACCCCGGCGGGGCGCTTCACCCTGGACCCGGCGCCCGGGCACTACGCCGCGGTGGTCGGCGGCAGCGGCATCACCCCGGTCCTGTCCATCGCCTCGACACTGCTGGCGCGGGAGCCCGGGGCCCGGTTCTGTCTGGTGCGCAGCGACCGGACCACCGCCTCGACGATGTTCCTGGAGGAGGTCGCCGACCTCAAGGACCGCTACCCCGACCGGTTCCAGCTGGTCACCGTGGTGTCCCGGGAGGAGCAACAGGCAGGCCTGGCGTCGGGCCGCCTCGACAAGGAGCGGCTCGCGGCACTACTGCCGGCGCTGCTTCCGGTGGGCGAGGTGGCGGGCTGGTTCCTGTGCGGGCCGTTCGGTCTGGTGCAGGGCGCCGAGCGGGCGCTACGAGGCCTCGGCGTGCGGCGCGAGCGCGTCCACGAGGAGATCTTCCACGTGGACGACGGCCCCGTTCCGGCCCGCCCGGCCCCGGCGGCCGCTCCCGCGCACAGCACGGTGACCGCACAGCTCGACGGCCGCGCGGGCACCTGGCCGGTGCAGGACGGCGAGTCGCTCCTGGAGGCGGTACTGCGGAACCGTTCGGACGCTCCCTACGCCTGCAAGGGCGGCGTGTGCGGCACCTGCCGCGCCTTCCTCGTCCAAGGATCCGTCCGCATGGACCGCAACTTCGCGCTCGAACCCGAGGAGACCGAGGCGGGCTATGTGCTGGCCTGTCAGTCCCATCCGACCACGGAGAAGGTGGAGTTGGACTTCGACCGCTGATCCCCCGTGCCGCACGGACGGGCCTGTTCCCTTCTCATAGAACCTGTTCTATCTTGACGGCCCGTCAGATTACGGCGCCAGGGAAACGGGAGGACAGCCCGGTGGACTTCACCTTCTCCGAGGAACAGCAGGCGGCCGTCGAGGCGGCGCGCGCGGTGTTCGCACCGGTCGCGCCCGACGCAGTGCCGAGCCCCGCGCTCACCTCAGGACCCGTGGCCGACGACTTCGACCGCGCCCTGTGGTCCAAGGTCGCCGACGCCGATCTGCTGAGCCTGTTGATCGCACCGGAGCACGGGGGCGCGGGGCTCGACGCCATCGCGCTGTGCCTGGTGCTGCGCGAGTCCGCGAAGGTGCTTGCCCGGGTGCCGCTGCTGGAGCACAGCGCGGCCACCGCTGCCGTGGGGGCCTACGGGAGCCAGGAGGCGCGGGCCGACATCCTCCCCCGCGCGGCCCGCGGCGAACTCACCCTGACCGTGGCCTCGGCCGGCCGCACCGGACACGACCCGGCCGACCTCGCCGTCACCGCCCTGCGCGCGCCCGACGGGGGCTGGACCCTCGACGGCGTCCAGACGGCGATCCCCTGGGCATGGAACGCGGACCGGATCGTCGTGCCCGCGCACACCGCCGAGGGCGCCACCGTGCTCGCGCTGGTGCCGGGCCCCGCCGCCGGCCTGCCGGGGTGCTCCTTCGCCGAGCAGCTCTCGACGACCGGAGAGCGCCTGGCCGAACTCCGCCTCGACGACGCCGCGCTCGCGTCGTCCGACGTCCTCACCGATCCCGCCGCCTGGCCCCTGCTGCACGACCTGCTCGCCACCGGCACGTGCGCGCTCGCGCTCGGACTCGGCGAGGGCGTCCTCAAGATGACCAGCGACTACGCGAGCAAGCGCGAGCAGTTCGGCCACCCCATCGCCACGTTCCAGGCGGTCGCCGTGCAGGCCGCCGACCGCTACATCGACCTGCGCGCGATGGAGGCCACCCTGTGGCAGGCCGCCTGGCGCATCAGCAGCGGGGCGGGCGGTGCGCTGCCGGTCGCCGGTGACGTGGCCGTCGCCAAGACCTGGGCGTCCGACGGTGTCCGTCGCATCGTGCAGACCGCCCAGCACCTGCACGGCGGCTTCGGCGCGGACACGGACTACTCACTGCACCGCTACCACGCCTGGGCCAAACACCTGGAGCTCTCGCTCGGCCCGGCCGCCGCGCACGAGGAGGCACTCGGCGACCTGCTGGCGGCGCACCCGCTCGGCTGACCGCCGCCCCGGAAGAGCCCGGGGGTCAGACCACGGAGCCCGGCTGCCCGTTGTCGTCCACGACGGGGCGGCCGGCCGCTTCCCACGCCTGCATGCCGCCCGCCACGTTCACCGCGTCGATGCCCTGCTGCGCCAGGTAGGCGGTCACCTGCGCGGACCGGCCGCCGACACGGCAGACCACGTTGACCCGGCCGTCCTGCGGCGCCGCCTCGGTCAACTCGCCGATGCGGGCGACGAATTCGCTCATCGGGATGTGCAGCGCACCGGCGGCGTGACCCGCCTGCCACTCGTCGTCCTCACGGACGTCGAGGAGGAAGTCGCCCTCCTTGAGCTCGTCGACACCGACCGTGGGCACACCAGAACCAAGAACCATGCCCCCGACGCTACCCGACCCCGCCCCACGCCCCACCCGAGCCTCAGAATCCAGCCCCGCGTTCACCCGAAGCACGCCTCGCCCGGAGAAATCCGAACCAGACACCAGAGAATCTCCGAAGCACACCCCGACCGGAGAAGCCCGGACCAGACACCCGAGGAATCCGGATCAGGCAGCGGAGAAGCCCGGATCAGACACCGGATAGGCCCGGATCGGACACCCGAGGATCCCGGATCAGGCAGCGGACAGCCGCTCCAGTTCGGCCTCCCGCTCGGCGACCTGCCCGAGCAACTGCTCGGCGATCTCCTCCAGCAGCGCGTCCGGGTCCTCCGGCGCCATCCGCAGCATCGCGCCGATCGCGCTCTCCTCCAGCTCCTGCGCCACGGCCGCGAGGAGTTCCTTGCGCTGCGCCAGCCACTCGAGACGCGCGTACAGCTCCTCGCTCGGCGTGGGCTCGCGCTCGGGCGGCACCGGACCGGCCGCCCACTCCTGCGCCAGCTCGCGCAGCAGCGGCTCGTCACCGCGCCCGTACGCCGCGTTCACCCGCGCGATGAACTCGCCGCGCCGGGCCCGCTCCTCGTCGTCCTGCGCGAGGTCCGGGTGCGCCTTGCGGACCAGCTCGCGGTAGAGCTTGCGGGCCTCGTCGCCGGGCCGCACCCGCTGGGGCGGCCGCACCGGCTGCTCGGTCAGCATCGCCGCGGCCTCCGGGAACAGCCCGTCCCCGCCCATCCACCCGTGGAACAGTTCCTCGACGCCCGGCATCGGCATCACCCGCGCCCGCGCCTCATCGGCCTTGGCCCGGTCCTCCGGGTCCCCGGTACGGGCCGCCGTCGCCTCGGCGATCAGCGCTTCCAGCTCGTCGAGCCGCGTGTACATCGGCCCGAGCCGCTGGTGATGGAGCCGGGAGAAGTTCTCGACCTCGACCCGGAAGGTCTCCACCGCGATCTCGAATTCGATCAGCGCCTGTTCAGCGGCGCGTACGGCCCGCTCGAGGCGCTCCTCCGGCCGCTCCTGAGGCTGCTCCTCCGGCTGCCCTGGCACATCGGTCTCCGGCGTCGTCACCCGTCCAGCCTAGGGCCTGTCCGGCAGAACGCGTCGCGCCCCTGACCCGGCGGTCCTCACACCCCCGCCTCCGCCTTCACCTTCCCCTCCCGCACCGCCCGCACCAGCTCCGCATGGTCGGCCTCGGTACGGTCCGCGTAGGCGACCGCGAAGGTCGCCACGGCCTCGTCCAGCTCCTCGTTCTTGCCGCAGTACCCGGCGATGTACCGCGGGTCGGCACTGTGCGCATGGGCACGGGCCAGCAGCGCACCGGTCATCCGCGCGTAGTCGTCGATCTGGTCGGCGGCGAGTGCGGCCGGATCGACGCTGCCCTTGCGGTTCCTGAACTGGCGTACCTGGAAAGGCCGTTCGTCCACCGTCGTCCAGCCGAGCAGGAAGTCGCTGACCACCTGCATCCGCTTCTGCCCGAGCACCACGCGCCGCCCCTCGTGCGCGACGGCCGGCGCCTCGAACCCGACGGCGGGCAGGTGCGGCAGCAGCGCGGACGGCCGCGCCTCCTTCACCTGCAGCACGAGCGGCTCGCCGCGGTGGTCGAGCAGCAGCACCACGTACGACCGGGTGCCCACGCTGCCGGTCCCCACGACCCGGAACGCCACGTCGTGGATCGCGTACCGCCCGAGCAGCGGAAGCCTGTCCTCGGACAGGGTCTCCAGGTACGCGCCGAGGGAGGAGGCGACGGCCGAGGTCTCCTCGTCGGGTATCACCCGCAGCACCGGCGGCGCGTCCACGAAGCGACGCCCGCCGCCTTCCGCGGCCTCCGTGGACTTGGCGGCGAAGCGCCCACTGGTGTTGTTCCGCGCCTTCTGGGAGACCCTCTCCAGGGTTCCCAGCAGGTCATGGGCGTCGGTGTGGGAGACGAGCTCCTCGTCCGCGATCGCGTTCCACGAGTCGAGCGCCGGAAGCTTCGCGAGCAGCCGCATCGTGCGCCGGTAGGCACCCGCCGCGTCATGCGCCGCTTTCCGGCAGGTGTCCGCGTCCGCACCGGCCTCCCGGCCGGCGAGCACGAGGGAGGCGGCGAGCCGCTTGACGTCCCATTCCCAGGGGCCGTGCACCGTCTCGTCGAAGTCGTTCAGGTCGATGACGAGCCCGCCGCGCGCATCCCCGTACAGGCCGAAATTGGCGGCGTGCGCGTCGCCGCATATCTGTGCGCCGATGCCGGTCAGGGGCGTACCGACCAGGTCGTACGCCATGAGGCCCGCGGACCCGCGCAGGAAGGCGAAGGGCGACGCGGTCATGCGTCCCACGCGCAGGGGGGCCAGCTCGGGGATGCGGCCCTGGTTGGACTCCTCGACGGCCTGCAGGGCGCCCGGCCGGTCCGCCCGCGGCTCGAACCCGGCGTGCGCGGAGCGCGGCACCCGCTGCCGCAGCGCCTTGCCGGCTG
>NZ_JAAGMG010001105.1 GCF_010548525.1 Streptomyces sp. SID14478
CGGCGCGGTCGTGGACGAGGAGGCCGCGCGCCGGGCGGCCGCGCCGCTGTACGCCGAGGGCGATGAAGTGGCGTGGTCCGACGGCGACGTGGTGGCCCGCAACGTCACCCGGCTCGGTGCCGTCGAGCTGACGGTGCGCCCGCTCAGGCAGGCCGCCCCCGGCCTCGTACGGGAGGCGTTGCGCGAGGGGCTGCGGCGCGAGGGGTTCGGGCTGCTGCGGTGGGACCGGGACGCCGAGGACCTGCGCCGGCGCCTCGCGTTCCTGCGCCGGCACCTCGGGGAGCCGTGGCCCGAGGTGAGTGACGAGGGGCTGCACGCGCGCGTGGACGACTGGCTGGAGCCGGAGTTGAGCAAGGCGCGGCGCCGCGCGGACCTGGCGCGGATCGACGCGGGGCAGGCGCTCAAGCGGCTGCTGCCGTGGGCGAGCGGCGACGCCCGGCACTTCGAGGCGCTGGCACCGGAGCGGATCGAGGTGCCCAGCGGGTCGCGGGTCCGCGTGAACTACGCCGATCCCGAGCAGCCGGTGCTGGCCGTGAAGGTGCAGGAGATGTTCGGGCTCGACGAGACGCCGAGGGTGGCCGGGGTGCCGGTGCTCGTGCATCTGCTGTCCCCCGCGGGGCGGCCCGCCGCCGTCACCGCCGACCTGGTGTCCTTCTGGCGCGACGGCTACCGCGCGGTGCGCGCCGATCTGCGCGGCCGCTACCCGAAGCATCCCTGGCCCGAGGACCCGGCGACGGCGGAGCCGACCCGGCGGACCAACCCCCGGCACTGACGGGCCTGTTGGCGCGCCGTCGCCGGGGGCGTCGGGCCGGTTCAGACCCCGGCCGGCTCCGGCTCGCGGTCCGGGACGGATCGGGGTTCGCCGGGCCTGCGACTGCGGGCCTCCAGCCACAGGGACAGCGCGAGCAGCAGCGTACCGAGGACGAGGAAGCCCCACGGCAGGTAGGAGGTGAGCAGCAGGACGAGGGTGCGCTGGGACTTGACCAGGTCGACCGTGTCCTTGATGTAGTCCTCGCGCATCTTGACGTCGCCGGAGAACGCGGTGATCTTGTCGCGGCCGCCGAGCAGGGTGCCGCCGCGCATCTCCTCCTTGTGTTTCTCCTCGCCGTAGACGGGGGCGCCGGTCGTCGGGTCGACCAGGAAGGTGCGGTCCGTGGTGTACCACATCTGCGTGCCGGTCTTGGCGACCGATTCCGCCGTGATGCCCTTGACCGGGAGCTTCTTGGGGAAGGGGACCTTCGTCCACGGGATGGTCTGCTCGAAGCGGTAGATCTTGACGCCGCGGAAGGTCTCGGTGCCCTTGTAGTGGATGGGGCGGGTGACGCGGGCGCGCGCGTCGAAGTACTCGTAGTCCCGCTTCTCCGTCAGGAACGGCCACTTGAACTCGATGCCCTGCCGGGTGACCGGGTCGCCGTCGACGGATTCGCCGGTGGCGTGCACGGGTTCCTGGCTGTGCGCGTCGAAGATGTAGCGCTCGGGGATCTGGGAGACCATCTTGCCGTCGGGGCCGACGATGTAGGTCAGTCCGTTCCAGACGACGACGTCGCGCCCGGCGCTCTTCTCGATCTTGTCCGACTCCTCGACGTCGCCCTTGAGGGTCTGCACGACGGTGAGCTTGGGGACCTTCTTCTCCTGCATGGAGCCGTAGTCGACGAGGGTCGCGTTCTTCGCCTCCAGGACCATCGTCTGGTACTGGCTGGGCGGGATCTTCGCCAGGCGCGGGAACGCGTACCAGCGCATGAGCGGGGACAGCGCCGTGAAGAACACGGCGAAGGCGAGCAGGATCAGGCTGGCCTTGCGGCGCACGGCGGCCCTCCTCAACTACGGTCGCGCTACGGGTGTTTGGGGACGGTGGTCAAGAGCGGCTCGGGGGACGTCTTGCCCGCCGGGGCGCCGATCGCCGACATCGTGAGGACGAGGGCGAAGGCGGCGGCGAGTCCGATCGCCGCGGCGATGAGGGCGCGCATGTCCGACCTCCCTGCAACCGTGCGACACACGGGATCTGATGAGGCGTCAGGCCTCGGAGTCGGTGCACCGTAGCAATGCCGGGCCCAGATGAGAACACGTTGCACACACGACAAAACCCTCCGGCCCGTACGGGGCCGGAGGGCTTGGTGCGCCGGAGTGCGCCGGGCGTTACGCGGAGGGGCTCGCGGACGCGGACGGGGTGCCGGTGGCGCCGCCGGACGGGGCCGCGGTGACCTTCAGTTCGACGGTGAGCGTGCCGCCGCCGGTCGTGTCGATCCGCAGCAGGAACGTGCCGGCCGTGTCGTCCGCGTACAGCTTCGGCAGCGTGAGCAGGCCGTCCTTGCCGGTCTTGAGGCCCTTGAGGGTACGGACCGTCTTGCCGTCCGCGTCCTTGAAGTAGGGGCCCTTGTCCGCCGCGGTCGGGTCGGCGGCCGACGTGACGAGGGTGGCGCTCGCGGCGACCCCGTCGGCGACGGCGCCCTTGTACGTCGCCTTCACCTCGACGGCGTCGGCGAATTCCGCGCCGGCCACGCAGCTGAGTTCCTTGTCGCTGGTGCGGGCCAGCTTGTCGGCGGCGCGGGCGGTGACGGCCGCCTTGTGGTCGAGGGCGGCCAGCGAGCGGCCGACGACGCTCGCCCGGACCGTGAACGTGCCGGTCTTCTCGCCCGCCACGAGCTTCGGGGCGGTGGCGACACCCGACGCGTCGGTGACGACGATGACGCTCTTGGCGCCGCCGGCGAACGCGGTGTCCGTGTCGCCGACGAGCACGAACCGCACCTTGACCTTGGCGACGCCCTTGCCCTTGGCGTTCTGCGGGCGTACCGCGACCTGCTCGCCGAAGGTGTCGCCGGCCATGGCGCTCAGCCGGCCGGTGCCGGCGTCGGCGAGCTTGGTGACGGTCTCGGTGGGCGTGGGAGCGGGGGTGGTGGGCGGGTCGTCGGGGTCGGGGCTGTGCGAACCACCGTTGCCGGGGCCGGAGTTGCCGCCGCCGTGGTTGCCGGAGCTCGGCGGCGTGGTGGCGGGCGGCGTCGTGCCGGGCGACGTGGGCGTCGGGCCCGGGGACGGACTCGTGCTGCCGCCGCCGGTCGGGTTCTTGGGGAGCACGCCGGTGCCGTTGGGCACCTCGTGCGTGCCCTTGCGGTAGAACTCCAGCCAGGACAGGACGTGGGTGAGGTAGTCCGAGGAGTTGTTGTAGCTGAGGATCGCCTTGTTCAGGTCCGCGGCGTTCGACAGGTCCCAGCCGTTGCGGCACAGGTAGTGGCCCGCGCCGAGGGCCGCGTCGTAGACGTTGTTCGGGTCCTTCTTGCCGTCGCCGTTGCCGTCGCGGCCCGCCCATTCCCAGGTCGAGGGGATGAACTGCATGGGGCCGACGGCCCGGTCGTGGACCGTGTCGCCGTCGTAGGAGCCGCCGTCGGTGTCGGTGATCTTCGCGAAGCCGTTGCCGTCCAGGGGCGGGCCGAGGATCTGCTTGATCGTCGTGCCGTTCGCGTCGACGTTGCCGCCGCGGGCCTGACCCGACTCGACCTTGCCGATCGCGGCGAGCAGCTCCCACGGCAGGTTGCAGCCGGGCTTGCTGGTCGCGAGCTCGGCCTCGGCCTTCTTGTACGCGTCCAGGACGGTGGCGGGGATGCCCGACTCGGCGTCCCCGGGCGCGCCCGAACCGGGTGAGGCCGTCGGGCCGTCGGTGGGGCTGTCCAGCTGGGGCAGGTCGGTGAAGTAGTCGGGCCCGCTCGCCGCGTCGGGCGTCGGGTCCTCGGAACGGTCCGCGGTGGGCCGTCCGCCTCCCGCGGGCGGCGGCGTCACCCCCGGGGCCTGCGAGGCGGAGAGAGCGGCCACTGCCGCGGCGGCCACCGCCGCGGTCATCGCGCCCCTGCGCAGCCTCCTGCCAAATACCGCCGCCATGCCGCGAACCCCTCCCATGTCGCCCCGCGCCTGGACCCAGCCGACACTACGACAACTTCCGCCGCGCAGATACCTGTTCGCGCCCGGTATTAACCGATTGGCGATATACGCGTTGTCGTACTCTTCCACGCCTGCCCGCACATGTTCCCGGAGGGTTCCATGCCGTTCACCATCAGTCATGCCGCCGCGGTGCTGCCGTGCGTGCGGCGCGACGGCTCCGGGCGCGGGCGGCTCGTGCCGTCGCTCCTGGTCGCCGGGTCGTTCGCGCCGGACGTCCCGTACTTCGCGGCGGGCGCAGTGCCCGGGGCGATGGAGTTCGGCGACGTGACCCATTCCTTCGCGGGCGTCCTCACGGTCGATCTCGCCGTCGCGCTCGCGCTGGTGGGCCTGTGGCTGCTGGTGCGCGAGCCGCTCCTCGCGCTGCTGCCGCGCCGGGTGCGCGGCCGGGTGTGGGCGGTGGTCACGGGCCGGGCACGAGGGGACCGCCGGCCGCTGTGGTGGTACGTGTCCGCGGTGCTCGGGGCGACGACGCACGTGGTGTGGGACGCGTTCACGCATCCCGGCCGGTGGGGTCTGCGGCTCGTTCCCGTGCTCACCGAGCAGTTCGGCGGCTCACCCCTCTACTGGTACGCGCAGTACGGGAGTTCGGCGCTCGCCCTGGTGGTGCTCGGGGTGTTCCTGTGGCGGGCGGTGCGGGACGCGCCCACCGCGACCGGACCGGTCGCCGCGTCCACGGCGGCGCGGTGGCTGGCGCTCGCG
>NZ_JAAGMG010001142.1 GCF_010548525.1 Streptomyces sp. SID14478
GTCCGCCCGCGGGTCGGTCCCGTACACGACGAGGTCGGCCGGGGCGCCCTCCTCCAGGGCGGGGCGGCCGAGCCACTTCCGGGCGCCCCAGGCGGTGGCCGAAAGGGCCTCGACCGCCGGGATGCCGGCCTTCACCAGCTCCGCGACCTCGCCCGCGACCAGGCCGTGCGCGAGGCCGCCGCCCGCGTCGGTGCCCACGTACACCGGGATCCCGGCGTCGTAGGCGTCGCGCACGGTCTCGTAGCGGCGCTCGTGGAGCCGGCGCATGTGCGCCGACCAGCGCGGGAACTTCTGCTCGCCGCCCGCCGCGAGATCCGGGAACGTGGCGATGTTGACGAGGGTCGGGACGATGGCGACGCCGCGCTCGGCGAAGAGCGGGATGGTCTCCTGCGTCAGCCCCGTCGCGTGCTCGATGCAGTCGATGCCCGCCTCGACCAGGTCCGTCAGCGACTCCTCGGCGAAGCAGTGCGCCGTGACGCGGGCGCCGAGCCGGTGGGCCTCGGCGATCGCCGCCTCGACCGCCTCGCGCGGCCAGCAGGCGCTCAGGTCCCCGGTGCCGCGGTCGATCCAGTCGCCGACGAGCTTGACCCAGCCGTCGCCGCGCCGGGCTTCCTGCGCGACGTACGCGACGAGGTCATCGGGCTCGATCTCGTGCGCGTAGTTGCGGATGTAGCGGCGGGTGCGGGCGATGTGCCGGCCCGCGCGGACGATCTTCGGCAGGTCCTCGCGGTCGTCGATCCAGCGGGTGTCGGAGGGCGAGCCCGCGTCGCGCAGCAGCAGCGCGCCGACGTCGCGTTCGGTCAGGGCCTGCTTCTCCGCGGCCTCGGCGGGGACCGGGCCGTGGCTGTCGAGGCCGACGTGGCAGTGCGCGTCGACGAGTCCGGGCAGCGCCCAGCCCTCGACGACCGTCAGGTCCGGGCCCGCCGTGAGCGGGCGGTCGTAGGTGATCCTGCCGTCGATCACCCACAGTTCGTCGCGTACGTCGTCGGGTCCCGCGAGGACCCGGCCCTTCACGTGCAGTGGCCCCGGCCGGCTCAGCTCACTCATGTACGCAGCCTATGAGGGCGGTGGGTACGCTCGTCAGCGGCATCCCTGCGAACCCGTGAGCGAAGAGAGCACCACCGTGACGCATCCGTTTCTCGATCTGGCCCCCCTGAGCGCCGAGCACTTCGCCGCCGTCGAGGACCGCGTGGCCCGTCTCATGAACACCTCCGCGTCCCAGGACGTGGTGATCATGCAGGGCGAGGCACTGCTTCCGCTGGAAGGCGCGATCCGTGGCACCGCGGGTCCCGGCACCGTCGCGCTGAACGTGATCACCGGGCCGTACGGCCAGACCTTCGGGGACTGGCTGCGCGACTGCGGCGCCACGGTGTACGACCTGGCGGTGCCGTTCCACACGGCGGTCACCGCGGAGCAGGTGCGCGCGGCGTTCGCCGAGCACCCCGACATCGACTTCGTGTCCCTGGTGCACGCGGAGGCGGCCACCGGCAACACGAACCCCGTCGCCGAGATCGGCGCGGTGGTGCGCGAGCACGGCGCCCTGTTCTATCTGGACGCCGTCGCCTCGATCGCGGCCGAGCCGGTGCTGCCCGACGCGTGGGGCGTGGACCTGTGCGTGATCGGTGCGCAGAAGGCGATGGGCGGTCCGGCCGGCGTCTCGGCCGTGTCGGTGAGCGAGCGCGCCTGGCAGCGGATGGCCGCCAACCCGCAGGCGCCGCGCCACTCCTACCTGTCGCTGCTGGACTGGAAGCAGCGCTGGATCGACGGCGGCCGCACGGCGCTGCTGCACGCTCCGGCCCAGCTGGAGATGCTCGCCCTGGAGGCGTGCGTGGAGCGCATCGAGAGCGAGGGGCTGGACGCCCTGATGGCCCGGCACGCGAGCGCCGCGGCCGCGACCCGCGCCGGAACCCTCGCCCTGGGCGGGGGTCTTGAGCCGTACGTCCACGAGGCGAAGGACGCCGCTCCGGTGGCCACGACGTTGCGCGCGCCCGCCGGCACCGACGCCCGCGAGCTGGTCGCGAAGGCCCTCGCCGTGGATCCCGTGCTGCCGCTGGTCGCCGGTGGCGGTGCGCTGGCCGCGGAGATGATCCGGGTCAACCACTACGGTCCCCAGGCCACCCGCGGCGTGGTGCAGTCCTCGCTGGCCGCCCTCGGCGGGGCGCTCGCGGAGGCCGGGTTCGCGGTGGACCTGGAGGGTGCACGAAAGGCGGTCGCGGCGGCCTGGGTGTGACCCGGTCCGCCCGCACACGTCGGCGCCGCCCTTTCCGGGCGGCGCTTTTCTTTTCCCTGCATTCCTCAGCCATTTTTCAGGTTGATTATCCGAAGCAGTTTCCCACACTGCTTCTGCCCGCTTTTCCGAGGCGTAAACACTAAGGTTTCAACAACACGGACCGACGTAATTCGGACGCAGGTCGAGCCGGTTACGGGGCTGTGACGCACTCCACACCAAAGTCGTTATGCCCCTTATATTCATCTCAAATCGCCTTATTGCGCCGGGTGTTCACGCGCAGGCTCGCCCGCGCGCGATAACACAGGTACCCCCGACTGCGTAACCCCTCCCCCAGATGCAATCCCAGAAATTGCTCGGTAAATTCAATTCGCATGACCGCCGCACAAGCGCAATTCCAGCTCGATCATCCCGGCGTGGCCGACGGGGCCGCGATCTGGCGTATCGCACGTGACTCCAAGGTCCTCGACCTCAACTCCTCGTACAGCTATCTGCTCTGGTGCCGCGACTTCGCCGCCACCTCCGTGGTGGCCCGTGACGAGACAGGCGAGGTCGCCGGGTTCGTCACCGGCTACATCCGCCCCGACCGTCCCGGCACCCTCGTGGTGTGGCAGATCGCGGTGGACGAGGCCCACCGCGGGCACGGTCTCGCGGGCGGACTGCTCGACGGCCTGACCACGAAGGTCGCGGCCGGGCGGCAGGTCACCACGGTCGAGACGACCATCACCCCTGACAACGAGGCGTCCCAGGCCCTGTTCTTCTCCTACGCCCGCAGGCACGGGGCGGGAGTGGAGCGCACGGTGCTCTTCGACGCCGGACTCTTCCCCGACGACGGGCACCTGCCCGAGGAGCTGTACCGCATCGGGCCGCTCCAGTCGGCGCTCTAGCCGTACCCGTCCACCCTCACCACCCCCCTCAACTCCCCTTCCAAGAGGAGCATTTGCTGTGACCATCACCCAGCCGGACCTGAGCGTCTTCGAGACCCTTGAGTCGGAGGTGCGCAGCTACTGCCGCGGCTGGCCCACCGTCTTCGACCGGGCCCAGGGCAGCCGCATGTACGACGAGGACGGCCACGAGTACCTGGACTTCTTCGCGGGCGCCGGATCGCTCAACTACGGCCACAACAACCCCGTGTTGAAACGCGCCCTGATCGACTACATCGAGCGCGACGGCGTCACGCACGGCCTCGACATGTCGACGTCCGCGAAGCGCGCCTTCCTGGAGACCTTCCAGAACGTCATCCTGCGCCCGCGCGACCTGCCCTACAAGGTCATGTTCCCGGGCCCGACGGGCACCAACGCCGTGGAGTCGGCCCTCAAGCTGGCCCGCAAGGTCAAGGGCCGCGAGTCGATCGTATCGTTCACGAACGCCTTCCACGGCATGTCGCTCGGCTCGCTGGCCGTCACCGGCAACGCGTTCAAGCGGGCCGGCGCGGGCATCCCGCTCGTGCACGGCACGCCGATGCCCTTCGACAACTACCTCGACGGCCAGACCCCCGACTTCATCTGGTTCGAGCGCCTCCTGGAGGACTCCGGTTCGGGCCTGAACACCCCCGCCGCCGTGATCGTCGAGACGGTCCAGGGCGAGGGCGGCATCAACGTCGCCCGCGCCGAGTGGCTGCGCAAGCTCGCCGACGTCTGCGAGCGCTGGGACATGCTGCTCATCGTCGACGACATCCAGATGGGCTGCGGCCGCACCGGCGCCTTCTTCTCCTTCGAGGAGGCGGGCATCACACCGGACATCGTGACCGTTTCGAAGTCCATCAGCGGGTACGGACTCCCCATGTCCCTGTGCCTGTTCAAGCCGGAGCTCGACATCTGGGAGCCGGGCGAGCACAACGGCACGTTCCGCGGCAACAACCCCGCGTTCGTGACCGCCGCCGCGGCCCTGGAGACGTACTGGACCGACGGCCCGGCCATGGAGAAGCAGACGCTCAAGCGCGGCGAGCAGATCGAGGAGACGCTCAGCGCGCTGCGCGCCGAGTACCCCGAGGACACCGTCGAGTACCGCGGCCGCGGCCTGGTGTGGGGCATCGAGTTCCGCGACAAGGAGCGCGCGGGCAAGGTCGCCAAGCGCGCCTTCGAGCTCGGACTGCTCATCGAGACCTCCGGCCCCGAGAGCGAGGTCGTCAAGCTGCTTCCGGCGCTGACGATCACGCCCGAGGAGCTGGAAGAGGGGCTGCGCACGCTCACCAGGGCCGTGCGCGAGACCGCCTGACACCCCTCAGGAACGCAGAAGAGAGAGGCAGCAACTCACCGTGATTGTCCGTTCGTTCAAGGAGATCGAGAACACCGACCGGCACGTGAAATCGGCGTCCGGTACGTGGGAGAGCAAGCGCATCGTCCTCGCCAAGGAGAGGGTCGGCTTCTCGTTGCACGAGACGATCCTGTACGCGGGTACGGAGACGAAGATGTGGTACGCGAACCACATCGAAGCCGTTCTGTGCGTCGAGGGCGAGGCCGAGCTCACCAACGAGGAGACCGGCGAGAAGCACTGGATCGAGCCGGGCACCATGTACCTCCTGAACGGCCACGAGCACCACACGCTGCGGCCCAAGACGGACTTCCGCTGCGTGTGCGTGTTCAACCCGCCTGTGACCGGGCGGGAGGACCACGACGAGAACGGCGTATACCCGCTGCTGACCGAGCCCGAGGAGGCCTGATCCCCATGACCGCGTTCTCTGCGGAAACCGACATCCAGGACCTGTACCCGACCCGCGGCGCTTCCGAAGTGGCCACTCCGCGCGTCGACCCGGTCGTCTGGTCGCCGCCGGGGACGCGGGGTCCGATTCGTGAGTCGGACCTCGCGGGCTTCGAACGGGACGGCTTCCTCGCGATCGAGGAACTGATCGGCCCGGACGAGATCGGCATCTACCAGGCCGAGTTGAACCGGCTGATCGCCGATCCCGCGATCAAGGCCGACGAGCGCTCGATCGTGGAGCCGACGTCGCAGGACGTGCGCTCCGTCTTCGAGGTGCACAAGATCAGTGAGGTGTTCGCGAACCTGGTGCGCGACGAGCGCGTCGTGGACCGGGCCCGCCAGATCCTCGGTTCGGACGTCTACGTCCACCAGTCGCGGATCAACGTCAAGCCCGGCTTCGGGGCGAGTGGCTTCTACTGGCACTCGGACTTCGAGACCTGGCACGCCGAGGACGGCCTGGCGAACATGCGGACGGTGTCCGTCTCCATCGCGCTGACGGAGAACTACGACACCAACGGCGGCCTCATGATCATGCCCGGGTCGCACAAGACCTTCCTGGGCTGCGCCGGCGAGACGCCGAAGGACAACTACAAGAAGTCGCTGCAGATGCAGGACGCGGGCACGCCGAGCGACGAGGCGCTGACCAAGTTCGCCGACCGGCACGGCATCAGGCTGTTCACCGGGCAGGCGGGCTCGGCGACCTGGTTCGACTGCAACGCCATGCACGGCTCCGGCGACAACATCACGCCGTACCCGCGCTCGAACGTCTTCATCGTGTTCAACAGCGTGGAGAACACGGCCGTGGAGCCGTTCGCGGCGCCCGTACGGCGCCCCGAGTTCATCGGGGCACGGGACTTCACCCCGGTGAAGTGACTTTCGTACGCGGACGAGTGGGGGCGGGACCGGTGACGGTCCCGCCCCCACTCGTCGTCGGTGGTTACAGCGCCGGGTAGTCCGTGTAGCCCTTCGCGTCGCCACCGAAGAAGGACGACGGGTCCGGGGCGTTGTACGGGCCCTCGGCCTTCAGCCGGGCGGGCAGGTCCGGGTTGGCGAGGAACAGGGCGCCGAAGGAGACCAGATCGGCGACGCCGTCCTCGATGAGCCGCAGCGACGTGTGGTCGGTGGGGCCCTCGGTGAGCGCGTTGAGGACGAAGGTGCCGCTGAACCGCTTGCGCAGGTCGGTGGTCACCTCGCGGATGTCGCCGGCCTCCAGGACGTGGAGGTAGGCGATGCCGAGCGGGTCGAGGGCGTCGACCAGCGCCGGGTAGGTGTCCAGCGCGTCGCCGTCCCCGATCGAGTTGTACGGGTTGCCGGGCGAGATGCGCAGCGCGGTGCGCTCCGGGCCGATGGCCTCGGCGACCGCCTTGACGGCCTCGACCGCGAACCGGATGCGGTTCTCCACGCTGCCGCCCCACTCGTCGGTGCGGAGGTTGACGCCCGGCGCGAGGAACTGGTGGATCAAGTACCCGTTGGCGCCGTGCAGTTCGACGCCGTCGAAGCCGGCCTCCACCGCGCCCCGGGCCGCCGCCGCGAAATCGGCGACGGTCTCCCGGATCTCCTCCGCGGTCAGCTCGCGCGGGGTGGTGAAGTCCTGGAAGCCCTCGTTCGTGAAGGCCTTGCCCTCGGGCGCGACGGCAGAGGGGGCGACGGGCGCCTGACCGTCCGGCAGCAGCGACGGGTGGCTGATCCGGCCCGCGTGCATCAGCTGGGCGAAGATCGTGCCGCCCGCGGCGTGCACCGCGTCGGTGACCGTGCGCCAGGAGGCTATCTGTTCGGCGCTGTGCAGCCCCGGCGTCCAGGCGTACCCCTGGCCCACGGCCGAGGGCTGGATGCCCTCGGTGATGATCAGGCCCGCGGAGGCCCGCTGCGCGTAGTACGCGGCGGTCAGCTCGGTGGCGGTGCCGCCCTCGCCCGCCCTGCTGCGGGTCATGGGTGCCATGGCGATGCGGTTGGCGAGGCGCGTGCCGGACAGGTCGAGGGGGTCGAAAGCGGTGGTCATGGCTACTCCGAAATCCGAGATCCGAGATCCGAGATCCGAGATCCGAGATCCGAGATCCGAGATCCGAGATCAAGGATCCACGTTAATTGGTCGGCCAAGCAATCGGGCTGCGCCCACTGTAACGCATTACTTGGCCGACCAAGGTAATCTTTCGGAGAAGCCCGGACCCAGGAGTGCCCCATGTCCTCGACCTCAGCGCCGTCCGACGACCGCCCCGCGTGTAGCAGCCACCCCGCGCTCGGCGGTCCGGTCAGCCTCGCCCTGGCCCGCGTCGCGCGACTGCACCGCACCGCGGCGGGCCGCCATCTGCGCGCGCTCGGCCTCTACCCCGGGCAGGAGTTGCTGCTCATGCACCTGTGGGACCAGGGGCCCGTGCGTCAGTCGGAGCTCATCAAGGCGCTCGAACTGGACCCGTCGACGGTCACCAAGATGCTGCAGCGCCTGGAGCAGACCGGGCACGTGACCCGCTCCCCCGATCCGCGCGACCGGCGTGCGGTGCTCGTCGAGGCGACCGAGCGGAGCTGCGGGCTCCTGGAGGACGTGGCCCAGGTCTGGGGCGCGCTGGAGGAGCAGACCCTGGCGGGACTCTCGCCCCGGGACCAGGCCGAGTTCGTCCGCCTCCTCGGCCTGGTCGAGGGCAACCTCTGTACGGAGCCGGAGGGGTGCCCGCAGTAGGCGGCGCCGACGCCGGGCCGGGCCAGCTCTGTCGCGCCGGGCCTGTTCGGTCACGCCGGGGCCGGTTCGATGACGCCGGGGCCGGTCTGGTCGTCCGTGTGGCGCTCTTTCCGGCTTCCGGTGGGGTCGCGCGTCAGGGGTCAGTCGGACAGGGCGTCCAGGAGGCGGTCGACGTCCTCGGGCGTGTTGTAGAGGTGGAAGGAAGCGCGCAGGTTCCCCGCACGGTTGGAGAGTTCGAGGCCTTGTGCGTGCAACTCCGGCTGCCGTGCGCCCAGTTCGGGGACGGAGACGATCGGTGAGCCGGGGGCCGGGATCGGCTCGTGGCCGAGGGAGGCGAGTCCGGCGCGGAAGCGGTCGGCGAGCGCGAGGTCGTGAGCCTGGATCGCCCGCGGCCCCAACTCCTCGATCAGGGCGAGGGATTGCCGGGCTCCCGTGTACGACAGGAGGCTCGGCGTCTCGTCGAAGCGGCGGGCGGAGCGGGCCAGCTCGGTGACCGGGCCGTAGCAGCTGTCCCAGGGCCGCTCCCCCGCGACCCAGCCGCCGAACACGGGCGTCAGCTCCGCCGGGTCCTCGGGGCCGACGAAGAAGACGGCGCCGCGCGGGCAGGTGAGCCACTTGAAGGCGACCGAGGCGACGTAGTCCGCCGCCGCGGCGTGCCCGGTCAGCGGGAACCAGCCCACGGCCTGCGAGGCGTCGACGTACAGACGGGCGCCATGGGCGCGGGTGACGGCCCGCAGCTCCGTCAGGTCCACCACCCGGCCGTCCGCGGACTGTGCCGCGCTCACGGCGACCAGGGCGGTGCCGGGGCGCACCGACTCGGCCAGCGCCTCCAGCGGGACGGTGCGCACCTTGAGGTCGGCGCGGAGGTGGAACGGGTTGACCGTGGAGCTGAACTCGCCCTCGGCGGTGAGGACTTCCGCTCCCTCCGGCAGCGACGCGGCGATCAGCGCGGTGTACACGGCGACGGACGCGCCGGTCGCCACCCGGGTCACGGGGACCCCGGCGATCCGGGCGAAAGCGGCGCGGGCCTCTTCGACGTCGGTGAACAGGGAGTCGGTGGGGCGGCCCTCGGCCATGCCGGTGAGCGCGGCGCGCATCGCGTCCGCCGCCCGCAGGGGCAGCAGACCCGAGCTCGCGGTGTTCAGGTAGGTGGTGGCGGGGGTGTACTGGGCGCGGACCAGACCGAGATCCAGGGGGCCACTGGTTGTCTCCATGGCACCACTGTGCCCCGCCGCCAACTACCCGTCCATTGCGCAAATTTGAGCAGTACCGCTAAGCCATGCTTATGAGTCCGGGTCGGAGTGCGGGTCCGAGCACGCGTCGGAGTGCGGGTCCGAGCGCGCGTCGGAGTGCGGGTCGGGTCAGGCGCCGGGGACCGCGCAGCCGTCGGGGCCGCAGGTGTCGCCGCCGCCGCCCGTGGTGCTGTCGATGACGGTCAGCGGGGAGCGGGCGTCCCAGGCCTGCGTCAGCGCCTGCGTGAAGACCTCGGGGGGCTGGGCGCCGGAGACGCCGAACTTGCGGTCGAGGACGAAGAACGGCACGCCGGTCGCGCCCAGCTCCGCGGCCTCGCGCTCGTCCGCGCGCACGTCGTCGGCGTAGGCCTGCTCGTCGGCCAGCACGCCGCGGACCTCGGCCTCGTCGAGTCCGGCCTCGACCGCGAGCCGTACGACGTGCTCGTCATCGGCGAAGACTGAGCCCCGGTCGGCGAAGTTGCCGCGGTAGAGCGCGTCGATGAAGGCATTCTGCAGGCCCTTGTCCTTGGCGAGGTGCAGCAGCCGGTGCAGGTCGAAGCTGCTGCCGTAGTCGCGGCCCTCGGTGAGGTAGGGCAGGCCGAGCGCCTCGGCCTGCTGTCCGAGGCCGCGCTCGTTGGCGGCGGCCTGGTCCGCGCTGATGCCGTACTTCTCGGCGATGTGCGGGACGACGAGGCCGGTGTCGCCCTTGGCGAGGGTCGGGTCCAGCTCGAAGGAGCGGTGCACGACCTCGACCTCGGCCTTGTGCGGGAAGGCGTCGAGGGCCTGTTCGAACCGGTGCTTGCCTATGTAGCAGAACGGGCAGTTGATGTCGGTCCAGATCTCGACGCGCATGGGGGTTCTCGCTCCAGTTTCGTACGGGCAGGGATGCCGCCGAGTACAACCGGAGCCCGCCTCCACCCATTCCCGACGGGGCTGTGCCGATGGTCCGGCCGGGGTGCGGGGCGGCCCGGGTCGTCACGCCGGTGGTCCGGGGGTGGTGCGGAGCCGCGTCGTTACGCCGGTCGTCCGGGGTATGGGGCGGGCCGCGTCGTTACGCCGGTCGTCCGGGGTATGGGGCGGGCCGCGTCGTTACGCCAGTCGTCCCGGGGTGGTGCGGGGCCGCGCCGGGGTACCTCCTCGGCCGGATTGGTCTCCACGCCACCTGGGCGCCTACGGCGCGGCGTCCTGGGCTTGGTTCCTGCGGTGTCCTGCGGGGGCACCCCGACACGGCCCCTCCCGTCGACGAGCGACCAACCCCCCGGTGGAACTTCCCGATCGACTGACCCTCCGGTGGGGCTTCCGGACGTCTCACCCTCCGGTGGGGCTCCCGGATCGGCTCACCCCCCGGTGGGGGCGGCTGCCCCCGCCTTGGGCAGTCTGCCGCCTGGGGCGGCAGGGTGGGCAAGGCGGCACCCCAGCGCCGGGTGACCGTTGCGAGCAGGGCCGCAGGCAAGCGCGGGTGGGGGCACCCCAGCGCCGGGGCACCGTTATGAGCGGGGCTGCGGGCCGGCACGGGTGGGGGCACCCTGGTGCCGGGCGCCGTTCGCGCCACCCCGCGGGGAAGCGCGGGCAACCGACAGCGCCGGGGCGCCGGTCATGCCGGGACAGAGAGGCAGGCGCGGGCACCTCGGCGGAGGGCCGCGCGGGGGGTCAGGAGCCGTCGCGGAGGGACTGGGGCCAGTTCGGGCGGAATTCCACGTGGTCGTACGTGACCGCGCAACCCTCGCCGGTAGGCGACTGCGCCAGGAACCCGACCAGCGCCGCCCCCGCGGACTTCTCGTCCCCGAGCGAGAAGATGCGGATGAACGTCCACTTCTCCCCGTCCGTGGACGCGTGGAACGCGAACGCCGAGCCCGTACGGCTGACCCGGAGCCAGACCGAGGAACCCGGCACCACGAACGCGTTCGCGTCGTCGGAGTGGCCGCGCGTGACGACCGTGCAGATCGTCGGCTCGTCCGGCGACCGCTCGAAGCAGAGCTTGGCCCATTCGCGGTCGGCCACGTGCACGTAGAGGACACCCGCGTCGAACGCCGCGGCGAAGCCGACCGTCACCCGGGCGATCAGCTGGAAGTCGCCCACCGGCGCCCCGAGCAGGCGCGGTGCGTCGGACGCGGGGTCCAGGGCGTCGCCCGTCGGGGGCACGAAGCGGTCCTGCCGGGGGCCGGCCCAGCCGGTGAGCACCCCGTCCTCGTAACCCCACTGCCCGTCGGGGCCGTAGGTGCGCAGGGGAAAGGGCAGTTCGGGGAGTCGCAGATCCATGGGGGTCAGTTTTCCAGGCTCCCGTTGAAGCGCCGCGGCAGGGCCAGCGGATTGTCGTCGCGCAGCTCCGGCGGGAGGAGCGCCTCGGGCGTGGTCTGGTACGTGACCGGGCGCAGCCAGCGCTCGATCGCCGTGCCGCCCACCGAGGTGGAGGTGGACGTCGTCGCCGGGTACGGGCCGCCGTGGTGCTGGGCGGGGGCCACCGCGACACCGGTCGGCCAGCCGTTGACCAGGACGCGGCCCGCGAGCGGGGTCAGCTCGGTGAGCAGCTCCGCGCCCCGGCCCTCGCCCGTCTCCTCCGCGGCGGAGAGCTGGAGCGTCGCCGTGAGGTTGCCGGGCAGGCGGGACAGCACCGAGGTGATCTCGGCCGCCGACGCGTAGCGGGCCACGACCGTCACCGGGCCGAAGCACTCCTCGAGGAGCAGGTCGTGCTCCCCGCCCTCGACGGCCAGGCGCGCGGCCGGCACCGTGAGGAATCCGGGGCTGACGGTGTGCTCGCCGCCCGCGCCCGGCGTCACCGGCGCCTCGACGTCGGGCAGCTGCGCCCGCTCGGCGACGCCCGCGACGAAGTTGTCCCGCATGCGGTGGTCGAGCAGGACGCCGGCCGCGGTGTCGCTGACGGCGGCCGTGAGCGACTTGACCAGGGTGTCGCCCGCCTCGCCCGTCGGCGCGAGGACCAGGCCGGGCTTGACGCAGAACTGGCCGACGCCGAGCGTCATGGAGCCGGCGAGGCCCGCGCCGATCGCCTCGGCGCGCTCGGCGGCCGCCGCCTCGGTGATCACGACCGGGTTCAGGGAACCCAGTTCGCCGTGGAACGGGATCGGCGTCGCACGGGCCGCCGCCGCGTCGAAGAGGGCGCGTCCGCCGCGTACCGAACCGGTGAAACCGGCGCCCGCGACCAGCGGGTGCTTGACGAGCTCGACGCCCGCCTCGAAGCCGTGGACCAGACCGAGCACCCCTTCGGGGATGTCGTGCCGGGCGGCCGCGCGGCGGATGACGGAGGCGACCAGCTCGGACGTGGCCGGGTGGTCCGGGTGCGCCTTGACCACGACCGGGCAGCCCGCGGCCAGCGCGCTCGCGGTGTCGCCGCCGGGCACGGAGAAGGCGAAGGGGAAGTTCGAGGCCGCGTAGACCGCGACGACGCCCAGCGGGATCTTGTAGCGGCGCAGGTCGGGGATGGGGGGCGTCGCCGTGTCGTCGGGGTGGTCGATGACCACCCCGAGGAACGCGCCCTCGTCGACCACCTTCGCGAACGCCCGCAACTGGAAGCAGGTGCGGGCGAGTTCGCCGGTCAGGCGGACCGGGCCGAGCGCGCTCTCCGCGTCGGCCGCCTCCACCAAGTGGTCCTTGGCCGCGTCGAGCAGATCGGCCGCGGTGCGCAGGAAGGCCGCGCGCACGGTGCGGTCGGCGAGCGCGGACCGGGCCTCGTGCGCGGCGCGGACCGCCTGGTCCACCTCCTGGGCTGTGGCCTCGACCGCAACCTGCTCTCGCTGCTTCCCGGTTCGGGGGTCGACACTCCAGACTGGTGCTGCTGCCACCGCGCATTCCTCCAGCTTTTCTCGTGACGCGCCGGGCGAGCCACGAGGACCGTTCGATATACTGAACGCTGTCTCTGATGATGAACTGGGTCGAGACTATTTCTCGTCGAACGAAGGGGTCAAGGGCGATGTCGGAAGGCGAGACGGGGGCCGTTGCGGGGGGCGCAGCGGGTGGCGCACAGGTCAAATCGGCGGTGCGCACGGTCGAGTTGCTCGAGTACTTCGCCGGGCGCCCCGGCATGCACTCCCTCGCGGCGGTCCAGGAGGCCGTCGGGTACCCGAAGTCGAGCCTGTACATGCTGCTGCGCACGCTCGTCGAGCTCGGCTGGGTGGAGACGGACGCGACCGGCACGCGGTACGGGATCGGGGTACGGGCCCTGCTGGTGGGCACCTCGTACATCGACGGCGACGAGGTCGTGGCCGCCGCCCGGCCGACGCTCGACCGCCTGTCCGACGACACGACGGAGACCATTCACCTGGCCCGCCTCGACGGCACGAACGTCGTCTACCTGGCCACGCGGCAGTCGCAGCACTACCTGCGCCCGTTCACCCGGGTCGGGCGCCGCCTTCCCGCGCACTCGACCTCGCTGGGCAAGGCGCTGCTCGCCACCCACACCGACGAGCAGGTCCGCAAGATGCTCCCCGAGACGCTGCCCGCGCTGACCGAGCACACGATCACCGACCGCGAGAAGCTCATCGAGGAGCTCCACTCGGTGCGCGAGCAGGGCTTCGCGGTGGACCGCGAGGAGAACACGCTGGGGCTGCGCTGCTTCGGCGTGGCCATTCCGTACCGGACGCCCGCCCGGGACGCCATCTCCTGTTCCGTCCCGGTGGCGCGGCTGACCCCCGCGCACGAGCAGATGGTGAAGGACGCCCTGTTCGACGCGCGGGACCGGCTGAGCCTGGCCACCCGGAGGCTCTGACCCTCCCCCGCACGGCGGAGACGGGTCCTCAGCGCGCAGGACGTACGTGTCCCGGGGCGCTGCCACCCTGGAGGGATGAGCCGGCACGCGCGCACCGTCCAGCGGGCCCCCGGCTCCGGGGGCCGAGGCCGACGTCCCGGCGAACGGCCCGTCGGGGGTGGGGAGTTGCGCCTATTGTGGACGGATGATCGCCGGTCCGCTGGTCGCCGCCTTCGTGGCCCGGCACCGCGCCGCCCGGCGGCGGTCGGCGCCGAGCGGCACACCGGAACCGGCGTGAGACACCTGGCGGGCGCCCTGTTCGGGCGGACCGCGCGCCGCCGGTGGGTCCACCTCGTCCTCGGCGGCGCGCTCGCCATGCCGTACGTGCTGGTGGGCTCGGCGCTCGTCGGCCCGGCGCTGGGGGCGGACGACGTCTTCACGAACCTCCCCCTCCAACTCCTGTCCT
>NZ_JAAGMG010001186.1 GCF_010548525.1 Streptomyces sp. SID14478
CTGAGCGGATCGCGGCCACCCGCGACGCCCGCACCCGGATCGACCTGCCGCCGGGCCGCAGGGACGAAGTGACGCGCCTGGCGGCCTCGTTCAACACGATGCTGGGCGAGCTGGAGGACTCGGTGACGGCCCGCCGCCGGCTGGTCGCGGACGCCTCCCACGAGCTGCGCACACCCCTGACGGCGCTGCGCACGAACGCCGAACTCCTGGCGCGCGCCGAGCGTCTGACGCCTGCTCAGCGCGCTCGCGCCTCGGCCGCGCTCGGCCGCCAGATCCACGAGGTGACGTCCCTGGTCAACGACCTTATCGAGCTGGCCCGCGACGAGGAGCCGCGGCCGCTCGTCGAGGAGGTGGCCCTGGCGCCGCTGGTGTCGCACGCGGTGGAGGCGGCCCACGCGCACTGGCCGCACGTCGCCTTCACGGTCACGGTGGCCCCGGAGGCGGCGACGGTCACGCTCCCCGGCGTCCCGTCCCGCCTCTCCCGCCTCCTGGCCAACCTGCTGGGCAACGCCGCCAAGTTCACCCCGCCGGGCGGCGCCCCGGTGGAGGTCACGCTGTCCGCGCGGGACGTGACGGTGCGGGACCACGGCCCGGGCATCGCCGCCGAGGACCTCCCCTACGTCTTCGACCGCTTCTACCGGGCCGAGGCGTCCCGCGCGCTGCCCGGTTCGGGGCTCGGCCTGGCGATGGCCCGGCAGATCGCGCAGGCGCACGGGGCCGAGCTGACGGCCGAGGCGGCGCCGGGCGGCGGGGCACTGTTCCGGCTGACGTTCCCGGGCCCCTAGGGCGTGTTTTGAAAGTCCCGTCGTTCGCCCGAAGGGCGGGCCCCGCGGCGTCCGGTGCGTGCGATCGCAAGGCGCCGGAGCGTCCTCATAGCGGAGCTATGCGGGCGCTTCGGCAACGCCGCTGGGGGTCCCCCCGGCCGAAGGCTGGGGGAGTGCGTGCCGGGCGTCGCGGGGCAGGCGGGACTTTCAAAACACGCCCTAGGACGCCGCAGGCCTACTTGTTCCAGGCGCAACTGCCCAGCGTGGCCCGCTTCTTGGCGACCAGCTTGTCGGCCTCGCCGGCCGGCAGGACGCGGGTGCGCTTGCCGGTGCAGACGACCGTGCGGTCCGCCCGGCCGGCCAGGTCGACGAGGATCTGGTCCCAGTGGCGGTACTGGACGTCGTGGGCGGAGTCCGCGTAGGTACGGGTCTTCACGCGGGCGCCGGACGGGAGGTGCGCGCGCCAGGTCGCGAGCGTGGCGGGCGGCACGGTGGTGTCCTTGTCGCCGCCGTAGAGGTACACGGGCGCGGTCAGCTTCGACAGGTCGGGGCCGGGGCGCTCGCAGTACAGCTTCTGCTCGTGCACCTGCGGCGCCGGGTCGGCCTGCTGGCCGCGCTGGTTGTAGGTCCGCGCGCCGTCCTCGTACGCGGTGTCGGCGAAGCCCGGGATGGACTTCACCGGGCTGTCGTCGGGGAACGCCCACCACGTGCGCGGGTCCCTGATCTGGTCCTTGACGGCGGCCGCGAGGGCGTCGTCGGACAGGCCGCAGTAGGCGGGCTCGGTGCCGTAGGGCGGCAGGGCGGCGGCGAGGTGCAGGGCGGTGACGCGGCCCGGGGCGCGGGCGGCGAGCTCGGCGGCGTACGGGCCGCCGCCGGATATCGCGACCACCTTGAAGTCCTTGACGCCGAGCCGGTCGAGGACGGCCAGGGCGTCGGAGGCGAAGTCGGCCTTGCCGAGGGCCGGGTCGTAGTCCGTGTCGCCGAATCCGTTGCGCTCGACGGAGATGAGGCGCAGGTCCAGGTTCTGCCTGGTGGTGCGGAAGAAGTCGGTCATGTGGACGGCGCGGGCGCTCGTCCCGGTGCCGCCGATGTAGAGGACGGGCGTGCCGTTCGCGGGCCCCGAGTCGGTGTAGTGGGCGGTGCGCCCGTTCGGCAGCTTCGCCGCCTGCACCTGCGCCCCGAGGGAGTCGAACGTGTTCTGCACCTTCGGCTCCGCCGGCGGACTCGCGCTCACCGCGCCGGAGCCGCCGAGGGCGACGCCGCCGAGGAGGGCGAGGGCGGCGATGCCGAGGGTGGTGGTCCTGGTGCGGGTGGATCTGGGTGTTGACACGTGTGACTCCTGGGACGTGCGGGGCAGTTGACCTGCCCGCGCCTACCCTCCGGGCGCCACCTGACACGCCTCCCGCCTGCCCCGTTCCCTGCGCTTCGCGGCTGCGGGCCGGTGGGGGCTGGTCGCGCAGCGCCCCTGGGGAGATGCCGCCCGCAGGGCGTGCATCTCAGGGGCGCGGGGAACTGCGCGACCAGCCACGACGAGACCCGCACCCGCCGACGAACCGGCAACCCCGCAGACGACAACGCGCCGGACCTAGAACCCGGCCGGCTCCGTATAGACCCCCCACTCGTCCCGGAGCACCCCACAGATCTCCCCGAGCGTCGCCTCCACCCGCACCGCATCAAGCATCGGACCGATCATGTTCGACCCGTCGCGGGCCGCACCCAGCATCCGCTCCAGCGCGGAGCGCACCGCGGCGTCGTCGCGAGCGCCCTTCCGCTCGCCGAGGACCCGTACCTGGTCGCGTTCCACCTCGTGGCTGACCCGCAGGATCTCCAGGTCGCCGGTGACGGACCCGTGGTGGACGTTGACCCCGACGACCCGCTTGTCGCCCTTCTCCAGGGACTTCTGGTACTGGAAGGCGGACTCGGCGATCTCGCCCGTGAACCAGCCGTCCTCGATGCCGCGCAGGATCCCGGACGTGACCGGGCCGACGGGGTGCTGCCCGTCGGGGTGCGCCCGCAGCCCGCGCTCCTTGATCTGGTCGAAGATCTTCTCCGCGTCGGCCTCGATGCGGTCGGTGAGCTGCTCGATGAACCACGAACCGCCCAGCGGGTCCGCGACGTTGGCGACGCCGGTCTCCTCCATCAGCACCTGCTGCGTGCGCAGGGCGATCTCGGCGGCCTGCTCGCTGGGCAGGGCGAGGGTCTCGTCGAGGGCGTTGGTGTGCAGGGAGTTCGTGCCGCCGAGCACCGCCGCCAGCGCCTCCACGGCCGTCCGGACGACGTTGTTGTACGGCTGCTGGGCCGTCAGCGAGACGCCCGCGGTCTGGGTGTGGAACCGCAGCCACTGCGCCTTGTCCGTCCGCGCCCCGTAGACGTCGCGCATCCAGCGGGCCCAGATCCGGCGCGCGGCACGGAACTTGGCGATCTCCTCGAAGAAGTCGACGTGCGCGTCGAAGAAGAAGGACAGTCCGGGGGCGAAGACGTCCACGTCGAGCCCGCGGCTCAGCCCGAGCTCCACGTACCCGAATCCGTCCGCCAGCGTGTACGCCAGCTCCTGCGCGGCCGTCGAGCCCGCCTCGCGGATGTGGTATCCGGAGACCGACAGCGGCTTGTACGCGGGGATGGACGCGGCGCAGTGCTCCATCAGGTCGCCGATCAGGCGCAGGTGCGGCTCGGGCTGGAAGAGCCACTCCTTCTGCGCGATGTACTCCTTGAAGATGTCGGTCTGCAGGGTGCCGTTGAGGACCGCCGGGTCGACGCCCTGCCGCTCGGCCGCGACCAGGTACATGCAGAAGACCGGCACGGCCGGGCCGCTGATCGTCATCGACGTCGTGACGTCGCCCAGCGGGATGTCCTGGAACAGGACCTCCATGTCGGCGGCCGAGTCGATGGCGACGCCGCAGTGCCCGACCTCGCCGAGCGAGCGCGGATCGTCGGAGTCCCGCCCCATGAGCGTCGGCATGTCGAAGGCGACGGACAGCCCGCCGCCGCCGTTGGCGAGGATCGTCTTGTAGCGCTCGTTGGTCTGCCGGGCGTTGCCGAACCCCGCGAACTGGCGGATGGTCCAGGTGCGGCCCCGGTAGCCGGTCGGGTGCAGGCCGCGCGTGAACGGATACTCGCCGGGCCAGCCGATCCGCTCGAAACCGTCGTACGTGTCCCCGGGCCGCGGCCCGTAGACCGGCTCGACCGGGTCTCCGGAGAGCGTCGTGAAGTCGGCGTCCCGCTTGCGGGCGGAGTCGTAACGGGCCTGCCAGCGAAGGCGGCCCTCGGCAATGGCGTCAGCGTCCTTGCTTCCCATGCCTTCAATTTACTAGGACGTCCTAGTAAATGTCGATGGCGAACCGCTCACACATCGTGCGAGCGGTGGGGGTTACGCCTTGGCGAGGTTCGTGCCGCCGTCGGTGACCTTGGCCTCCAGCTCCGCGGAGACCTTGCGCTCGACGAAGAACGCGGCGGTCGGGATGGTGCCCGCGATGAGCACCCACAGCTGCTTGCCGACCGGCCACTTCGCCTTGGACCCGAGGTCGAAGGCGAACACCAGGTAGACGACGTACAGCCAGCCGTGCGCGATGGCGATGACGCGCGTGGCGTCCGCCGCCCCGTCGATGCCGAGCGCGTACTTGGCGATCATGCCGAGACACAGGAGGACCAGGAGCACGCCCGTCACGTAGGCCATGATGCGGTAGCGGGTCAGCACGGATTTCTTCATGGTTATGAGCGTAACCGCCCGAAAAACCCCCGCGTCGGCGGGGACCGCACGAGGACCCGGCACCAGGTCAGCACGCTCTTCGGAACACCCCGGCAGCGGCGGGGAGACCGCGCCGGCCCGCGGGGACGCCGGCCCGCCGCGTCAGTCCGCGTCGTCGAAATCGCGGGCCGCCACCCGCAGCGGCCGCAGCATCGCGAAGATCTCCGCGCACTCCTCGGCGTCGTACACCCCGAGCCCGAAGTCCATCGCCATCAGGTCCCCGGTCGCGGCCTCGACGACCTCGCGGCCCTTGTCGGTGATGGTGGCGAGCGTGCCGCGGCCGTCGTTCGGGTTGGGCCGCTTGTCGACGAGGCCCGACCGCACCAGCCGGTCCACGGTGTTCGTCACGGACGTCGGGTGCACCATGAGCCGCTCGCCGATCTTCGACATGGGCAGCTCGCCGGCCTTGGAGAAGGTGAGCAGGACGAGGGCCTCGTAGCGCGCGAAGGTCAGTCCGTACGGCTTGACGACGGCATCGACCTCGGCGAGCAGGATCTGGTGCGCGCGCATGATCGAGGTGATCGCGCCCATGGACGGCACGGACCCCCAGCGCTGCTTCCAGAGTTCGTCGGCGCGGGCGATGGGATCGAAGGCAAGACTGAGCGGCTTCGGCACGCCCCCGACCTTACCGGCCGGTCACATGACGGTCAGCTCCGTCTCGCCCTTTGACCGGCCGGTCGTCCGCCGCCCTGGTGCGCTGCGGCGGCAATCCCCGCCGACGGGCGCCCCTTATGCCACGATTGCCGGAATTCACCGTTGATCGAACCGCGTTTTCGAGCTTGATCGAACCGTTCCGAACCAGGGGTCAGGATGTCCGTCCCGTCCATCCGCACACCGGCACGCACCCTCGCGCTCACCGCCGCCGCCCTCCTCCTCGCCACCCTCGCCACCGGCTGCTCCGACGACGGCGGGCGTGACACCGCCGCCGAGGCCGCCGGGCAGACCGCTCCCACCCACGACTCCGACTCCTCCCCCTTCTGGGTCGACCCGGCCTCGGACGCCGCCGTCCAGGCCGCCGCGTGGGAGAAGCAGGGCCGCGCCTCCGACGCGACCGTCATCCGGCGCATCGCCCAGCGCCCGCAGGCCATGTGGGCGCCGGGCGACTACCCGCGGCCCGCGATCGCCGAGGCCGGGAAGCAGGCGGCGAAGGCGGACAAGACGCTGGTCCTGGTCGCGTACAACATTCCGCACCGCGACTGCGGGCAGCACTCCGCGGGCGGGGCGCACACCGCGGACTTCTACTACCAGTGGATCGACGCGTTCGCGACGGGCATCGGCGACACCAAGGCCCTGGTGGTCCTGGAGCCCGACGCGCTCGGCCACATCGTCGACGGCTGCACGCCCGCCGAGTACCAGGAGGAGCGCTACCAGCTGATCTCGGCGGCGATCGACCGGCTGAAGAAGCAGCCGCACACCAAGGTCTACGTCGACGCGGGCAACCCCGCCTGGATCCCGGACGCGGCCAAGCTCGTCGAGCCGCTGCGCCGGGCCGGCATCGCCAAGGCGGACGGCTTCTCCCTCAACGTCTCCAACTTCCAGACGGACCAGGCGAGCACGGCGTACGGCAAGGGCCTGTCACAGCTGCTGGGCGGCGCGCACTTCGTGGTGGACACCAGCCGCAACGGCGCCGGCCCCTACGCCGACGGCCAGGCCGACGCGTGGTGCAACCCGCCGGACCGGGCCCTCGGCACCGCCCCGACCACGCGGACCGGTGATCCGCTGGTCGACGCGTACCTGTGGGTCAAGCGGCCCGGCGAGTCGGACGGGACGTGCCGGGGCGGGCCCGCGGCGGGGACGTGGTGGGCGGATTACGCACTCGGGCTCGCCCGCAACGGGCACGCGTAGCGCCCACCACGTCCTGCGTCACTCGCCGACCTTGACCCACTTCGCCTCGGACGTCACGCCGTTCGCGTCCGAGACGAACAGCATGTACCAGCCCGGCGGAACCAGGCTCGGGTCCTTCGGGACGTCGACGGTCACCGCACCGTCGCCCTTCGTCACGCCCAGTTCGATCGAGCGCTGCTCCACGTCCGTCGTGTGCGTCACGGCGGACGGGCGCATCAGCCGCGCCTTGACGATGCGGTCGGCCTGGTCCGTGCGGTACGTGGCCCGGTGGTCGTCCGGGAGCGTCTCGGGCCCCGAGCGCAGGACCGGACGCTTGTCGGCGCCGCGGTGCAGCGCGGGCGGCGTGAAGATCTCCATGCGCTGCTCGAAGTGGCCCAGCTTGGTGTTCTGCTGGTTGTCGTAGAGCGGGTCCGAACCGAACGTGGCCACCCGCCCGTCGGGCAGCAGCAGCGCCTCCGAGTGGTAGTTGCGGCCGACCTTCGGGGACGCGGCGTCGTGGAACGCGTTGTCCTTGGGGTCGTAGAACTGCGCCTTGAGGATGTTGCTGGCGCTGCGGCCGCGGTAGTCGGAGGAGCCGTTCGACGTGAAGACCGAGTCGTCCGGCATGATCACGCTGTTCAGGTAGCGCGTGCCCTGCGGGAGTCGGGGACCCGTCGTGAAGTGCGGGTTGTCCTTCTTCAGGTCGACGACCGCGGTGCGCGACGTCGCCTTCTTGGACTCGCCGACGCCACCGCCGCCCATGATCATGACCTTCTGGTCCTGCGCCGGCGCCAGCAGCAGGGACGCGGACGTCTCCGTCTGGTCGGTGTCGGTCAGGCCCGGCACCTTCTGGAACTTGTTGGTCTTCAGGTCCCACAGGCCCGGCTCGCGGCCCTTGTCGGCGGGCCCGTACCCGGCGTTGGACGCCGGGTAGAAGAGCTTGCCGCCCTTGGTGAGGAAGAGAGCGGGGTAGGTGGGGAAGTACCGCTTGGGCCCCATCGTCCACTTCTTGGTCTTCGGGTCGTAGATCTCGTTGTCGCCGGGGTCGATCATGCCGACGTCGTCGAGCCCGGACACCGCGAGGACCTTGCCGTCCTCCAGGCCGACCAGGGTCGGGTACCAGCGGGCCTTCTCCATCGGGTCGACCGGTACGTACTTCTCGGCGACGGGGTCGAACTCGTAGGCCGCCTTGATCCCCTGGAAGTCCTCCTTGTCCATGGTGATCTTCTCGGAGAGCCCGTACGCGTTGTCGGCGTCGTCGCCCTTGAGGCCCTCGATCTCGTACTGGGCCTGCTTGTCGGTGACGTACTGCTTGCCGTCGGCGGCCGCCTGGACGAAGACGCGGGCCTCGCTCGCCTTGACCGACGTCCGCCACGGCTGCATGACACCGGCCGCGTTGTACGTGATGTGGTTGACGCGCTTGGCCTTGGGCACGGTGACGTCGAACTGCGAGACGTACTCGATCCCGGACGGGGAGCGGAACTTGGTCCCCTTCTTCAGGACCATCGCCTTGTCGGGGCTCTCGTTCTTGACCCGCATGCCGCCGCCGGCCCGCTTGACCTCTCCTTCGAGCTGCTCGTAGCGGGCGGTGCCGCCCGCCACGAGCATGCGCCCGTCGGGGAGCGCGGCGTGGCCCGAGCAGAAGAAGTCCTCGGGGGTGGCGATCTTCTTGAAGGTGTTCGCCTTCGGGTCCCACAGGATCGTGTCGAAGGAGCCCGCGTCGAACTTCTTCTGCTCGTTGCCCGACCCGGCGACGATCAGCACCTTGCCGGTGTGCAGGAGCGCCGCGTGGATCGCGTTGGTGCGGAACCGGTCCGGGATGTCGACCGAGGTCCACGAGCCGTACTTGGCCTTGTAGCCGGGCTGGGCGATCTTCCAGTCGTAGTACTGCTCGGAGGCGAAGGTCCAGGCGGCCGGGGCGTTCAGGCCGACGAGGAGGGCGACACCGCCCGCTCCGAGGACCGTCTTCTTCATGCGCTTCGAAAGCCGGTAGGCCATGGGTCAGTTCCCTCCTGTGCTCGTGCTGGAGACCCGGCTGGAGACGGCGAGGGCCGCCGGTTCGTGCTCGACCTCCGGGAGCCGGGCGGGGGCGGTGGCCGCGGCCTCGCGGCGCTGCGTGAAGAGCCACACCCCGACGGGCGCCACCGCGATGCACAGGGCGAGCACCGCCCAGGTGCGCATGGCCACATGGGTGTGGCCGAGGACGACGGACGCCGCGAGGGACGTGGCCAGCACGGCCGCCCAGCACAGGTGGATGCGGAAGGTCAGCAGACGGTCGGGGCTGGCGTCGCCGCCCTTGGGGGTGACGACGAAGCGGCTGGGGCGGCGCAGCAGGGCCGCGCCGAGCGACTTCAGGTAGATGGGGGCGGATATCGCCGACATCGCCATGCCGGCCAGGCCTCCCGAGCCCTCGGGTTCGTGCGGCGAGACGTTGTGCCGCCGGTTCCACAGGTAGAGGCCGATCTGGAGCGCGGCCGCGTCGCTGTAGAGCATCAGCCACACGGAGGCGGAGACCTCCGTGCCGCTCGCCCCGAACCACAGGAAGAGCACGCAACTCAGCACGCCGAGCAGCCAGTTGACGGCCGTCATCGGGTAGTAGACGAGCATCATGGTGTACGAGAAGAGGCGGCCGGGCGGCATCGAGAACGGTGCCTTCCAGTACTGCTTGAACAGCGTCTCGTACGTGCCGCGGGACCAGCGCATCTGCTGGGTGAAGAAGTCCGTCCAGGAGGCGGGCCCCTCGCCCACGGCGAGCACGTCGGGGGTGTAGACGGAGCGCCAGTTGTGGCCGGTGGACGGGTTCTTGTGGCGGTGGATCTCGAAGCCGGTCGCCATGTCCTCGGTGACGGAGTCGACGAGGCCGCCGATCTGCTGGAGCGTGGAGATCCGTACGACGTTGTTGGTGCCGACGAACATCGGCGCCCGGTAGCGGTTGCCCGCCCGCTGGATCAGCGCGTGGAAGAGGAACTGCTGGGACTCGGCGGCCTTGGTGACCGGGGAGTCGTAGTTCCCGTAGACCTGCGGTCCGACGACGAAGGCGACGTCGGGGTCGCGGAAGTAGCCGAGCATCCGCTCCAGGAACTCGGGCACGGGCACGTGGTCGGTGTCGACGGAGGCGAAGAAGTCGTAGTCGCTGCCGTGCATCGCGAGCCAGGCGTTGTAATTGCCGTGCTTGGTGCGGGTCTTGTGGGGACCCTTCTTCTGGTTCCACTCGGGGACGCCGTGCCGGGTGAAGTGGCGCACGCCCAGTTCGGCGCAGAGCGTCTTGGCCGCCCGGTCGTCGCCCTCGTCGAGGAGCCAGACGTCGAGCGGTCCGTCGTGGGTGAGGCGCACGGCCCCTTCGAGGGTGGCGCGCACCATCGAGAGGGGTTCCTTGCCGGGGACGTACGTCGTGAGGAACGCGACCCGGGTGCCCGCTTGGGGGCGGACGGGGACGGGGTCCCTGGCGACCATCGTCGCGTGGGCGATGGACAGGACGTTGATGAGCATGAAGAGCTCGATGAGCCCGATCGCGACGAGCATCGCGACGTCGAGCGAGACGAGCCAGCGCTCTCCGCCCTCGCGCTCCACCCAGTGGGTGGGCCACACGAGATAGACGAGCAGCACCCCGGTGAGTACGGGCGCCAGCGTCATCAGCAGGACGGCACGTATTCGGTGGGGCTCACGCGAGAGCAGCGATATGTACTGCACCTTGTAAGCGCCGTCGCGAGGCGGCTCGGTGAGCGGCCCCGCAATCCTGCTGTAGGTGTCGTAGTCATAGCCCTCAGGCCGCACGGTGCCCTCCAGGATCTGGTGATCAAGCTGCCGATACCTTCACAAAAGGTGAGTTTTCCCGGCGTGTCGAACCAGAGGACGCGTACGAGTGAGGTATTGAACGCGGACGGCTCAGTGCCGCACACACGTGCGGCCCGGCGTCCGTCGAGGACACCGGGCCGCGCGGGGCGTGCCGTTGCTACTGCTGCTACTGCGCGAGGTGCCGCTCCACCGTCGCCACCTTCGACGTCAGACCGTCGGTGACCCCGGGGCGGATGTCGGCCTTCATCACGACGGAGACCCGGGGCGCCCGCGCCTCGACCACGGTGACCGCGCGCCGGACGACGTCCATGACCTCGTCCCACTCGCCCTCGATCGACGTGAACATCGCGTCGGTGCTGTTCGGCAGACCCGATTCGCGCACCACGCGGACCGCGTCGGCGACGTACTCCCCCACGTCCTCGCCGACCCCGAGCGGCGTCACGGAAAAGGCGATGATCATGCGTTGACCACGCCTTCCTGCCGGGCGCGGGAGGCGATGACCGCGTTCTCGGCCTCGCGCTTGAGCTTGCGCTCGGCGAAGAAGCCGCCGGTGGGCAGGACGGACAGGACGAAGTAGAGGATGCCCGTGCCGGCGCTCCACTTCGCGCGGTTCCAGGCGTCGAGCCAGAAGATCACGTAGAGCACGAACAGCACGCCGTGCACCATGCCCATCACCGGCACCGCGTTGAACTCGGTCGTGCGCTTGAGCACCGAGCAGAGCAGGAGCAGCAGGAACGAGACGGCCTCGGGCGCGGAGACCAGGCGGAGGCGGCGGAGGGCGGAGGCGGTCTTGATGTCCACGGGGCACCTTCGGCAGAAGCGGTGGGCGGGCTGTCGATCTTGTGAATGTACGCACAAGCGTTTCCCATTGTGGCATCGGGCCCTTCGCCACCTGTCGGCGGGCTCCTCCGTCCAGCTACCTTCGACCCCGTGGCAACGTTCCGACTCCAGGGCAGCAAGGTGCTGGCCGTCGACATGACGGGCGACAGCGTCAAGGCGAAGAACGGCTCGATGGTCGCTTACGACGGCCGGATGGCGTTCAAGAAGCTGAGCGGGGGTGGTGAGGGGATACGAGGGATGGTGACGCGCCGCATCACCGGCGAGCAGATGGTGGTGATGGAGGTGAAGGGCCAGGGGACCTGCTGGTTCGCGGACCGGGCGAGCGAGATCAACCTGGTGGAGCTGCGCGGCGACAAGCTGTACGTCGAGGCGAGCAATCTGCTGTGCACGGACGCGGCGCTGCGCACGGGGACCTCCTTCACGGGGATGCGCGGCGCCTCCCAGGGCAACGGCCTGTTCACCACGACCGTCGAGGGGCACGGGCAGGCGGCCCTCATGAGCGACGGCCCGGCCGTCGTGCTGCGCGTCAGCCGCGACTACCCGCTGACCGTCGACCCGGGCGCGTACATCGCGCACCAGGGCAATCTGCACCAGTCGTTCCAGTCGGGCGTCACCTTCCGCACGTTCCTGGGCGAGGGCGGCGGCGAGGCGTTCCAGATCTTCTTCGAGGGCGACGGACTCGTCTACGTACAGCCCAGCGAGCGCAACACGATCGCGGGTGATGTGTGATGCCGCCCGCGGACTTCCGTGAGATCAACTCGAAGATGATCGAGGCGACCGTCGTCCCCGGACAGCGCCTCTACAGCCAGCGCGGCGCGATGCTCGCGTACAAGGGCGACGTCTCCTTCACCCCCAACCTCCAGGGCGGACAAGGCGGCCTGATGTCCATGCTCGGGCGGCGGGTGGCCAACGAGGCGACGCCGCTGATGACCGTCGAGGGCAACGGGACCGTGCTGTTCGGGCACGGCGGCCACCACGTCCAGGTGATCCACCTGTCCGGCGACACCCTGTACGTCGAGGCGGACCGGCTGCTCGCCTTCGACGGGGCGCTGCGCCAGGGCACGATGTTCATGGGCGCGCAGGGCGGGGTCATGGGCATGGTGCGCGGGCAGGTCACCGGGCAGGGGCTGTTCACGACCACGCTGCAGGGGCAGGGTGCGGTGGCCGTGATGGCGCACGGCGGAGTCATCGAGGTGCCGATCACCCCGGGCCGGTCCGTGCACGTCGACCCCCAGGCCTACGTCGCCCACCACGGCGACGTCCGCAACAAGCTGTCCACGGCGCTCGGCTGGCGGGACATGGTGGGCCGCGGCAGCGGCGAGGCGTTCCAGCTGGAGCTCAGCGGGAGCGGCGCGGTGTACGTCCAGGCCTCGGAGGAGAAGCTGTGACAACCGGACCCGTGGTGTACGACCCCATGACGCTGCCGGTCGACGACAACGTCAACGCGTACACCTTCTGCGTGGAACTGAAGAGCAGCCAGTGGTTCCTGCAGAAGGGCAAGATGATCGCCTACTACGGGCGGATGGAGTTCAACGGCATCGGGCACGGCCGGCTCGACCGGCTGGTGCGCACGTCGTTCCACTCGCCGCTGCACGCGAGCGACTGGGTGGTGGCGGAGGGCAGCGGCAAGATGCTGCTCGCGGACCGGGCCTTCGACGTGAACTCGTACGACCTCGATGACGGCAATCTGACCATCCGGGCGGGCAATCTGCTTGCTTTTCAGCCAACTCTCGCGCTGAAGCAATCGATCGTGCCCGGCTTCCTCACGCTCATTGGCACCGGCAAATTCGTCGCGGCTTCAAACGGTCCGGTGGTCTTCATGGAGCCGCCCCTGCGCGTGGATCCGCAGGCGCTCGTCGGCTGGGCCGACTGCCCCTCGCCGTGCCACCACTACGACCACGGGTACCTGACCGGCGTGATCGGCGGTCTACGTGCGATGACGGGCGTCGGCGGGGTCTCCGGCGAGGAGCACCAGTTCGAGTTCGTCGGCGCGGGGACGGTGCTGCTGCAGTCCAGTGAGGCGCTGATGCCGGAAGGGGTGACGGGTGACGTGCCTCACCAGGCGGGCGTGCCGGGCGGCGCTCCGGGTGCGGGCGCAGGTCAGCCACAGCAACCGCGCCTTCCCGGACAGCTCGGGGACCTCCAGCGTCGCTTCGGGCTGTGAGCGGTAGTCTGCGGAGTGTGACGTCGAACGCCTGACCCCTTTCGGTACGTCACCTCTGTGCGACGTCACACCTTCCACCTTCGTTCGCATTTCAACTTCTTAGGTAGAATCGAATTCATGGAGACCGAAACGGCCACGCAGTGGCTGACCGACGAGGAACAGTGCGCCTGGCGCACCCACCTGGAGGTCAACAGGCTGCTGAACTACCAGCTGGAGAAAGACCTCCAGCCCTTCGGCCTGACGATGAACGACTACGAGATCCTGGTGAACCTCTCCGAGGCCGAGGAACACCGGATGCGGATGAGTGATCTGGCCGCGGCGACGCTGCAGTCCAAGAGCCGCCTCTCGCACCAGATCACCCGCATGGAGAACGCGGGCCTGGTACGCCGCGAGAACTGCGAGTCGGACCGGCGCGGCCTGTACACCGTGCTCACCGACACCGGCCTGGAGACCATGCGCACGGTCGCCCCGCACCATGTGGCGTCCGTGCGGCAGCACTTCGTGGATCTCGTCTCGCCACAGGAGCTGGGCGACCTGCACAAGGCGCTCGGCCCCATCGCGGAGCACCTGCGTTCGCAGCGCGGCAAACCGTGACACCTGCGAATCGCAGCGGGCCGCGGCGGGCCGCCGACTTCCGCCGCGGCCGGCTGGACTAGGTGTACTGACCTGTGAGGTTGGGGACGCGGCTGGCGGGTGGTTGGCCTGCGAGCGCGGTGTGTCCGCGGTGGTGATTGTAGGAGTGCAGCCACTGCGGGAACGCTTCGCGGCGTTCGGCTTCTGAGCGGTAGGGGCGGGCGTAGGCCCATTCGTCGAGCAGGGTGCGGTTCAGCCGTTCGACCTTGCCGTTGGTCTGCGGGCGGTAGGGCCGGGTTCGCTTGTGTGCGATCCCGGTCGCTGCCAGGGCATCGCGCCAGGTGCGGGAGCGGTAGCAGCTGCCGTTGTCCGTCAGGACGCGTTCAACGGTGATGCCCGCGCTGGTGAAGTAGGCGTGGGCCCGCTGCCAGAAGCCGGTCGCGGTTTCCTTGCGCTCATCCGTGTGGATCTCGCTGTAGGCGAGCCGGGAGTGGTCGTCGACGGCGGTGTGGATGTAGCTGTAGCCGGCGCCGGACCGGGTTGCGCGGCCTGCTTGGCGGCCCAGGGCCTTGTGGCCGCCGCCGTCGGGGATGTTGCCGAGTTTCTTGATGTCCACGTGGACGAGTTCGCCGGGCCGGTCGCGTTCGTAGCGGCGTATGACCCGGCCGGTTGCCCGGTCCAGGTGCGTGAGCCGGGCGAGCTGGTAGCGGGTCAGGACGCGGTGGACGGTCGAGGGCACCAGGCCGAGCAGGTGAGCAATGCGTGCCGGTCCCCAGCGGCGCAGGACACGGACTTTGATGATCCGGCGTTCGGTGCGGGTCGGTGTCCGGTCCGGGCTGTGACGGGGGCGGCTGGAGCGGTCGCTCATGCCGGCCTCGCCCAGGGCACGGTAGCGGCCGGCCCAGCGCTGGGCGGTGGTGGGCGAGACCTGAAAGCGTTCCGCGGCCCGGCGCAGCGGCCAGCCGTCATGGACCACGCAGCGGGCCAGCCGCAGCCGTCCGGTCTCGGTCAGAGGTGCATTACGGTGGGGCACGAGGGCCTTTCTGTTGCTGGTGCAGATGTCGCAATCCACACCAGGCCAGAAGGCCCTCACCCATTTCAAGATCGATCAGCCGTGAACCCTGTCACTGTCCACAACCTCCCCGGACAGAACA
>NZ_JAAGMG010001220.1 GCF_010548525.1 Streptomyces sp. SID14478
GGCCCGGGGGCGTCGGACCGGGCCGACGGTCCCGGGCCGCGCGCACCGCCCCGTTCACCGTGCCCGGTCCGCCGGGCGGGCGGTTCAGGACAGCTTGATCAGGCGCGATCCGTGCGCGGGCACGGCCGGCGCGGTCCAGGAGCCGGAGGCGGCCGCGAGGTCCTTGCGGTCGACGAGGTCGCGCACCTTCCGGGTGCCGGACAGGCCGAGGTCCTTGAGGTCGACCTTGATGTCGGTGGCGGAGGAGCCGAGGTTGAAGACGCCGAGGTAGGTGGCGCCGCCGACCTTCTTCGTCCACACCTGCGTGTCGCCGGAGCGCACCTGGCGGGGCAGCACCGCGCTCTGGTCGACGGCGATGACCTCGGGGTTGGTGAGGATGGCCTTGGCCTTGTCGTCGAGGAAGTAGATGTCGCCGCCGACGTACAGCGGGGCCGACGCCATCGACCAGAACGACATGACGGTCTGCCGTTCGGTGTCGGTGAGCCCGTCCTGGAGCCCGCTGCCGGTGTTGTTGTTGATCGGCATGGAGTCGAGGTCGGCGAGGTAGCCGGGGGCGGACAGCTTGGGCAGCCACGCGGGCAGGTCGGTGAAGCGGTCGTCGACGGAGCTGGTCCAGCTGCTGGTGGTCTCGCAGTAGCACTCGACGTCGGTGTCGACGCGCACGCCGTTCGCGTGTCCCTTCAGGCCGTCCCCGGCGGCCAGGTCGACGGGCCAGGCGCTCGCGGTCAGCCACATGCTGCGGCCGCTGTGGTCGATGGCGGTGGACCACGCCTCGATGTCGTCGACGTTGTCCTTCGTCACGCCGTCGATCTTGATGAAGTCGACGCCCCAGGACGCGAACCGGGCCACGATCGAGTCGATGTAGGCCTGGGAGCAGGGGTTGCTCCAGTCGATCTTCCAGTTGCTCTCCCACTTGTTGGTGGGGGTCAGCGGCTTGACCACGATGTCCTGTGTGGTGCAGTCGGTACCGAGGATCGGCGCGTCCTTGTCGTACACGAACTTCTGGAGTCCGGCGCCGCCGTACAGGCCCAGCTTGAGGCCCTTGCCGTGGACGTAGTCGGAGAGCGCCGGCATGCCGCCGGGGAAGCGCTCGGGATCGGCGTTGGGGATGCCGTTGGCGTCCGAGTGGAAGTTCCAGTCGTAGTCGGCGTCCCAGCCGGCGTCGATGTTGAGGTTCTTGTACCCGGACGAGGACAGCTTGCTGCTGAGCGCGTCGGCGGCGTTCTTGATGTTGCCCTCGTTGAGCCAGTGCGTGCCGTAGCCGCTGCGCGTGGACGACTCCACGCTCCAACTGCTCCAGCCCATGAAGGGTTTGACGTAGGGGGTCCGTGCCTCGGCGGCGCCGGAGGGCAGTGCCAGGGCGAGCGGCAGCGCACACGCGGCGATCACGGCCGCGCGCCGGGTGGTTCTGATCACTGGAAGTACCTCCAGGGAAAAGGGGGGATTCAGGACTTGAGGCCGGACATCGCGATGCCCTGGACGATGTGGCGCTGGGCGACCAGGAACATGATCACGAGCGGCAGGATCGCCACGACCGTGCCCGCGAACAGCTCGGGCAGGTTCACGGTCTGGGACGTGAGGAAGCTGGACAGCGCGATCTGCACGGTCCAGCTGCTGGGGTCCTGGCCGATCATCAGCGGCCAGAGGAAGGAGTTCCACGCCTCGATGAAGGACAGCGCCCCGAGGGAGGCGATCATCGTGACCGAGTTGGGCAGGATGATCCGTCCGTAGACGCCGAGGTAGCTGAGGCCGTCGATGCGGCCCGCCTCCTCGATCTCCGCGGGGAAGGACAGGTAGAAGCTGCGGAAGAGGACGACGGCGAACGCGTTGAACAGGCCCGGCGCGATCAGCCCCCACATCGTGTTGACGCCGCCCATGGAGCCGACGACGACGAAGGTGGGCAGGAAGGTCACCGCCTGCGGGATCATCAGCGTCCCGACGATCAGCGCGAGGACGATCCCCCGGCCGGGCACGTGGATCCGGGCCAGCGCGTACCCCGCCATCGAGGCGAGCAGCGTCGACACGGGGGCCGAGATCACCGCGATCAGCAGGGAGTTGACGAGCGAGCGGCCGAACGGGCGCTCCGGGTTGTCGAACAGGGACGTGAAGTTGTCCCAGTTCAGCGAGGAGGGCAGCCAGTGCCAGTCGGTGGCGGTGACCTCCGGCGTCGTCATGAAGGCGTTGCGCAGCAGGACGTAGAACGGGATCAGGAAGACCACGGCCATCAGGCACAGGCCCAGGTAGGTGGCGGCGGAGCCGAGGACGCCGCCTCGCATACGGTTCATGGTTCAGTCCTTGTCGCGGGAGAACCCGAGGATCCGGCCCTGGAGCAGCGTGACCAGCACGATCAGGAGGGTCAGCAGGAAGGCACCGGCGGAGCCGACGCCGTAGTCCTGGTCCTGGAGGGCGACGCCGTACAGGTGCATGAGGGGCGTGCGCACGGGCTCGCTGCCCAGCGAGGCGCCGGTGGAGAAGATCGCGTAGAACTCGTCGAAGGCCTGGAGCGCGGCGATGAGCATCAACAGCAGGATCGCGACCGAGGTGTTGCGCAGCATGGGGAAGGTGATGCTGCGGAAGGTGCGCCAGGGGCCCGCGCCGTCGAGGGAGGCGGCCTCGTACAGGTGCGGCGGGATGGACTGGAGCCCGGCGATGAAGAGGATCATGTAGAGGCCGACCTGCAGCCACAGACGCAGCGTGACGAGCACGATCCAGTACAGGGGTGGGCTCTGGGTCTGGATCCAGGGGGTGGCGTCGGCGCCGAAGAGGGCGCCGAGCGTGTTCGCGAGGCCGGACGGCACCCCGCTGAACAGGGCCATCTTCCAGATCATCGCGGCGGCGACGTAACTGACCGCGGCCGGCAGCAGGAACGCCGTGCGGAAGAAGGCCCGGCCGCGCCGCACGCGGTTGACGAGGACGGCGAGGCCGAGGGACGCGGCGAAGGTGACGGGCACGATCATCGCCGTGAACAGCACGATCATCGTGAGCGAGTCGCGGAACCGCTCGTCGCTCAGCAGGTCCTTGTAGTTGTCGAGGCCGACCCATTTACCGAGGGAGATGGTGCGGCGGGCCTCGCTGAAGCTCAGCAGGAAGCTCCAGCCGATGGCGACGTAGCGGAAGAGCGCGAGGCCCAGCAGCATCGGTGCGGTCAGCACGACGAAGGCGAGGATCTTCGAACCCCGCTCGGTCAGGCGCCTGCGGCGCGGCGCCGTGGCGCGCGCCGGCCGGGGGGCGGCACTCTTGCGGTTCCCCCGCAAGGGCGTGGTGCCGGTGGCGGTCACGACGGTCAGCCCATCTGCTTGTCGAGGTCGGACTGCGCCTTGGACTGGGCCTTCTCGAGCGCCTTCCGCGGCGCCGAGCCCTTGGCGATGTCGGCCGCGGCGGCGATGAACCCGGCCTGCATGGCCTGCGTCCACTCGGCCGGGAAGGAGATGCCGTACTTGGTGCCGATGGTGACGGTGTCCTTCGCCGGGCCCTTGCTCAACTCCGGTGTCTTCGCGGCCACTTCGGTCTGCGGCGGCACGTGGAAGCCGTACTTGACGGCCCAGTCGATCTGGATGTCGGCCTGCTTGACCCACAGCCACTGGAGGTACTTCTTGGCCTCCACGACGTGCTTGCTCTTGGCGTTGACCGCCTGGGTCCAGCCGCCGAGCCGGGCGACGGGCGTGCCCGAGGAGTCGTAGGCCGGCCAGGGGGCGACCCCGAAGTCGTCGCCGAGCGCCTTCTCGACGACGGGCAGCGCCCACAGGCCGCACCACTGCATGGCGGCGGCGCCCTGGGTGAACGCGCCCGCGTCGTACCAGTCGGTGGTGAAGCCGAGCAGCACCGACTTGTCGGAGTGCAGGTCGCGCAGGCCGCCGATGGACGTGGCGGCGTCCGCGTAGACGACCTTCTTCCCGTCGATGAGGTCCTTGCGCTGGGACCAGGCCAGCAGGTACGGGCTGTCGCCGATGCCGTCGTTGCCTATGAACAGGCCCTTCACGTCACCGTCGGTCAACTTCTTGGCGGCGTCGGCGAGTTCGGCGAAGGTGGTGGGCACGCTGACGCCCGCCTTCTTCAGCATCGACTTGCGGTAGAAGAGCATCATGATGTCGTCGATGGTCTTCATGCCGTAGATCTTGCCGTCGACGGTGAGGTAGTCGAGGTCCGCCTTGACGAAGCCGCTCTTGGCGGCGCCGTACACGTCGTCGAGGGGTTCGAGCTGGCCCTTGCGGGCCATCTCGGCGCGGAAGTCGCCGAGTTCGAAGACGTCGGGAGCGTCGGCGCCGAGCAGCGCGGCGTTCAGCTTGGTCTCGTACTGGGAGGTGTCGGCGCCCCACACGACGTTGACCGCGATGTCCGGGTTGGCCTTGGTGAACTCCTCGGCGTACCGCTTCACCGCGGCCTGGGTGCCCTCCTCTCCGTACTGGTGGTACCACTGCGTGAGCGTGACCTTGGCGCCCTTGGCGGACGCGGTCTCCTGCGGGTTGCTGGAGCACGCGACGGCGGCGCCGGCGACGAACAGCAGGGACGTGCCGAGGAATCCCCGGCGGGACAGGGCGGAACGGGCGGTCATGACGAGGTCCTTCCGGGGACGGGGAGGTGCGGGAAGTCGGACGGTGGGCCGGTCTCAGGCGGTGAACAGTGACTGGATGCTGACGGCGGCGGCGCCGCGGGCCCATTCCTCCCAGGGCAGCGGGCGCACCACGAGCGGGCAGCGGGCGGCGGCCCCGAAGGCCTGGGTGGTGAAGGCGGCGCGGATCTGCTCCTCGAAGAGGTCGTACGCGGCCACGCCCTCGCCGGAGACGACGACCCGCTCGGGCCCGACCAGGTTGACCATGGCGGCGAGGCCGAGTCCGATGGCCTCGCCCGCCTCGTCGAACACGGCGCGCACGGCGGCGTCCCCGCCGTGGGCGCGGTCGATGGCTCCGGCCATGTCGAGGTCCGGGTCGCCGGCGGCACGCCGGGCGCGGGCGACGATGGCTTCCTCGGAGGCGATGGCCTCGACGCAGCCGCGGGCGCCGCAGTGGCAGTGGGGCCCGGTCCCGGCGGCGACCGGGATGTGGCCGATCTCGCCGGCCACGCCGTAACCCCCGGCCACCAGGCGGCCGTTGACGACGAGCGCGCAGCCGATGCCGACGCCGACCGTGGCCAGCGCGAAGGAGTCGGCGCCGACGCCCTCCCCGAACCACTGCTCGGCGACGGTGAGCGCCTTGACGTCGTTCTCCACGGTGACCGCCAACCCCGTTGCGGCGCCCACCAGTTCGGCCAGCGGGACGTCGTGCCAGCCGAGGAACGGCGAGTAGCGTACGACGCCGCCCGGCCGGTCCACGTCGCCCGAGACGGACACGCCGATGTGGTGGGTCCGCTCCGCGTGCGCGGGGGTCAGCTCCGCGACGAGCGCGGCGATGTCCCCTACGACCCGTTCGACGGACCGGTCGGTCACCGCGATCCGGTGGGCGATGCCGACGATCTGCGCCCTCAAGTCGGTGACCACGCCGATGAGTTCGTCGGCGGTGACCTTGACGCCCACGAAGAACTCCCGGTCGGGGCGGACCGCGAGGGGGTGTGCGGGGCGGCCCGCGCCCTCGACGGTCCGGGGGCCCTGCGGGAGTTCCTCCAGGTATCCGGCTTCGATCATCGGCTTGACCGCCTTGGTGACGGCGGCGGAGGACAGACCGGTGATCCGGGCGATCTCGGGGCGGACGACCGGGCCACGGGTGAGCACTGTCGTGAACACCGTGTTGGCCGCCGGGGACGCGAGCAGCTTCGCTCGGTTCAGCAACATGGGGGAAACGTAGGGGCAATAATTTCCTTCGTCAATATTTAAATTCAGGGATTTCGCCTCTAGGCTCCGGCTCATGTCTCAGGTGTCCTTCGACGAGCCCAGTCGCACGTTCCTGCTCACGACCCCCGCCTCCTCGTACGCGCTGCGCATCGGCGCGGACGACAGCCCACGGCACGTGCACTGGGGCGCCCCTCTCACCCTCGGCCAGGCCGCCGCGCTGCCCACCCACGACGGGGTGACCAGCAGCTTCGCCTCAACGGGCGGCGAGGAGCTGGCCGTTGAGGGCGGCGCCCGCTTCGGGGTGCCGTCGCTGCTCGTGCGCTACGCGGACGGGTCGCGGGGCATCGAGTGGGTCCACGAGGCTCACGAGATCGACGGCGGCCGGCTCGACCTGATGCTCCGCGACCGGCACTACCCGCTCGGCTGCACGCTGCACTACGCCGTCCACCCGGACAGCGACGTCGTCGAACGCTCCCTGACCTTGCACCACTTGGGCACCGACGACGAGGGGGACGAGCCGGTCGAGATCCTGCGCTGCGACGCCGCGAGCTGGTCCGTCCCGGCGGCGTCGGGCGTCCGGCTGAGCCACACGGTCGGCGAGTGGTCGGGCGAGACGAAACTGCGCCGCACCGAAGCCCCGTGCGCCGAGACCGTGTTCACCAGTCGGCGCGGCGTCTCCGGGCACTTCGGGAACCCGTGGGTGATGGTCGACGCGGGGGACGCGGACGAGGGGCACGGCGAGGTGTGGAGCATGGTCCTCGCCTGGTCGGGGAGTTGGCGGATCACCGCGCAACGCGACCACACGGGCGGCCCGTTCACCGTCACCGGGGGCGCCGGGCACGACGGTCTGGCCTGGCGCCTCCAGCCCGGCGAGATCCATCGGACGCCCGTGTTCGCGGGGCAGTTCAGCCGGGACGGCTTCGGTGCGGCCAGCCGCGGGTGGCACCGGTACGTCGCCGGGCACGTGCTGGCGCTGCCCGACGAGCCGCGCCCCGTGGTCTACAACAGCTGGGAGGCGACCGGCTGGGACGTCACGCCGCAGGGGCAACGGGCCCTGGCACAGCGCGCCGCGGAACTGGGCGTCGAGCTGTTCGTGGTGGACGACGGCTGGTTCGGACAGCGCACCAGCGACCGTGCCGGACTCGGCGACTGGCATCCGAACCCCGAGCGGTTCCCGCACGGACTCGGCCCGCTGGTCGAGGAGGTCCGGGGGCTCGGGATGCGCTTCGGCCTGTGGGTCGAGCCGGAGATGACCAACCCGGACAGCGACCTGTACCGCGAACACCCCGACTGGGTGCTGCACATGCCGCACCGGCGCCGTACCGAACTGCGCAACCAGCTGGTCCTGAACTTCGCCCGCCCCGAGGTCACCGAGTGGGCGTTCACATGGCTGGACCGGCTCGTGTCGGAGCACGCGATCGACTTCCTCAAGTGGGACATGAACAGGGCGCTCACGGAAGCGGGTTGGCCCGGCCACCCCGACGGCGAGCGCCTGTGGACCGACCACACCCGGGGCGTCTACGGGGTGCTCGACCGGCTGCGCCGCGCGCATCCCGGGCTGCGGATCGAGGGCTGCGCGGGCGGTGGCGGCCGGGCGGACCTCGGGATGCTGGCCCGCACCGACCAGATCTGGATCTCCGACAACACGGACGCGGACGACCGCATCGCCATCCAGCACGGTTACAGCCAGGTCTACCCGGCCCGCACCATGTCCGCCTGGGCCACCGACAGCCCCAATCCGCACACCCGGCGCTCCACCCCGCTGCGCTACCGCTTCCACGTCGCGATGGCCGGGGCGCTCGGCATCGGCGGCGACCTCTCGCGCTGGACCGCACCCGAACTGGCCGAGGCCCGCGAGCTGGTGGCGCTCTACAAGGAGATCCGCCCGGTGGTGCAGTTCGGCGAGCAGTACCGCCTGGACGACGCCGTGCAGTACCGGGCGGGCGAGAAGGTGGTGGTCATCGCCTGGGGCCGCGACCGTGCGCTGCGCCTGGCGGACCTGCACGGCGTCTACGTCGACGACGGGACCGGCGAGGAGCACTACGCCGCCACGCTGCTCACGCACGGCCTGCCGCTGCGGCTGCCCGCGGGCGACAGGCCGAGCACGGTGGTACGGCTCACCCGGCGCTGAACCCACTGCCGCACCATTGACGGCGTCCCGTCACACAGCGACCCTGTTACAGGTCAGTGAACCCAGAGCGCATACGTGAACAGAACTCCCTCGCACTCCCCCACCGTGAAGGAGACGCATGAAACGCCTGCACGCACTGTTGTTGGCGGGCACGCTGTCCGTCGGCGGCCTGACCACCCTGCCCGCCGCGGCCGCCGCCCCGGCCCCGTCCCCCACGACGCGGCCGGCCGCGCGCACCGACTGGTCGGCCGCGATGGTCGACTCGACGACGGCCCGCTACACGCCGGACACCATCGGCGGCTGGGACTACCCGGTCGGCCTCTACCTCTACGGCCAGTACCAGGTCTACCGGCGCACGCACGACGCGGACCTGCTCGCGTACATCAAGAGCTACGTCGACCGGTTCGTGGCGGACGACGGATCGATCGACCAGTCGTTCGACAGCCTGGACAGCATGCAGACCGGGCGGCTCCTCGTGGCCTTGCACCACGAGACCGGCGACGAGCGCTACCGGATCGCCGCGCGGCAGATCCGCGACCGCCTCGACACCTACCCGCGCACCTCCGACGGCGGCTTCTGGCACGCCGACTCGGACAGCCGCGCCCACCAACTGTGGGCGGACGGCGTCTACATGGTCAATCCGTTCCTCGTCGAGTACGGCAAGGAGTTCGGCGACGAGAAGTACGCCGACGACGAGGCCGCCGAGCAGCTGTACGTGTACGGCCGCCACCTCCAGGTCCCCGGCGGCCTCCTGAAGCACGCCTACGACGAGTCGGGCACCGCGTCCTGGGCCGACCCGGACACCGGTCTCGCCCCCGAGCACTGGTGCCGGGCCGTCGGCTGGTACTCCATGGCGCTCGTGAACGTCCTCGACGCGATCCCCGCCGACCAGCCGCGCAGGGCCGCCCTGGTGGACTCCCTCCGCAGGCTGGCCGACGGTCTGGAACGCACCCAGGACCCGGCGAGCGGCCGCTGGTTCCAGGTCATGGACAAGGGCGACCACGCGGACAACTGGACCGAGACGTCCTGCTCCAGCATGTTCACGTACGCCTTGTCACGCGGCGCCCAACAGGGCTACCTCGACCGGCACTTCGACGCGGTCGCGCAACGCGGTTACCGCGGCGTCCTGCAGAGGATCTCCGTCGGGGCGGACGGGCGGACGAACCTGACCGACATCTCCGTCGGCACGAACGTCGGCGACTACGCCTTCTACGTCGCGAGGCCCCGGGCCACCAACGACCTCCACGGGCTCGGCGCGTTCCTCCTCATGAACGAACAGCTCCGGGCCCGCTGAGCCGGCTCAACCGCCGATGTGCGGCGGCCAGTTCCTTATCTTCTTGTCGCGCGGCGCGGCGTACGTGCGCACCTTGGACGTGGTGAGCCCGAGCCGGACCAGCGACTCGGCGACGGTGACGGCCGCCGCGACACCGTCGACGACGGGCACGCCGGTGCGCTCCGTGACCCGCTCGGCGAGCCCGGACATCCCGCCGCAGCCCAGGCAGATCACCTCGGCCCGGTCGTCCTCGACGGCGCGCGCGGCCTCCTCGACGATCGCCTCGACGGCGGCGTCCGGGTCGCGTTCGAGGTCGAGGACGGCCATGCCGCTGGCCCGCACGGAGGCGCACCGGTCGGTGAGCCCGGCCAGCCTGAGCCGGTCCTCGATGAGCGGCACGGCCCGGTCGAGGGTGGTGACGACGGAGTAGCGGTGCCCGAGGTACTGGGCGGTGGAGGCGGCCGCCTCGGTGATGTCGACGACGGGTACGTCGAGGATCTCCTGGAGTCCCTCGCGCCCGTGCTCGCCGTACCCGGCCTGGATCACGGCGTCGAAGGGACCGGGGTAGGCGCGCACCGTCTCCATGACCGCGATGGCGGCGAGGTAGCTCTCGTAGTTGCCCTCGACGGACTCGGCCCCGAACGCCGGGGTGAGCGCGACGATCTCGGTGCCGGGCGCGGCGACGGCCCGCGCCTGCGCCCCGATGGCCTCGGTCATCGACTCGGTGGTGTTGACGTTGCAGACGAGTATGCGCATACCGGTGACTGTTGCTTTCTGTACGATGCCGCGCCCGTCAACTGCGGGCCCTGATAGGGGTATTGCCGTGTTGCGGGCGGCTCAGGCGGCGTCGACGGCGATCGCTTCGCCGTCCACGTCGCGCGGCGTGCGGCTGCGGTCGGCGAGGACCACGTAGAGCAGCGCCGCGAGCGCCGCACCGATGAACCAGGAGAAGCCGGAGACGGACGTGAAGGCCGGCACGAGGGCGACGACGACGGCCACCGCGGCGGCGGGACCGAAGGCGCCGACGGCCCGCAGGTGGAAGCCGGACCGGTAGTGGTAGTCGCCGTCGGCGGCGTCGGTGTAGAGGGCGGGGACGTTCACGCGGGTCCTGCGCACGAGCCAGTAGTCGGCCATGACGACGCCGAAGGCCGGGCCGAGCAGGGCGCCGAGGCCGCCGAGGAAGTAGTTGACGACGGTGGGGCTGTTGTAGAGGTTCCACGGCAGGATGACCAGGCCGATGGTGGCGCTGACCAGGCCCGCGCGGCGGAAGTCGAGCTTGCGCGGGAAGAGGTTGACCAGGGCGTAGATGGGGGCGACGAAGTTCGCCAGCAGGTTCACGGCGATGGTCAGCGTGAGGAAGGCGAGCGAGGCGAGCACCATCAGGGGCGTGCTGGGGATGGTGGCGACGATGTCCTCCGGCCCCGCGACGACGTGCCCGTCGAGCTTGAACTGGCCGCCGGACAGCACGACGACGATGCCCGCGAAGAAGAGCATGTTGAGCGGGATGCCCACGAGGTTGCCCGCGACGATGGCGCGGCGGCTCTTGGCGGAGCGGGTGAAGTCGCAGAAGTTCAGCACGAAGGTGCCGTAGATGACGACCCACAGGGCGGCGCTCTCCAGGATCTGCCGCCAGGCGCCCAGGCCGGTGGGCGCACTGCCGGTGGAGACGGCGATCGAGAGGTCCGTCTTCGTCAGGATCCACACGGCGAGCGCGCACATCGTGATCAGGATGGCGGGCGCGGCGAACGCCATGTACTTGCGGATCAACTCCATGCCGTAGCTGACGATCACGACCTGGATCACCCACAGCGCGAGGAAGGTGATCCAGCCGAGCGTCGACAGGCCGAGCACCGAGTTGTGGTCGAGCGAGGCGGCGCCCGGGGCGAGCTTCTTGACGACGGCGCGCAGCACCGAGGAGGCGAGGTACGTCTGGATGCCGAACCAGGCGATCGCGGTCGCGCCGCGCACCAGCGCCGGAATCTGTGCGCCCCGGATGCCGAACGCGATCCGGCTCATCACCGGGAACGGGACGCCGGTCTTGTGCCCCATGTAGCCGGAGAGCGTGAGCAGGCCGAACAGCAGCGCGGAGGCGATGGCGAAGGCGATGAGGATCTGCCAGACGCTCATGCCGAGCGCGAACAGGCCCATGGCGAAGGCGTAGTTGCCCAGGCTGTGCACGTCGTTGCCCCACAGCGTGAACACGTTGTACGCGCCCCAGCGCCGCCCTTCCCTACGGGTGGGGGCGAGGTCGGGACTGTAGAGACCTGGACTGGTCCCGTCCGGCGCACCGGCCGCGGCTGTGGAGGTCTGTTCGTGCACGGCGACCATGACGCGCTCCTAAAGTTTCCACATTGAGGAAGGTTTCTTCCTCTTCGCGGAGTGACGGTACGGATGTACCGAAAGTGCGGTCAATAGCCATTCGCAAAGATTGTGAGGATTCGACCTGCGCAACTCGCCCACAGAATCGGGCATTTGGCGCACGCCCTCCCGAGACGACCCGGCACTCCGACGTGTTTGGTATACCAATACGGGGTCCGGAGGGCATCCGTCAATGGAACAGGTCACTCCGAAGGCGACCACTCCAGAAGAAGCCAGGCCCGGTGCGGCACTTCCGCGTCGACGGTGAGGGTCCGTCCCGCACCGACGACCGGCACCTCGACGGGTGCGCCGAGCGGGGTCAGCAGCGTCGCCGTGGCGCCGGCCGCGTCCACCGGCGCGGGCAGGGTGACCAGGG
>NZ_JAAGMG010001264.1 GCF_010548525.1 Streptomyces sp. SID14478
ACCCCCTCGCCCAGGCCCGCGTCCAAGGCCCCCGGGCCGCGCCGACGCACCGCGTAGGGCACGCACACGCACATATCGACGGCCGGGCTACATGCGCGATGCCGTCATCGCCGCTCCCACGATCCCCGCGTTGTTCTGCAGCTGTGCCGGGACGATCTCGGCCTTGATGCCCTCGATGAGCGGCAGGAACTTGTGCGCCTTGCGGCTGATGCCGCCGCCGATGACGAACAGCTCGGGCGAGAAGAGCATCTCCACGTGTGCCAGGTACTTCTGCACGCGGCGCGCCCAGTGCTCCCAGCTCAGGTCGTGGTCCTCCTTGGCCTTGGTGGAGGCGCGGTGCTCGGCGTCGTGGCCGTCGAGCTCCAGGTGGCCCAGCTCGGTGTTCGGCACGAGGATCCCGTCGCTGAACAGGGCGCTGCCGATGCCCGTGCCGAAGGTGAGCAGCAGCACCGTGCCCTTGCGGCCGCGGCCCGCGCCGAAGTGCATCTCGGCGACGCCCGCGGCGTCCGCGTCGTTGAGCACGGTGACGGGCAGGCCGCCGAGCTTCTCGCCGAGCAGGGCGCGGGCGTCGACGTCGATCCAGCTCTTGTCGACATTGGCCGCGGTGCGGATCGTGGCGCCGTCGGTGACGACGCCGGGGAAGGTGATGCCGACCCGGTCGCAGCCGCCCTCGAAGTTCTCCACGACCTGCTTGACGCCCTCGGCCACCGCGTCGGGCGTGGCCGGGTGCGGGGTCAGCACCTTGAACCGCTCCTGGGCGAGGTCTCCGCGCTCCAGGTCGACCGGGGCGCCCTTGATCCCGGATCCGCCGATGTCCACACCGAAGATCTTCTCCATGGACTCCACGTTACGACGCGGGACCGACAGTCACTTGTCGAGGCCCTTCCTCAGCGGCTGCCCTTCATCAGCGACTCCGCCTCGGCGCGCAGGTCGCGGCGCAGTTCCTTGGGCAGCGAGAAGGTGATGGACTCCTCGGCGGCCTTGACGATCTCCACGTCCGCGTAGCCGCGCTGCGAGAGGTACTCCAGGACCTCCTCGACGAGGACGTCGGGGACGGAGGCGCCCGAGGTGACGCCGACCGTGCCCACGCCCTCCAGCCAGCTCTCGTCGATCTCGCTCGCGTAGTCCACGAGGTACGCGTCCTTGGCCCCCGCCAGCTTGGCGACCTCGACGAGACGCACGGAGTTCGAGGAGTTGCGCGAGCCGACGACGATGACGAGGTCGGCCTCGGCGCCCATCTGCTTCACGGCGAGCTGACGGTTCTGCGTGGCGTAGCAGATGTCGTCGCTGGGCGGCGAGACGAGTCCCGGGAACTTGGTCTTGAGGGCGTCGACGGTCTCCATGGTCTCGTCGACCGACAGCGTGGTCTGGGAGAGCCAGACGACCTTGTCCGGATCGCGGACCTCGACCTTGGCGACGTCCTCGGGGCCGTCCACCAGCGTGATGTGGTCGGGGGCCTCGCCGGAGGTGCCGATGACCTCCTCGTGGCCCTCGTGGCCGATCAGGAGGATGTCGAAGTCGTCGTTGGCGTAGCGGATCGCTTCCTTGTGCACCTTGGTGACGAGGGGGCAGGTCGCGTCGATGGTGGCGAGCCTGCCGCGCTCGGCCTCCTCGTGGACGGTCGGGGCGACGCCGTGCGCGGAGAACATCACGATGGAGCCCTCGGGGACCTCTTCGGTCTGTTCGACGAAGACGGCGCCCTTTCGCTCCAGCGTCTGCACGACGTACTTGTTGTGCACGATCTCGTGGCGGACATAGATCGGGGCCCCGTACTGCTCCAGGGCTTTCTCGACGGCGATCACGGCACGGTCCACACCGGCGCAGTAGCCCCGGGGGGCGGCGAGCAGGACGCGGCGGGAGCCAGTCGTAGCAGTCATGTCCCCCATCGTAAGGCTGGTCCGGACGGGCCGGAGATCCCCCGCGGGGTAGGTCCTCGACAGGCCGGAAACCGCGGACTTACAGAGACTGGGGGTCTGTGCACGGCCCACCGGCGACGCGACCGGGCTACATACGGAGGCGAGATGTCCGCCGACATCACCCATGAAGGACATGAAGAGCGGGAAGGGACGGCGCTGCGGCGGAGTCTCGGTTTCCGGGACCTCGTGGTCTACGGACTGCTCTTCATCGCCCCCATGGCGCCGGTCGGCGTCTTCGGCACTCTGGACGCGAAGTCGCACGGCGCCGTCGCGCTGGTCTACGTCGTCGCGACGATCGCGATGGCGTTCACCGCATTCAGCTACGCGCAGATGGTGCGGGTCGCCCCCCGGGCGGGTTCGGTCTACGCCTACGCGCGCGTGGGCCTCGGCAAGGAGGCGGGTTTCGTCGCGGGCTGGATGGCGATGCTGGACTATCTGCTGATCCCGGCGGTGGCCTATCTCTTCTCGGGCATCGCGATGAACTCCCTGGTCCCCTCGGTGTCCCGCTGGGTGTGGACGGCGCTCGCGGTGGTCATCACCACGCTCCTGAACCTGTGGGGCGTGCGGGCCGCGGCCCGGGTCGGCTTCGCGGTGCTGGCCCTGGAGATCGTGGTGCTGCTGGTCTTCGTGGTCTCGGCGATCGTCGTGCTGGCCCGCGACGGGGCGCAGCGCGACTGGCTGTCGCCGCTGACCGGGGACGGGACGCAGGGCGCGTTCGCGCTGTCCGCGGTGATCGGCGCGGTGTCGGTGGCGGTGCTGTCCTATCTGGGCTTCGACGCGATCGCGACGTTCGCGGAGGAGGTGACGGGCGGCTCGGCGAAGGTGGCGCGGGCGGTGCTGTTCTGTCTGGTGTTCACCGGTGTGCTGTTCGTGCTGCAGACGTACCTGGTGGCGCTGCTGGAGCCGACGACTTCGGCGCAGCTGGCGGCCGATCCGGGCAAGCAGGGCTCGGCGTTCTACGACGCCGTGGACACGTCGGTGGGCGGGTGGCTGCACGATCTGGTGGCGGTGAGCAAGGCGATCGGCGCGGCGTTCGCGGCGCTGGCCGGGCAGGCCGCCGCGGGCCGGCTGCTGTTCGCGATGGCCCGTGACCGGCGGCTGCCGAAGGCGCTGTCCCGCACCGATTCGGGCGTGCCGCGCGCGGCGCTGCTGGTGGCCGCGGTGATCACGCTGGTCGCGGCGGTCTGGGCGGCCCGGCGCGACGACGGCCTCGACCACCTGACCTCCGTGGTCGACATCGGCGCCCTGAGCGCCTTCACGCTGCTGCACGCGAGCGTGGTCGGCTATTTCGCGGTACGCCGCCGGGGAGGCGCCGTCAGCTGGTGGCGGCACCTGCTGATCCCGGTGCTCGGCGCGGCGATCACCGTCGCGGTGATCGTGGAGGCGTCCGGCATCGCCCAGGTGGTCGGCGCGATCTGGCTGGCTGTCGGACTCGCGGTGCTGGTGGCGCAACGGGGCCGGTCCGCGGACCCGGCCTAGACCGCCCGCGGCCCGCCCGAGCGGATTTCGCCGGGTCCGGCAGTCGCCTCACATCCGGCCGGGCAGGCCACGCGGCACGAGGCCCCGACACAGGCCACCTCACGGACGCCCCCCACCCGGCCCGAGCGGATTTCTCCCGGGTCGGCAGTCGCCTCACATCCGGCCGACCCGGCCACGCGGCACGAGGCCCCGGCACAGGCCACCTCACGGACGCCCCCACCCGGCCCGAGCGGGATTTCGCCGAGCCGACGCTGCGGGCACCCTCCGCCCGCCCCGGGCCGACGCCCAGCGGGGCCGAGACGCGGGGCCCGGTCGTCGGACGGGTCGGGATGTCGGTGCCGGCGGATACCCTCGCCCCCATGGCTGCCAACACGTCCCCGGACGCCCCGCTCCCCGTAGGCGAGGTCTCCCGTCTCATCGGCGGGTGGATCGAGCGCCTCGGCGCCGTGTGGGTCGAGGGCCAGATCACGCAGCTGTCCCGCAGGCCCGGCGCCGGCGTGGTGTTCCTGACGCTGCGCGACCCGTCGTACGACATCTCGGTCTCGGTCACCTGCTACCGGCAGGTGTTCGACGCGGTGGCGGACGTGGTGACGGAGGGCTCCCGGGTCGTCGTGCACGCGAAGCCGGAGTGGTACGCGCCGCGCGGCCAGCTGTCGCTGCGGGCCGCCGAGATCCGCCCGGTCGGCGTGGGTGAACTGCTCGCCCGCCTGGAGCAGTTGAAGAAGTCCCTCGCCAAGGAAGGGCTCTTCGCCGCCGACCGCAAGAAGGCGCTGCCCTTCCTGCCGCAGCTCATCGGCCTGGTCTGCGGCCGGGCTTCGGCCGCCGAGCGGGACGTGCTGGAGAACGCGCGGCACCGCTGGCCCGCCGTCCGCTTCGAGGTGCGCAACGTGCCGGTGCAGGGCGTGCACGCGGTGCCGCAGGTCGTCCAGGCGGTCAAGGAACTGGACGCGATCGACGACGTCGACGTGATCATCGTGGCGCGGGGCGGCGGCAGCGTGGAGGACCTGCTGCCGTTCTCCGACGAACAGGTGGTGCGGGCGGTGGCGTCCTGCCGTACGCCCGTCGTCTCCGCGATCGGCCACGAGCCCGACAATCCGCTCCTCGACCACGTCGCCGACCTGCGTGCCTCGACGCCGACCGACGCCGCCAAGAAGGTGGTGCCGGACGTCGGCGAGGAGTACGAGCGGGTGCGCTGGCTGCGGGACCGGGCGCGGCGCAGCGTGGAGGCGTTCGTCGACCGCGAGGAGCGGGGACTGGCCTCGGCGCTCGCCCGGCCCTCGATAGAGGACCCGCACCGCATGGTCGACGAGCGCGAGGAGCAGGTGGCGGCGCTGGCCGGGCGCGCACGCCGCACGCTCGGCCACCTCCTGGACCGCGCCGAGTCCGAACTGACGCACACGCACGCACGCGTGGTCGCTCTCTCACCGGCGGCCACGCTCAAGCGCGGTTACGCGGTGCTGCAGAGGCCGGACGGCCATGTGGTGCGCGATCCGGGCGAGTTGGCGCCCGACGAGCGGCTGCGGGCCCGGGTCGCCGAGGGCGAGTTCACCGTACAAGTCACCGAACACGAAGCATGAGGACGGACACCACCACGATGGCAACGACGAAGACGGCCGACGAGGCGCTCGGTTACGAGCAGGCGCGGGACGAACTGATCGATGTCGTACGACGGTTGGAGGCCGGCGGCACGTCATTGGAGGAGTCCCTCGCACTGTGGGAGCGCGGCGAGGAGCTGGCGAAGGTCTGCCGCCGCTGGCTGGACGGGGCCCGCGCCCGGCTCGACGCGGCGCTGGCCGAGGACGCGGAGGGCGAGGGCGCGCCGGGGGACGGCTCCGAGGAGGAGTGAGGCCGCGCGCGGGGCGCTTGTGAACAGGGTCACGAGAGAGTTTGTTGAAAGTTGAACCTCAGTCGGCGTACTGTCGGAGTCACCGGCTGATCCGGACGGATCGGATCACCGCAGCCATCACATCCGTACCGAGAAGGTTGATCGATGTCTCTCGTTCTTGACCCCGCCGCCCAGGACCTGCTCTTCCGCGAGGCCCGCACCGCGAACACCTTCACCGACGAGCCGGTGACCGACGAGCAGGTTCAGGCGATCTACGACCTGGTCAAGTACGGCCCGACCGCCTTCAACCAGTCGCCGCTGCGCATCACCCTGGTCCGCTCCCCCGAGGCCCGCGAGCGCCTCGTGCAGCACATGGCCGAGGGCAACCGGCCGAAGACCGCCGCCGCCCCGCTGGTCGCGATCCTCTCCGCGGACAACGAGTTCCACGAGGAGCTTCCGGCGCTCTTCCCGCACTTCCCCGCCGCCAAGGACGCCTTCTTCTCGGAGCGCCCGGTCCGCGAGCAGGCCGCGCTGGTCAACGCCACGCTGCAGGCCGGCTACTTCATCATGGGCGTGCGCGCCGCCGGCCTGGCCGCGGGCCCGATGACCGGCTTCGACTTCGCCGGCGTCCAGAAGGAGTTCCTGGACGCCGACCACACCCCGCTGATGGTCATCAACATCGGCAAGCCGGGCGACGACGCGTGGTTCCCGCGCTCCCCGCGCCTGGAGCTCGACCAGGTCATCACGACCGTCTGAGCCGACCGCACATCTACGGAAGGGCCCCGCTTCTCTCGAAGCGGGGCCCTTCCGTAGATGTGCGTGCTCGTAACGATGCGCGTACGCGGATGCTCGGGCGCTACGCGGTCTTGTCCTGCTTCATCTCCAGGGATTCGGCCATCTTCGTCAGCTTGTCGAAGCCGGCCGTGCCGGTGACCACCGTCGTGGAGCCCTTCTGCTTCAGGACCAGGGCGTCGTACTTCTCGCCCTTGTAGCGCCGCCACGTCTCGCCGGCGATCGTCTGCGTACGGCTCGTCTCCTTGGCGTCCTGGCTCACCTGGTCGATGAACTCCGCCGTGGACCTGTCCGCCGACTGCTCGATCGCGACGTACTGGCCGTCGGGGTCGAGGAAACCCAGGTGCCAGGCCTCGTTCGAGGCGTCCTTGTAGCGCACCGACGTCGACTTCCAGGCCTTCGGGAGGCCCGTCGGAGCGGCCACCGGGTACGAGGCCGCGCGCCGGGCCGTCAGCAGTTCGACCCGGTAGTCCTTGCGCGGGACCGACGACGAGTCACCGGAGTCGTCGTGCGGGATGAACACGTAGGCGATGCCGGCCCCGACGACGCAGACGCCGAGCGAGAGGACCAGGCTGCCGACCGTCTTCTTGCCATTTCTTCCTGCCACGCGCCCCATCGTCGCAGGTCGCCGGATGATCTCTGCCGGGAGGTCCCGAAACGCACGGTCCGGCCCGGTCGGCACCGCTCATCCGTGGGGCACCCTGCTCAGATTGTCGTACGAGCGATAGAGTCCCCTCATCAACCCTCATCCGCCCGCCCGTCTCCCACCACCGCCCTTCTCACGAAGCCCTTCGGGCGCCCCTCCTTATTGGCCGTATCCCGGTGAAATCCCGGAACAGAAAGGTGCGTCTCGATGACCGAGCAACACCAGCTTCCGTCCGCACTCGAGGTCCCCGCAGAGGCCCCGGACCGCAACCTCGCCCTGGAACTCGTCCGGGTCACCGAGGCCGCCGCCATGGCCGCGGGCCGCTGGGTCGGCCGCGGCGAGAAGAACGGGGCGGACGGCGCGGCCGTGCGCGCCATGCGGGCCCTCGTGTCCACCGTGTCGATGAACGGTGTGGTCGTCATCGGCGAGGGCGAGAAGGACGAGGCCCCGATGCTGTTCAACGGCGAGCAGGTCGGGGACGGGACGGGCCCCGAGTGCGACATCGCCGTCGACCCGATCGACGGCACGACGCTCACCGCGAAGGGCATGCCGAACGCGGTCGCCGTGCTCGCCGCCGCCGACCGCGGCACGATGTTCGATCCGTCCGCCGTGTTCTACATGGACAAGCTGGTCGCGGGCCCCGAGGCGGCCGACTACGTGGACATCAACGCCCCGGTCGCGGTGAACATCCGCCGCGTCGCCAAGGCGAAGCGGGCCACCCCCGAGGACGTCACCGTCGTCATCCTCGACCGGCCGCGCCACGAGGGCATCATCAAGGAGGTCCGCGAGGCCGGCGCCCGCATCAAGCTGATCTCCGACGGCGACGTCGCGGGCTCGATCCTCGCCGTCCAGGAGGACAACGGCGTCGACCTGCTCCTCGGCATCGGCGGCACCCCCGAGGGCATCATCTCGGCCTGCGCGATCAAGTGCCTGGGCGGCGTCATCCAGGGCAAGCTGTGGCCCAAGGACGACGAGGAGCGCGGGCGCGCGCTCGACGCGGGCCACGACCTCGACCGCGTGCTGTCCACCGACGACCTGGTCTCCGGCGAGAACGTCTTCTTCGTCGCGACCGGCATCACCGACGGCGAGCTGCTGCCGGGCGTGCGCTACGGCTCCGAGCGGGCCCACACCTCGTCCCTGGTGATGCGCTCGAAGTCCGGCACGATCCGACGGATCGACTCGACGCACCGACTGAGCAAGCTGCGCGCGTACAGCTCGATCGACTTCGAGCGGGCCAAGTAGCGCGACCGGCCCGCATTTTTCGGTTACGCACTCGGGGGCGCCCCTCGCTCGAAGGGCGCCCCCGGTCACGTACGCGTCGGGCAGGTCAGCCGGCGGCCGCCACCGTCGGGGCCGGCGCCGACTTCTGCAGCTCGACCTCGCGGCGGCGCCTGCGCGCCAGCACCACGCGGCGCTCGGCCGCGGTGAGACCGCCCCACACCCCGTACGGCTCCGGCTGGAGCAGGGCGTGCTCGCGGCACTCGACCAGCACGGGACAGCGGGCGCAGACCCGCTTGGCCGCCTCCTCGCGCGACAGGCGTGCGGCGGTGGGTTCCTTGGAAGGGGCGAAGAAGAGTCCCGCCTCGTCGCGCCTGCACACGGCCTCCGTGTGCCACGGTGCGTCCTGATCCCTGTTCCGCACTGGCACCCGCTGCTGCGGAACGGCGGCTACCTGCAGGGACTGATGCGGCGGATGCAGCACGGTCTACTCCTGACGACGGCTTACGACGGCTTTCGCGAGCGAGAGGCGATCGGGAGACGATGCAGCAACCTCTACCCGCTGTGTCGACGCCTATGCACTGAGTTCCGAAGCACGGAAGTTCCCGAGCGCATACAGGAGTTCAGGGCTCGGCAGCTCAGCCGAGGTACTTGCGCATGTGCTTCTCGAGGTTGCGCACGATCCGGCCTTTCTTGGGCTTGGCGTCCACGTTCCCGAGCACGGCGAAGCCGTCCACGTAGACGACGGGGGCCTCGGGGTCCGTCGCGTCCATCGCGTCCACCTCGAAGTTGCCGAGGACGCCGCCGCCGCTGCCGCGCAGCGAGATGTTCTCGGGGACCTTCACCGAGATGTTGCCGAAGACGGAGACCGCCTTGATGTAGACCTCGCGGTGCTCGAAGATCGCCTCGCTGAGATCGATCTCCACGTCGCCGAAGACGGCGTACGCGTGCGTGCGCCGGCCCACGCGCCAGCGGCCCTTGCGGGCGGTGGCGCTGAACACCGCCACCAGGTTCTCGCCGGGCACGGGCGGGATGGTGCCGGGCGCCGGGCGGTCCGGGGCCGGGCCCGCGGCTACGGTGGGGCGGGGCGCCTGCGCGCCGGGCAAGTCCCTTACCAGCGGCTCCAGTTCACCCAGGGTCTTGGCGCGGTAGACGCCGTCGATCCGCTCGGCGTGCTCCTCCGCGTCGAGCCGGCCCTCCGCGAGCGCCTCGCGGAGGATGTCCGCGACGCGGTCGCGGTCGGCATCGGAGGCACGCAGGTCGGTCGGCTCCGCCGCGGGGGCGCTCTGCTGGGGGCGCTTGTGAAGGTCCACGACAGCAGCCTACCCAAACGCGATAGATCGCGACTAGTGGCTGTCCGTCGCGATCGTACGAACTGAGCCTTACCTCACAGACCCGGCCGCGCCGCCAGGTTCTACGCTGGTTGGCGCTGCCAATGGATGCCAGCTGCCACCGGTCGAAAGAGGAATGGGCGAGATGCCTGAGTTCGCGTACACCGATCTGCTCCCCCAGGGCGAGGACACCACGCCGTACCGCCTGGTGACCTCGGAGGGCGTCTCCACCGCCGAGGGGCCGGACGGCCGTACGTTCCTGAAGGTCGAGCCGGAGGCGCTGCGCGCGCTCGCCGAAGAGGCGATCCACGACATCCAGCACTACCTGCGCCCGGCCCACCTCGCCCAGCTGCGTCGCATCGTCGACGACCCCGAGGCGTCGAACAACGACAAGTTCGTGGCGCTCGACCTGCTGAAGAACGCGAACATCGCGGCCGCGGGCGTGCTCCCCATGTGCCAGGACACCGGCACGGCGATCGTCATGGGCAAGCGCGGGCAGAACGTCCTCACCGAAGGTGAGGACGAGAAGGCGCTCAGCAAGGGCATCTACGACGCCTACAAGAACCTGAACCTGCGCTACTCGCAGATGGCCCCGCTGAACATGTGGGACGAGAAGAACACCGGCTCGAACCTGCCCGCGCAGATCGAGCTGTACGCGACCGACGGCGGCGCCTACAAGTTCCTCTTCATGGCGAAGGGCGGCGGCTCGGCCAACAAGTCGTTCCTCTACCAGGAGACGAAGGCCGTCCTGAACGAGGCCTCCATGATGAAGTTCCTGGAGGAGAAGATCCGTTCGCTGGGCACGGCCGCCTGCCCGCCGTACCACCTGGCGATCGTCGTCGGCGGCACGAGCGCCGAGTACGCGCTGAAGACCGCCAAGTACGCGTCCGCGCACTACCTCGACAACGTCCCCTCCGAGGGCTCCGAGCTCGGCCACGGCTTCCGCGACAAGGAGCTGGAGGAGAAGGTCTTCGAGCTGACGCAGAAGATCGGCATCGGCGCGCAGTTCGGCGGCAAGTACTTCTGCCACGACGTGCGCGTGGTGCGCCTGCCGCGGCACGGCGCCTCCTGCCCGGTGGCCATCGCGGTGTCCTGCTCGGCCGACCGCCAGGCCGTCGCGAAGATCACCGCCGAGGGCGTCTTCCTGGAGCAGCTGGAGACGGACCCGGCGCGCTTCCTGCCCGAGACTACGGACGAGCACCTCGACGAGGCGGGCGACGTGGTCTCCGTCGACCTGAACCAGCCGATGGACACGATCCTCGCCGAGCTCACCAAGTACCCGGTGAAGACCCGCCTCTCCCTGAACGGCCCGCTGGTCGTGGCCCGCGACATCGCGCACGCCAAGATCAAGGAGCGGCTGGACGCGGGCGAGGAGATGCCGCAGTACCTGAAGGACCACCCGGTGTACTACGCGGGCCCGGCCAAGACGCCCGAGGGCTACGCGTCCGGTTCGTTCGGCCCGACGACGGCCGGCCGCATGGACTCCTACGTCGAGCAGTTCCAGGCCGCGGGCGGCTCCAAGGTGATGCTCGCCAAGGGCAACCGCAGCAAGCAGGTCACCGACGCGTGCGACGCGCACGGCGGCTTCTACCTCGGCTCCATCGGCGGCCCGGCCGCCCGTCTCGCGCAGGACTGCATCAAGAAGGTCGAGGTCGTCGAGTACGAGGAGCTCGGCATGGAGGCCGTCTGGAAGATCGAGGTCGAGAACTTCCCCGCGTTCATCGTCGTCGACGACAAGGGCAACGACTTCTTCCAGAACCCGGCGCCCGAGCCGACGTTCTCGCACATCCCGGTGCGCCAGGGCTCGCAGCTCTCCTGACGGCCCGGGCTCAGGCGCCCGGCAGGAACAGGCAGAAGAGGTGGCCGTGCGGGTCGCGCAGCACCCGTACGTCGTTCTGCGGCTGGTGGGCCTCCTCCGTCGCCCCCAGCGCACAGGCCCGCTCCGTCTCGGCCTCCAGGTCGTCGACCTGGAGGTCGAGGTGCGCCTGCATCTGCTGACTGCCGGGGCGCTGCGGCCACACCGGCGGGGTGTGGTCGGCCTCCAGCTGGAAACTCAGACCGGGCCGCTCGCGCGCGGGGTCCCGCAGCCGCACCCACTGCGCACTGCGCTCGGCCTCCTCCCAGGCCAGCAGGGCGCGGTAGAAGTCGGCGAGTGCCTGCGGGTCGGGGGTGCCGAGGACAAAGCCTCCGAGCGTCGTCGTCATGGACCACGCCTGCCCGCGACACCGGCATCCGATGCGGCCGGAATACCCGCCGGGTGAGCGACGCTGGCACGGACAGAGCCACGAGGAGGAAGACGAGCATGCCCAACGACGACGGTTTCCGGATCGAGCACGACTCCATGGGTGAGGTACGGGTGCCCGCGGACGCCAAATGGCGGGCGCAGACGCAGCGGGCCGTCGAGAACTTCCCCGTCTCCGGCCAGGGTCTGGAGCGCGCCCACATCGAGGCGCTCGCCCGGATCAAGGCCGCGGCCGCGAAGGTCAACGCGGAACTCGGGGTGCTCGACAAGGACGTCGCCGGGGCCATCGAGGACGCGGCCGCCGAGGTCGCCGGGGGCCGCTGGGACGACGAGTTCCCGGTCGACGTCTTCCAGACGGGCTCGGGCACCTCCTCCAACATGAACACCAACGAGGTCCTGGCGACGCTGGCCACCGAGCGGCTGGGCCGCGACGTCCACCCGAACGACCACGTGAACGCCTCGCAGTCGTCGAACGACGTCTTCCCCTCCTCGATCCACATCGCGGCCACGGCCGCCGTGACCCACGACCTGATCCCGGCCCTGGAGCACCTCGCCGCGTCCCTGGAGCGCAAGTCGGCCGAGTTCGCCGACGTCGTGAAGTCCGGGCGTACGCATCTGATGGACGCGACGCCGGTGACGCTGGGCCAGGAGTTCGGCGGGTACGCGGCGCAGGTCCGCTACGGCGTCGAGCGGCTCACCGCCTCGCTGCCCCGGCTGGCCGAACTGCCCCTGGGCGGCACGGCGGTCGGCACGGGCATCAACACCCCGCCCGGTTTCTCGGCCGCGGTCATCGCGGAGGTGGCGCGGGCGACCGGGCTGCCGCTGACCGAGGCGCGCGACCACTTCGAGGCGCAGGGCGCGCGCGACGGCATCGTGGAGACGAGCGGGCAGCTGCGCACGATCGCGGTCGGCCTGACGAAGATCGCCAACGACCTGCGCTGGGCGGCGTCGGGCCCGCGCACGGGGCTCGCCGAGATCAACCTGCCCGACCTGCAGCCCGGTTCGTCGATCATGCCGGGGAAGGTGAATCCGGTCATTCCCGAGGCGACCCTGATGGTCGCCGCGCAGGTGATCGGCAACGACGCGACGGTGGCCACGGCGGGCGCCGCCGGCAACTTCGAGCTGAACGTGATGCTGCCGGTCATCGCGAAGAACGTCCTGGAGTCGATCCGGCTGCTCACGAACGTCACCCGGCTCCTCGCCGACCGCACCGTGGACGGCATCACCGCCAACCGCGAGCGGGCCCGCGAGTACGCCGAGTCCTCGCCGTCCGTGGTCACGCCGCTCAACAAGTACCTCGGCTACGAGGAGGCCGCCAAGGTCGCCAAGAAGTCGCTCGCCGAGCGCCGCACGATCCGCGAGGTCGTCCTGGACGGCGGGTACGTCGAGCGCGGCGACCTCACCGTCGAGCAGCTCGACGAGGCGCTGGATGTCCTGCGGATGACACGCCCGTGACAGCGGGCGGCACACTGACGTGTTCGTGACGGCGGTCGCAGCGGCGTATGCCCTTGGCACCTAATATCTGTCCATGACAGACGACGACCGGATGAGCGAGGCGGGCGGGCGCTGGGCGCCCGGGGAAGCGATCCTGTGGCGCTATCGCGCCAACGGGGACGATCCCGGGCCCGGCACCTTCCACATCTGCCGCCCCGTCACCGTCGTCCAGGACACCGAGGACCTGCTCGCCGTGTGGATGGCGCCCGGTACCGAGTGCGTCAAGCCGGTGCTCGCCGACGGCACGCCGGTACATCGCGAGCCGCTCGCCACCCGCTACACCAAGCCGCGGGCGCTGCAGCGCGACCGCTGGTTCGGGGCCGGCGTGCTCAAGCTGGCCCGTCCGGCCGAGCCCTGGTCGGTGTGGCTGTTCTGGGAACGCGACTGGGCGTTCCGCAACTGGTACGTGAACCTGGAGGAGCCGCGCACGCGGTGGTCCGGCGGCGTCGACTCCGAGGACCACTTCCTGGACCTGTCGGTGTACCCGGACGGCAGCTGGCGCTGGCACGACGAGGACGAGTTCGCGCAGGCGCAGGCCGTGGGGCTGATGAGCGCCGAACAGGCCCGCTCCGTGCGGGAAGCGGGCCGGGCGGCGGTCGCGGTGATCGAGGACTGGGGGCAGCCGTTCTCGGACGGCTGGCAGCACTGGCGGCCCGATCCCGCGTGGCAGGTCCCGGCGCTTCCGGCCGACTGGGACCGTACGCCCGCGCACGTGTCCTCATGAGACCCTTGATGCGCCCCCAGGGGGGAAACGTAGGATCGTCCTCCGCAAGAGCGCACAGGGGCGCGAGGAGCAGCACGAGGAGCGGCTTTCCCCGCAACTCTTCGCGCGCGCGGCAGGTCTGACACGATGTCAACGAGGCCATCGAGGGGCGGCGGGACCGTGAACATGGGTGGAGCGGACAGGGCGGACCGATCGGGCCAGGCCGCGGCGTTCGACGCGATCGGCGGGCGCTACGACGAGGCCTTCCCGCACAAGGACGGCCAAGTGGCCGCCACCGAGCGGCTCCTGGCGGAGCTGGCGCCCGGCGCGCGGGTGCTCGACGTGGGCTGCGGCACCGGCGTGCCGACGGCCCGCCGGCTCGTGGCGGCGGGGCACCGGGTGGTCGGCGTCGACCTGTCCGCGGGCATGCTGGAGCTGGCCGCGAAGAACGTGCCGGAGGCCGAGTTCCACCACGCCGACCTGACCTCGCTGCACGCCCAAGGACCGGACGGCATCGGCGAGTTCGACGCCGTCACGTGCTTCTTCACCCTGCTGATGCTGCCGCGCGCCGAGATCCCGGGCGCTCTGCGGCTGCTCCGCTCGCTGCTGCGGCCCGATGGCCGGTTGGCGTTGTCCATGGTCGAGGCCGACCTGGACGACGCGGAAATCCCGTTCCTGGGGCACACGATCCGGGTATCCGGATTCCTGCGGGACGAACTGCACCAGGTCGTGCGCGATGCAGGCTTCGAGATCACCGGGGAGGAGACGTACGCGTACGCTCCGGCGAGCACCGACGCCCCACCCGAGCACCAGCTGTTCCTCAACTGCCGGCGCACTGGCCAGTGACACGGCGCGCAGCCCCGGACGGACGGATTCGACACGCGTGACGGAGCACCCCACCTCCCACGAAGGCCGCCATCAAGGCATGGCGGCCCGCCCCGCCGATCCCCGCGGGGCCCTGCGGGGCACCCCGCAGGCGTCCGGCGCCCCGGCCGGTGACGGCGGGCT
>NZ_JAAGMG010001309.1 GCF_010548525.1 Streptomyces sp. SID14478
CGAGATGGAGGCCCGGCTCCAGGTGCGTACGCACGAGGAGCGGGTCAAGGGGCTCGCGGGCCGGGCCGATTCGCTCGACCGTGCCGCCCGCGCCGAACGCGAGGCACGCGCGCGTGCGGAGCGCCAGCGCGCCCGCCTCCAGTACGAGGCCGCCGTCGCCGAGGCCGTGGCGTCCGGGTCCCGACAGCTGCTCGCGCACGTGGAGGTCTCGATCGCCCGGGCCGACCAGGAGCGCACGCTCGCCGAGCGGGCGAAGTCCCAGCGGGAGCAGGACCTGGTCGCCGAGCGCTCCCGCGGCCGCGATCTGAAGGCGGAACTCGACAAGCTGACGGATTCGGTCCACCGCGGCGAGGTACTCGGTGCAGAGAAGCGGCTGCGGATCGAGCAGCTGGAGACCAAGGCGCTGGAGGAACTCGGTGTCGAACCGGCCGGGCTCGTCGCGGACTACGGTCCGGGTCAGCCCGTGCCGCCCTCGCTCGCCGCCGAGGGCGAGGAGCTGCCGCAGGACCCGGAGCATCCGCGGAACCTGCCGCGGCCCTTCGTCCGTTCGGAGCAGGAGAAGCGGCTGAAGTCCGCGGAGCGCGCGTACCAGCAGCTCGGCAAGGTCAATCCGCTGGCACTGGAGGAGTTCGCGGCGCTGGAAGAGCGCCACAAGTTCCTCAGTGAGCAGCTGGAGGACCTGAAGAAGACCCGGGCCGACCTCCTTCAGGTGGTGAAGGAGGTCGACGAGCGCGTCGAGCAGGTCTTCACCGAGGCGTACCGCGACACCGCGCGCGAGTTCGAGGGCGTCTTCAGTCGGCTGTTCCCGGGTGGCGAGGGCCGGCTGATCCTGACCGATCCCGACAACATGCTCACCACGGGCGTGGACGTCGAGGCCCGTCCGCCGGGCAAGAAGGTCAAGCGGCTCAGCCTGCTCTCCGGTGGCGAGCGGTCGCTGACGGCCGTGGCGCTGCTGGTCTCCATCTTCAAGGCGCGGCCCAGTCCGTTCTACGTGATGGACGAGGTCGAGGCGGCTCTGGACGACACCAACCTGCAGCGGCTCATCCGCATCATGCAGGAGCTGCAGGAGGCCTCGCAGCTCATCGTGATCACGCACCAGAAGCGCACGATGGAGGTCGCCGACGCGCTGTACGGCGTCTCCATGCAGGGCGACGGGGTGTCGAAGGTGATCAGCCAGCGCCTTCGGTGAGAGCGAGCTCCGGAGCACAGGTGTGTTCAACTCTTGAACTCAAGACGCCATAGTCGCGCCGAAAACTCACAGCAGTCGAAGTATTGACTTCGAAACTTGAAGGCATAGTCTCTGCAACGTTGCTTTTACCTTCAGGTGGTGGGCGGCGTGAAGTTGTGCGCCACTGGAATCACTACTGAAGGGCTCGCCCCCACCCCCGGCAGCGAAGCCGGTGGCCCGAGGAGTACACGTGACCAGCACTTCGGCACCTTCGTCAGGAGCCAGGGACGCCCAGCCCGATCACCTCGGGCACGTCATCTTCATCACGGCCGCGGCCGCGATGGGCGGCTTCCTGTTCGGCTACGACAGTTCCGTGATCAACGGCGCCACCGTCGCGATCCAGCACAAGTTCGACGTGAGTGCCGACACGCTGGGCTGGATCATCGCCTCGGCGCTGCTCGGCTGCGCCGTGGGCGCCGCCATCGCGGGCCGGATCGCCGACCGCATCGGCCGTATCCGCTGTATGCAGATCGCCGCCGCACTCTTCGCGATCAGCGCCGTCGGTTCCTCGCTGCCCTTCGCCGCCTGGGACCTGACGATGTGGCGCGTCATCGGCGGACTCGGCATCGGCATGGCGTCCGTGATCGGCCCGGCCTACATCGCCGAGGTGGCCCCGCCCGCGTACCGCGGCCGGCTCGCCTCGTTCCAGCAGGCCGCCATCGTCATCGGCATCGCGATCTCCCAGCTCGTCAACTGGGGCATCCTGAACATGGCCGACGGCGACCAGCGCGGAAAGCTGGGCGGGCTGGAGGCCTGGCAGTGGATGCTCGGCGTCATGGTCATTCCGGCCCTGCTCTACGGGCTGCTCTCCTTCGCCATCCCCGAGTCGCCGCGCTTCCTGATCTCTGCGGGCCGCGAGGAGCAGGCCAAGAAGGTCCTCACCGAGGTGGAGGGCGCCGGCATCGACGCCGACGCGCGGATCGCCGAGATCGAGCACGGCATGCGCCGCGAGGAGAAGTCGTCCTTCAAGGACCTGCTCGGCGGCAAGTTCGGCTTCCTGCCGATCGTCTGGATCGGCATCTTCCTGTCGATCTTCCAGCAGCTCGTCGGCATCAACGTCATCTTCTACTACTCGAACCAGCTGTGGCAGTCGATCGGCAAGGACCCCTCCAGCTCGTTCCTGTACTCGTTCGAGACGTCGATCGTGAACATCATCGGTACGGTCATCGCGATGATCTTCGTCGACCGCATCGGCCGCAAGCCGCTCGCGATCATCGGCTCCACCGGTATGGCGATCGCCCTGTTCACCTGTGCCTGGGCCTTCTCCTACCGGACCGGCTCCGGCGACAACGTCTCGCTGCCCAACGCCCAGGGCCTGACCGCGATCATCGCGGCCAACGCCTTCGTCCTCTTCTTCGCCCTCTCCTGGGGCGTGGTGGTCTGGGTGCTGCTCGGCGAGATCTTCCCGAACCGGATCCGCGCGGCCGCGCTCGGCGTGGCGGCCTCGGCCCAGTGGCTGGCCAACTTCGCCATCACCAAGACCTTCCCGAGCATGTCCGAGTGGTCCCTGACCGGCTCGTACATCATCTACGGCGCCTTCGCCGCGATCTCCATCCCGTTCGTCATGAAGTTCGTGAAGGAGACCAAGGGCAAGGCCCTGGAGGAGATGGGCTGAGGCCCGAACTCCCCGAAGGACCCGGGGAGATGGATCACATCCCCGCTGCCATCTCCCCGTACACCTGCGCCGCCCCCGGCCCGGCATCGCCCGGACCGGGGGCGCGTCGTACGCGTCGACCGGTCAGCCCTTGAACGCCGGAACGACCCGCTCCGCGAACAGGTGCAGACTGCGCCAGCCCTCGTCGATCGGCATGCCGCCCGACAGCGGATGCAGGACGTAGTTGTCGAGGCCCTGGGCCAGGCACTCCTCGGGCGTGACGATGCGGTAGACACCCTCCGCGCGCAGCTCGTCCACGCTCGAAGCCGCCGATCTCACGGCCGACTTGATGTCCCCCGACTGCCAGGACGCGTACGTCCGCGCCTCGTGCAGGAAGTGCGCGCCGTACTCGGCCCAGGTCCGGTCCGGGTCCTCGGACAGGTGCAGTAGCGGAGTCGTCTTCGCGGGCATCATGGTCCAGCCCGTGGTGCCGTACTCGGTGAGCTTCTCCTTGTAGTACGCGTCCAGTTCCGGCAGGTGCGCACTCGGGAAGAAGGGCAGGCCCAGCCGGGCCGCCCGCCGCGCGGCCGCCTGCGAGGAGCCGCCGACCAGCAGCAGGGGGTGCGGCTGGGTGAACGGGCGCGGAGTCACCCGGACCTGACGGCCGCGGAACGTGAACTCCTCCCCGGTCCACGCCTTGAGCAACGTGTCGAGCAGCTCGTCCTGGAGCTTGCCGCGCCGCTTCCACTCCACGTCGAACTGCGCGTACTCCTCGGGCCGGTAGCCGATCCCGGCGACGGTGACCAGGCGGCCGCCGCTCACCAGGTCCAGCACGGCGATGTCCTCGGCCAGGCGCAGCGGGTCGTGCAGCGGGCCGATGATCGCGGAGACGGTGACCGCGATCCGGCGGGTGGCGCCGAACACCGCGCCGGCGAAGGTGAACGGCGAGCTCAGCCAGTTGTTGGCGACACCGTGGTGCTCCTCGGTCTGCACCGTGTCGATGCCGCGGTCGTCGGCGTACGCCGCCATCTCGACCGCCGCTTTGTAGCGGGCGCTCAGCGACTCCGGCGTGCCGGCCGGGTCGACCAGGTTGAACCGTACGACGGACACGGGCATAGAGAAGTCCCCCTCCACGCGGCTTCGGGCTTCGGGCTCGTGTGCAGGGGGACGTTAGCTGACGGTGCGTCAGACCGCTATGGCTTCAGGCTCCTCAGGTGCTTCCTGCAGGGCCGTGGTGGTGTCCTTCGGCTTGGGCAGCGCCAGGTACAGCAGGCCCGAGACGACGATCGTGACGATCCAGCCGAGGCCGTACTCGCCGAGAAAGTTGTTCGTGGCGAGCGGGCCGCTGAACCAGGTCGACGAGGTGAACAGCAGTCCGGCGCCGAGCCCGACCGCCCAGGCGGCCACGGCGGCGGGGGAGAAGCCGCCCTTGTACCAGTAGGCGCTGGTGGCGGTGGTGTCGACGAGTGCCGCCGCGTCGTAGTGCTTGCGCGTGAACATGTCCGCGCCGAAGACGCCGACCCAGGCGGAGAAGGCGACCGCGAGCAGCGACAGGAACGCGATGAACGAGCCCATGAAGCTCGTCGCGACGAGCATCAGGATGCCGCCGAAGACCAGCGAGATCAGCGCGTTGACGGAGACCGCCCAGTGGCGCGGCACCTTGAAGCCGAGGGTCTGCGCGGTGAAGCCGGCCGAGTACATCGACATCGCGTTGATCAGCAGCATGCCGACCAGGGCGATCAGCAGGTACGGCACCGCGATCCACATCGGCAGGAGGTCGCCGAGGAAGGAGACCGGGTCGGCGGCCGAGGCCAGGCCGGGGGTGGAGACCGCCATGACGGCGCCCATCAGGACCATCGGCAGGACGACGATGCCGGCGCCGCCGATGGAGTTGCGCACGATCGCCTTGGAGGAAGCGGTGCGCGGCAGGTACCGCGTGAAGTCGGGGGAGGTCGGGATCCAGCTGACGCCGCCCGCGGCGATCAGGCCGATGCCCGCCACCATCAGCGACATCTTGCCCGCGGGCTGGTCGAAGACCTTCGACCAGTCGGTCTCGACGATCAGGTAGACCAGGACCAGCGCCGTGAAGAGGCCGAAGAGGTACGTCGCGTACTTGTTGCACTTCTGCACGGCGTTGATGCCGAGGCCCGAGATCGCGAACGTGGCGACCACGAAGCACAGCAGCGTGACGATCACCAGGAAGTCGTTCTGCTTGATGCCGAACAGGATGTCCAGGACGGTGAGCACGGCGTACGCACCCGTCACCGCGTTGATCGTCTCCCAGCCCCAGCGCGCGACCCAGATCAGCGAGCCGGGCAGCAGGTTGCCGCGCTGACCGAAGACGGCCCGGGACAGGGCCATGCCGGGCGCGCCGCCGCGCTTGCCCGCGATGCCGATCAGGCCGACGAGTCCGTACGACACCATGGGCGCCGCGATCGCGACGACGACGGCCTGCCAGAAGTTGAGCCTGTACGTCACGACGAGGCTCGCGCCCATCGTGAGCAACAGCACGCTGATGTTGGCCGCGACCCAGGTCGGGAACAGCTCGCGGGTCTTGGCGGTGCGCTCGGCGTCGGGGACGGGCTCGATGCCGCGCGTCTCCAGGGCGCCTTCGGATGCGGCGGTCTTGCTCATGCGGTGGGGTTCCGTGCCTCTGTGGGGTGGGGCGGGGCTGATCTCACGCTGGTGCTGCGGACGGGTCGCGTTGGACTCTACGCGCGTTGATGAAACCTCTCCATCGTACTTTAGTCCGAGTCATTCCCTCCAGAGGCGTATGTCCTTTGGAGGAAGAGACGAGAACGGCGCCCGCGGGGCCCGACTGGTGACGTCGCGTATTCACACGTCGTGAGTTCTCGCCTGGTGGCACCCTCGGCGCCTGTGCGGTATCTCGCGACTACGCTCCCTGTTGAAACTGGAGTTCGCATGGTCAACTAGCGCAGTGGGCCAAGTACTTACGACCTTCATCGCAGTGGCGGGAACGCTCATCGGTTCCCTTCTGGGGTATCAGTTCCAGAAGCGTGTGACAGACCGGAGCGAACGCCGCAGCGCCGTCCTTGCCTTCACCGCTGCGACCAACGAATTCATACGGAGCCAACACGACTGGTGGCACCGGCAGCACGAGGAACGAGACGGTCCGGCGCATGTAGCGGCCAGAACAGAGGCTTTCCGGATCCGTGGCCAGGCCTTCCAGGCCGTTCACCAGCTCCGTTTGCTCGTACCCAATGGCGACCTGCATGCACGGGCCGAGCAGACCATCGGGGTGATCGGCGCACTTCACCGTGCAGCAGACCGCGAAGAACTGCGGACGAGGTCGGCCGAGGCACGGGCGTCCCTTAACTCCTTCGTTGTGCAGGCTTCAGCTCAGATCAGGTAGACCGTCGGCACCTCTCGCGCAGGCACTCAGAAGATCGGGAGCTGTTTGCCGTGGTAGCGGCGAATGGACGCGTATCCGGCCCACGGGCGTCCTGCTTGTGCGGCGTGTAGTTCGGTGGCAAGAGGGCTGTAGCCGAGGGCCTTGGCTACCAGTGCCGGCGGCATCTCCAAGACGAGATCGCGCAGGGCCGAGTTTCGCCCGCGGCGGATGGGGATGTCGCTGTTCCAGAGGGCTTTGTGGAGGGTCGCGGGTGCCATTGCTGCCCCGGGACGGCGCCAGGGAAGAGCCAGCGGGTGCGGTTGTTGCGGGCAGTCGTCGTGTGGCGCCGTTGTGGCAGGTAGTCGCAGAAGAGCTGGTCAAAGGGGTGGGGGACAGGAACGGGTTCCCCGCCGGTGAGGTGAACGGTGATCACCTCACCGGTGATGTCGTCGACGCTCATGCGTGAGATCCGTGTCACCGGCTGAGCGAAGAGCAGGACGAGCAGCCCGAGGACTCGGGTTTCGAGGCGGATGGAGCTGTCCTCAGCGATGCGTCGGAGGACGTTCAGTCGTTCGCTCTGGCCGATGGAATCGAGATTGGCCGAGCGGATCCAGGGGAAGTCGACCGGGGCCATTACGTGGGTGCGAACGGCCCAGTGCACGAAGGTCGCCGCAGTGCGGCGGGTTCCTGTGCCGGTGGCGAGCCATTCGTCCACTTGACCTTGTGCGCAGGTCATGGGGGTGCGGCCGTGCTCCCGCAGCCAGGCCAGAAAGTCGGCTCCGGCGCGGACGTCCGCACGGGCTCGGGCGTGAGGCTGAAGGGGCAGCTGTGGGCCTGCGCTGACGTGCACAAACACCTCTGATTGGACAAGACGCGCAGCTCAGAGGCGGATATGCCAGGCGGACTCAGCTGGGTCCGGATGGCTCATACGCGCATCGTCACGGGTTCGCACCTTCTGCGATTCCCCACCTTTCATGACTGATACTGGACGGGTTATGGAAATCGTCATCCTTGCTGTAGTCATCGCCGTGGTCGTGATCGGCGCGCTCGGCGGGCTCGTGGTCGGCAGCCGCAAGAAGAAGCAGCTGCCCCCGCCGCCCCCCTCGGTGCCCGACATCACCGCCGCCCCGCCCACCGAGCCGCACGTCGGCGACGAGGCCGAGACGCCCCGCGACGAAGCGCGGCGCACGATCGAGGAGGTCGACCTCCCGGTCACCGATCCGGTCACCGAGGAGGTCACCGAAGAGGAACCGGCCGCACCGGCCGCGCCCGAGATCGAGGTCCCGGAGCCGACCGCGGGCCGCCTGGTGCGGCTGCGCACCCGGCTCTCCCGCTCGCAGAACGCGCTCGGCAAGGGGCTGCTCACGCTGCTGTCGCGCGAGCACCTCGACGAGGACACCTGGGAGGAGATCGAGGACACGCTCCTCACCGCCGACGTCGGCGTCCAGCCCACCCAGGAACTGGTCGAGCGACTGCGCGCGCGCGTGAAGGTGCTCGGCACCCGCACCCCGGACGAGCTGCGTGCGCTGCTGCGCGAGGAGCTGCTGGCGCTGCTCGTCCCGGAGTTCGACCGCACCGTGAAGACGGACTCGAACCTGGACACCCCGGGCATCGTGATGGTCGTCGGGGTCAACGGCACCGGCAAGACCACCACCACCGGCAAGCTCGCCCGCGTTCTGGTCGCCGACGGCAAGAACGTCGTGCTCGGCGCGGCCGACACGTTCCGTGCCGCCGCCGCCGACCAGCTGCAGACGTGGGGCGAGCGGGTCGGTGCGCGCACGGTGCGCGGCCCCGAGGGCGGCGACCCGGCGTCCATCGCCTTCGACGCCGTGAAGGAAGGCATCGAGGCCGGCGCGGACGTCGTGCTCATCGACACCGCGGGCCGCCTGCACACCAAGACCGGCCTGATGGACGAGCTCGGCAAGGTCAAGCGCGTCGTGGAGAAGCACGCGCCGCTCGACGAGGTGCTGCTCGTCCTGGACGCGACCACGGGGCAGAACGGGCTGGTTCAGGCCCGCGTCTTCGCCGAGGTCGTCGACATCACCGGCATCGTGCTGACCAAGCTGGACGGTACGGCCAAGGGCGGCATCGTCGTGGCCGTGCAGCGCGAGCTCGGCGTGCCGGTGAAGCTGGTGGGCCTGGGCGAGGGGCCGGACGACCTGGCGCCGTTCGAGCCCGAGGCGTTCGTGGACGCGCTGATCGGGGAGTAGCCGCCGATCGGGGAGCAGCCGCCCGCGCGGTGCGCCGAGCCGGGCGCTGCGCTCGGGGCGGGAAGTCGCTCCGCAGGCAGTTCATGTCGTGGGGAACCGCGGGCCGTTCGCGGCCGGTGGTTCCCCGCTTCCCTTTGCGCGGCCTTATGCGCAGGGCGAGCGATGGGCCACGTACGCCAGCGTCCCGAGGAGCAGCCGCGCCTGGGGCGGCTGGGTCGCCGTGTCCAGGGACGGGGCGCGCAGCCAGGTCGTCGGTCCGAGGCCCGCGCGGTCGGAGGGCGGGGCCGTGATGTACGCGCCGGGGCCGAGCGCGTGCAGGTCGAGGGTCGCGTCGTCCCAGCCCGTGCGGTAGAGCAGGCTCGGGAGTTCCGCCGCGGCGCCGGGGGCCACGAAGAAGTGGGCGCGGCCCTCGGGGGTGGCGATGACCGGGCCGAGGGGCAGGCCCATCCGCTCCAGGCGGACCAGGGCCCGACGGCCCGCCGCCTCCGGTACGTCGATGATGTCGAAGGCGCGTCCCACCGGAAGCAGGACCGCGGCGCCGGGGAACCGGCCCCAGGACGCGGTCACCTCGTCGAGGGTGGAGCCGGCGGGCACTACCGCGCTCGGGTCGAGCGGGTGGGCGCCGGGCGTCGCGCAGTCCGCGCTGCCGCAGGAGCACTGGGGGCCCGCCGCGCGAGCGCCGGGCACCACGTCCCAGCCCCACAGTCCGGTGAACTCCGCCACCGTGGTGCACTCCGAAGCGCGGCCGGACGTGCGGCCGCGGCGACGTGAGCCGGTGCGCATCTCGAGGATGCCGCCGATCGTGAAGCCCATGCCCCCTCCAACGGGTCCTGCGCGCCGGTGGTTACGTGCCGCGACCGGATCGTGACGTGGCGTGTGCGCCACCCGGCCGGGTTGTCGTCGCGTCGCGTCCGGGGTGGTGCGCCCGGTGTCGCACGCCCCGTCGCACACCGTTCCGCCCACTTCCGGCTGTCCTATGTCAAGTGAATCGTGTGTGGCTGCACCTGAGTTCATTCGAAGGGGTGGCGAATGGTGGCGTTTCCCGGTTCGCCCTCGCCGGAGGGGTGATCGTAGGATTACTTTCAGTGCACGAACCCTGAGGGTGCATGCACCCGTGGGTATGCCGGAGGCAACCCGGTTTCCTGTTCGAGGAGTGACAACTGGCGGACGGGGAGCCGTAGTTGACGGCATCCTGATAGGGCTAGCGGGCAAGAGTGGCCGACAGGACTTGCGGTGAGTGTCTTAGATGGCTTGTCAGGGATGGGGGCGTTCCAGTGGGCGGCAGCGGCGGAAGCGTGACGAACGCTGAGAAGCGCCCGAACGAACTGCTCGGCTCGTGGTTCGTGCGCAGCGGCTGGTCGAAGGGCGAGCTGGCGCGCCAAGTCAACCGTCGGGCACGGCAGTTGGGTGCGAACCACATCTCCACCGACACCTCCCGGGTGCGGCGCTGGCTCGACGGGGAGAATCCGCGCGAGCCGATCCCGCGCATTCTCAGCGAGCTGTTCTCCGAGCGGTTCGGCTGCGTGGTGGCCGTCGAGGACCTCGGTCTGCGGGCGGCGCACCAGGCGCCCTCGATCTCCGGTGTCGACCTGCCCTGGACGGGACCGCAGACCGTCGCGCTCATCGGCGAGTTCTCGCGCAGCGACCTGATGCTCGCGCGCCGCGGCTTCCTCGGCAGCTCGCTCGCGCTCGCCGCGGGTCCCTCGCTGATCGAACCCATGCAGCGCTGGCTGGTACCGACCCCCGGCGGCGCCGCGGCCCGGCCCGAGCCCGAGCCCGCCGGGCAGCGCCGCGGGAACCGGCTGTCCCGGCCCGAGTTGGACCTGCTCGAGTCCACCACCGTCATGTTCCGCCAGTGGGACGCCCAGTGCGGCGGCGGCCTGCGCCGCAAGGCGGTGGTGGGGCAACTGCACGAGGTCACCGACCTCCTGCAGGAGCAGCAGCCCGAGTCCACCACCAAGCGTCTGTTCAAGGTCGCGTCCGAACTCGCCGAACTGGCCGGGTGGATGAGCTACGACGTCGGCCTGCAGCCCACCGCCCAGAAGTACTTCGTCCTCGCCCTGCACGCCGCGAAGGAAGCCGGCGACAAGCCGCTGGGCTCGTACGTCCTGAGCAGCATGAGCCGCCAGATGATCCACCTCGGCCGTCCCGACGACGCCCTGGAGCTCATCCACCTCGCCCAGTACGGCAGTCGCGACTGCGCCAGTCCGCGCACCCAGGCCATGCTGTATGCGATGGAGGCCCGCGCCTACGCGAGCATGGGCCAGCCCGGCAAGTGCAAGCGGGCCGTGCGCATGGCCGAGGACACCTTCACCGACGCCGACGACTGGGACGACCCGGACCCCGACTGGATCCGCTTCTTCTCCCTGGCCGAACTGCACGGGGAGAACAGCCACTCGTTCCGCGACCTCGCCTACGTCGCGGGCCGCAGCCCCACGTACGCGTCGATGGCCGAGCCGGTGATGCAGCAGGCCGTCGAGCTGTTCGGGAAGGACGCCGAACACCAGCGTTCGTACGCACTGAACCTGATCGGCATGGCCACGGTGCACCTGCTCCAGAAGGAGCCCGAGCAAGCCACCGTGCTTGCGGGGCAGGCGCTGGGGATCGCCAAGAAGGTGCGCTCCGAGCGGGTCAACACCCGTATCCGCAAGACCGTGGACACGGCGGTCCGCGACTTCGGGGACGTCGCCGAAGTCATCCACCTGACCGAACAGCTGGCCGTCGATCTGCCCGAGACCGCGGAAGCGGCGGTCTGACCCCGGCCCCCTCGGGCCCCCTGAACGCCAGCCGTGGCCGACCGTCCCCTAACTGCCCGACTCGGCTCCCCCATGCCAGGTCATCGAGGACGGACGACCGCGGCTGGTTCCTTTCGCACCGGCCGGACCGGCACTTGGTTGCGTCACGATAACGATCGCCCGTGCCGCCATCCGGCATTTCATGCACGCGTAACACCCACGACCTCTTCGTCACTGCGGCGAAACATCGAGGGGCGCCCGCGGAAACCGCGCTGCGCCAATCTTCTGGCGCATAACCGGCCCACCCCTCATGACCGCTTCTGGCTTCGCCCGCACGGGGCCGTACCAATGACGAGGAGACGCCGATGGCACCAGCCGCCATCACGCTCGCCGCGGAAGCTCCCAAGCTCTCTGCCGCGAACACAGGCTTCATGTTGATCTGTTCCGCCCTGGTGATGCTCATGACGCCGGGCCTGGCCTTCTTCTACGGAGGCATGGTCCGGGTCAAGAGCACCCTGAACATGCTGATGATGAGCTTCATCAGCCTCGGGATCGTCACGATCCTGTGGGTCCTGTACGGCTTCTCGCTCGCGTTCGGCACCGACAAGGGGTCGCTGATCGGCTGGGACGGCGACTTCGTCGGCCTCAGCGGGATCGGCATCACCCAGCTCTGGGACGGCTACACCATCCCGATCTACGTCTTCGCCGTCTTCCAGCTGATGTTCGCCATCATCACGCCGGCCCTGATAAGCGGCGCCCTTGCGGACCGCGTGAAGTTCTCGGCCTGGGCCCTGTTCATCGCCCTGTGGGCCACGATCGTGTACTTCCCGGTCGCGCACTGGGTGTGGGGCACCGGCGGCTGGGCCTTCGACCTCGGCGTCATCGACTTCGCCGGTGGCACGGCCGTGCACATCAACGCCGGTGCCGCGGCCCTCGGCGTGATCCTCGTCATCGGCAAGCGCGTCGGCTTCAAGAAGGACCCGATGCGGCCGCACTCGCTGCCGTGGACGATGCTCGGCGCCGGTCTGCTGTGGTTCGGCTGGTTCGGATTCAACGCCGGGTCGTGGCTGGGCAACGACGACGGCGTCGGCGCGCTGATGTTCGTCAACACGCAGGTCGCCACCGCCGCCGCCATGCTCGCCTGGCTGATCTACGAGAAGCTGCGCCACGGCGCGTTCACCTCGCTCGGCGCCGCCTCCGGCGCCGTCGCGGGCCTCGTCGCGATCACCCCGTCCGGCGGCGCCGTTTCGCCGCTCGGAGCGATCGCCGTCGGCGTCATCGCCGGTGTCCTGTGCGCCATGGCCGTGGGCCTCAAGTACAAGTTCGGCTACGACGACTCGCTCGACGTCGTCGGTGTCCACCTCGTCGGCGGCATCGTCGGCTCCCTGCTCATCGGCTTCTTCGCCACCGGTGGCGGCCAGTCCGACGCGCAGGGGCTCTTCTACGGCGGCGGCCTCGACCAGTTCTGGAAGCAGTGCGCCGGTGTCGGCGCCGTCCTCGGCTACTCGCTCGTCGCCTCCGCGATCCTCGCCTTCCTCATCGACAAGACGATGGGCATGCGGGTCAGCGAGGACGACGAGGTCACCGGCATCGACCAGGTCGAGCACGCCGAGACCGCGTACGACTTCAGCGGCGCCGGTGGCGGCGCCGCGGCCCGCACGGCCGTGCCCACTCCGGTCGGCACGGGTGCACAGACCACGAAGAAGGTGGACGCATGAAGCTCATCACCGCGGTCGTCAAGCCGCACCGGCTCGACGAGATCAAGGAAGCCCTCCAGGCCTTCGGCGTCCAGGGCCTGACCGTGACCGAGGCCAGCGGGTACGGCCGCCAGCGCGGGCACACGGAGGTCTACCGTGGGGCCGAGTACACCGTCGACCTGGTTCCCAAGATCCGGGTCGAGGTACTGGTCGAGGACGACGACGCCGAGCAGCTGATCGATGTCGTCGTGAAGGCCGCGCGAACCGGCAAGATCGGGGACGGCAAGGTCTGGGCGGTCCCCGTCGAGACGGCCGTGCGGGTCCGCACCGGCGAACGCGGACCGGACGCGCTGTAACCGATTCGACGAACGGAACGGGAGTCGCTGGGTGACGAGTGTGAACGACGTACGCACCGAAGAGACGGACGATCGACCCAGCGGCTACGCGGCGGCCCGGCTGCGCCTCCTGCAGAAGGAGGCGCAGTCCGGGCCGCCGCGCCGTTCCGCGCTCGCGGAGCTCACCGACGACTGGCTGACCGGGCTGTTCGGCGCGGGGACGCCGGTCGGGGGCGTCTCGCTGGTCGCCGTCGGCGGCTATGGGCGTGGCGAACTCTCCCCGCGCAGCGACCTCGACCTGCTCCTCCTGCACGACGGCTCGGCCGACCACGAGGCGATCGCCGCGCTCGCCGACCGCATCTGGTATCCGGTCTGGGACCTCGGCCTCGCCCTCGACCACTCCGTGCGTACGCCCGCCGAGGCCCGCAAGACCGCGGGCGACGACCTCAAGGTGCAGCTGGGGCTGCTCGACGCCCGCCACCTCGCGGGTGACCTGGGGCTCACCGCCGGACTGCGCACCGCCGTCCTTGCGGACTGGCGCAACCAGGCCCCCAAGAAGCTGCCCGAACTGCGCGAGCTGTGCGAGGAACGCGCCGAGCGCCAGGGCGAGTTGCAGTACCTGCTCGAACCCGACCTGAAGGAGGCGCGCGGCGGCCTGCGCGACGCGACCGCGCTGCGGGCGGTGGCCGCCTCCTGGCTGGCCGACGCGCCGCGCGAGGGC
>NZ_JAAGMG010001345.1 GCF_010548525.1 Streptomyces sp. SID14478
CGTCCGCCGGCGACCACGGGCACCCCGCGCCCCGCCACCGCCGGCCACAGCCCCCGCCACCCCGCGTCCAGCGTCTTCGGCGCGGGCGCCACCTTCTTCCCGGCGACCCGCCAGGGCTGTTCCACCAGAGCGACGCTCACCCCTTCGCCGGGCAGCACCCCGGCGAGGGCCTGCAGGTCCCGGGCTTCGATGCCGCCACCGGCGCCATGGCTGACGGCGAGGACGAGACGGGGCTTCTTCGCCGGGTGCCAGGTGACGCGGGCGTCACCGGTCTCCGTGGGAACGATCTCGGTACGGGTCACTCCGTCATGGTGCATCACCCCACCGGCGCGCGGCTCCGACACGGCCTCCGCCTTGCGGGGGTCGTGCGCGCTCCGTCCGATGGCGGGTGATCAGGGGCAGGGCCGGGGTCGGCTCAGAACAGGGTCCCCACCTCGGGCCCGTCCAGCTCGTGCACCAGCTCGGCCCCGTTGTTGCGCACGTTGCTCACGGCGGTGGACACGGGATAGGCCCGCATCAGCCCCTCCGGCGGCGGGGCCAGAAGCGACCGCAGGTCGTCCACGTCGGTCCGCGCCGGATCCAGCCAGTCGTCCCACCGATCGGCGGTCAGCATCAACGGCATCCGCGGGTGGATGTCCGCGAGCGAGCGCGGGCCCTCCTTCGGCGCGACCCCGAGCGGGGCGGTCTCCGCCTCGGTCGTGATCACCGAGCACGTCACCCACCAGGCCAGCGGATGCTCGTCGGGCAGGGTGCGATCGCGCCAGAACTCGTACAGCCCGGCCATCGCGAACACGGAGCCGTCCGCCGGGGTCACGAAGTACGGCTGCTTGCGCGCCCGCTTCTTCTTCCCCTCGACCTCCAGCTCCCGCTCCGCGTCCCCGGTCACCCACTCGTAATAGCCGTCGGCGGGCAGGATGCAGCGCCGGGCCGAGAAGGCCCGCCGGTACGACGGCTTCTCGTGCACCGTCTCGGCCCGCGCGTTGATCATCCGGGCCCCGCCCTCGGGCGTCTTGGCCCACGAGGGCACGAGCCCCCACTTCAGCCGGCGCAGCTGGCGAACCGGCCGGGGGCCCTGGGCGTCCTTCACCGAGGAGACGGGCGGGCGGTCGAGTACGGCGTAGACCTCCTTGGTGGGAGCCACGTTGAAGTCGGGCTCATAGGCCTCCTCCGGCTCCCACTTCTCGATCTCGAAGATTCCTGCGAGATCCTCGGGCCTACGACTCGATGCATACCGTCCGCACATACGTGCCACAGTGCCAGAAACACGCCCCCCATCGAACCGGAGCCGGGAAACACATGGACGCCAGCCTCTGGGACCGCATCGTCGGCACCCAGTCCGACCCCGACCAGTGGGTGGTCATCGCCACCGGCGTCGTCGCGCTCGCCGCGATCGCCCCGCACAACATCTGGCGCCTCTCCCGCAACGCCATCACCATCGCCCACGAGGGCGGCCACGGCCTGATCGCCCTGCTCATGGGCCGCCGCCTCGACGGCATCCGGCTGCACTCGGACACCAGCGGCCTCACGGTCAGCCGCGGCAAGCCGACCGGCCTCGGCATGGTCCTCACCGCCGCCGCCGGCTACACGGCCCCGCCGCTGCTCGGCCTCGGCGGCGCCGCGCTGCTCGCGGGCGGCCACATCACCCTGCTGCTCTGGCTGGCGACGGCGCTGCTGGTGGCGATGCTGGTGATGATCAGGAACGCGTACGGCGTGCTGACGGTCGTCGTCACCGGCGGCGCGTTCGTGCTGGTCTCCTGGCTGGCCGGCCCGCAGATCCAGGCGGCCTTCGCGTACGCGGTCGTCTGGTTCCTGCTCCTGGGAGGCGTCCGTCCGGCCTTCGAGCTCCAGTCGAAGCGCCGCCGCGGCGGCGCCGGCGACTCCGACGCCGACCAGCTCTCCCGCCTCACGCACGTGCCCGCGGGAATGTGGTTCTTTTTCTTCCACGCCGTCTCACTGTGCTCACTGCTGGGCGGGGGTCGCTGGCTGCTGGGCCTGTGAACAGGTGGCTCCGTACCGGCCCACTAAAGTAAAGGCATGACCTCGAACCCCGCCCACACCGCCCTGTGGCCCGCCCCTCTCGCCGGCGGAGCCGTCGACGCCACCGTCCAGGTGCCGGGGTCCAAATCCGTCACCAACCGGGCACTCGTCCTGGCCGCGCTCGCCGCGGAGCCGGGCTGGCTGCGCCGCCCGCTGCGCTCCCGCGACACCCTGCTGATGGCGGGCGCGCTGCGCGCGATGGGCGTGGGCATCGAGGAGACGGTGTCGTCGAGCTCCTCCGTGGCGGGCGGCCCGGACGGCTCCGGCGAGGCCTGGCGCGTCATCCCCTCCGGGCTCCAGGGCCCGGCCACGGTCGACGTCGGCAACGCCGGCACGGTGATGCGTTTCCTGCCGCCGGTCGCCGTGCTCGCCGACGGGCCGATCCGGTTCGACGGCGACCCCCGTTCGTACGAGCGTCCACTGCACGGCGTGATCGACGCGCTGCGTGCGCTGGGCGCCCGGATCGACGACGAGGGCCGCGGCGCACTGCCCCTGACGGTGCACGGCGGCGGGGCGCTCGACGGCGGCCCGGTCGAGATCGACGCGTCGTCGTCCTCCCAGTTCGTCAGCGCCCTGCTGCTGTCGGCGCCGCGCTTCAACCAGGGCGTCGAGGTCCGCCACACCGGCTCCTCGCTGCCCTCCATGCCGCACATCCGGATGACGGTCGACATGCTGCGCGCGGTCGGCGCCCAGGTGGACACCCCGGAGTCGGGCGGCGAGGCCAACGTGTGGCGGGTCACCCCGGGCGCCCTGCTCGGCCGCGACATCACCATCGAGCCGGACCTGTCGAACGCCCAGCCGTTCCTGGCCGCGGCCCTGATCACCGGCGGCAAGGTGACGATCCCGGACTGGCCCGAGCACACCACGCAGCCCGGTGACGCGCTGCGCGACATCTTCACGCAGATGGGCGGCGCCTGCGCACTCACCGACCAGGGCCTGGAGTTCACCGGCTCGGGTCGCGTCCACGGCATCGACGTGGACCTGAGCGAGGTAGGCGAGCTGACGCCCGGCATCGCGGCGGTCGCGGCCCTGGCCGACGGTCCCTCCACGCTGCGCGGCGTCGCGCACCTGCGGCTGCACGAGACGGACCGCCTGGCCGCGCTCACCAAGGAGATCAACGAGCTGGGCGGTGACGTGACGGAGACGGCCGACGGCCTGCACATCCGCCCGCGCCGGCTGCACGGCGGGATCTTCCACACGTACGACGACCACCGCATGGCGACGGCGGGCGCGATCATCGGCCTGGCCGTGGACGGCGTACAGATCGAGAACGTGGCGACGACGGCCAAGACCCTCCCGGACTTCCCGGACATGTGGACCGCCATGCTCGGAAAAGACCGCGTCAAGGGCGCCAGGCCGTAGGGAACGTAGAGCAATGCGCCGCTACGGCAAGCACACCGACGAGGACGACATCCGCCAGCGCCCCGGCCGCAAGGGCACGCGTCCGCGGACGAACATCCGGCCCAAGCACGAGGACGCGGCGGAGGGCATGGTCCTCACCGTCGACCGGGGCCGGCTCACCGTCCTCATCGACGGCACCCCGGTGCACGCGATGAAGGCCCGCGAGCTGGGCCGCAAGGCCGCGGTGGTCGGCGACCAGGTGGCCGTCGTCGGCGACCTGTCCGGGAAGAAGGACACGCTCGCCCGCATCGTCCGCATCGCGCCGCGCACCTCGGTGCTGCGCCGCACGGCGGACGACGACGACCCGTACGAGCGCGTCGTCGTCGCCAATGCCGACCAGCTCGCCGTCGTCACGGCCCTGGCCGACCCCGAGCCGCGCCCCCGCATGATCGACCGCTGCCTGGTGGCGGCCTTCGACGGCGGGCTCACCCCGCTGCTCGTCCTCACCAAGTCGGACCTGGCACCCCCGGACAAGCTCCTCGAGCTGTACGGGGACATCGACATCCCCTACGTGGTGACGAGCCGCGAGGAGCTGGAGAACGGCTCGGCGGTGGCGCGGGTCCGCGAGCAGCTCGACGGCAAGATCACCGCGTTCGTCGGCCACTCGGGCGTCGGCAAGACGACGCTGGTGAACGCGCTGGTGCCGCAGGACCAGCGGCGCACGACGGGCCATGTGAACTCGGTGACCGGCCGCGGCCGCCACACGACCACGTCGGCGCTGGCCCTGCCGCTGTCGGACGACGCGGGCTGGGTGGTCGACACCCCCGGCGTGCGCTCGTTCGGCCTGCACCACGTGGACCCGTCCCGGGTCATCCACGCCTTCCCCGATCTGGAGCCCGGCACCGAGAACTGTCCGCGCGCGTGCAGCCACGACGAGCCGGAGTGCGCCCTGGACGCCTGGGTCGAGGCGGGGCACGCGGACCCGGCCCGGCTGTACTCGCTGCGCCGGCTGCTGGCCACGCGCGAGCGCCGCGAGGGCGACTGACCGGCGAGCCACCTCTGTCTTGTCTACTGCCTTGCCGCGCCGGTAAGGGCATAATCGCACCAAGCCGGACGCAAGATCGAAGCCGTACGAGATCAGTGGAACGCGGGAGGCACTACACATGGCGTGGCTGCTGGTCATCGTCGCGGGGTTCCTGGAGACCGGCTTCGCCGTCTGTCTGAAGCTGTCGCACGGCTTCACCCGGCTGTGGCCGACGATCGCGTTCGCCAGCTTCGCGCTGGGCTCCTTCGGTCTGCTGACCCTGTCCTTGAAGAAGCTCGACGTGGGTCCGGCGTACGCGGTGTGGACGGGCATCGGCGCGGCCGGCACCGCGATCTACGGCATGATCTTCCTGGGCGACGTGGTCTCCACCCTCAAGATCGTCTCGATCAGCCTGGTGGTCGCGGGCGTGATCGGGCTGCAGCTGTCCGGGTCCGCGCACTGAGGCGTCCGGACCCGGCCGCTCACACCACGTCCCGCACCCGGGGGAAGTGGCACGCGGCCCCGTGCCGCTCGGCGTCCGGCGCGGCCGGCACCTCGCCCTCGCACCGGCCGCGCCCGTCCTCCCCGAGCCCGGCGTACACCGGGCACCTCCCCCGGAACCGGCATCCCGCATGGCGCACCGTGGGGCTCGGCGGGTCGCCCGCGAGCAGGATCCGCTCCTGCCGCCGCACCCGTTCCCGGGGCGGGTCCGGCACCGGCACCGCCGACAGCAGCGCCTGCGTGTACGGGTGCAGCGGCCGCGCGAAGACGTCCTCGACGGGCCCCGACTCCACGGTCCGCCCGAGGTACATGACGCTGACCCGGTCCGCGATGTGCCGTACGACGGACAGGTCGTGCGAGACGAGCAGGTAGGCGAGTCCCAGCTCCGCCTTCAGCCGGCTCAGCAGATTGAGCACGCCCGCCTGCACCGACACGTCCAGCGCGGACACCGGCTCGTCCAGCACGAGCAGCTCCGGCTCGACCGACAGGGCACGCGCGATCCCGATCCGCTGGCGCTGCCCGCCGGAGAACTCGTGCGGATAGCGCTCGGCGTGCGCCGGGTCGAGCCCGACGAGTTCGAGGAGTCCGGGCCCGCGCCGCGCGGCGCCGCGCCGGCCGACGCCCTGGGCGCGCAGCGGCTCGGTGACGATGTCGCCGACGGACATGCGCGGGTCGAGCGAGGCCATCGGGTCCTGGAACACGATCTGCACGCGCCGGCGCACGGCCCGCCGTTGCGCCCTGTCCAGTGCGGCGACGGGCTGTCCGAACAGCTCGATGTCGCCGGCCTCGGGCCGCTTCAGTTCGAGGAGTTCGAAGAGCGTGGTCGACTTGCCCGAGCCGGACTCCCCGACCAGGGCGAGCGTCTCGCCGCGCGCGATGTCCAGGTCGACGCCGTCGGCGGCGTACACGCTGCCGATCCGCCGCCGGACGGCGGACCCCTTGTACACGGGGAAGGTCTTCGTGAGCCCGCGGGCCGTCAACACCGGTGTGCCGCCCGCCGGTTGGCACGCGCGGTCCGGGATCGCGGGCACCGGGAACACGTCCCTGGGCGTGCGTCCCGCCAGTTCCCCGGAGCGCAGACACGCCGCCGTGTGCGCGGGCCCCACCGCCTCCGTCCGCGGCACGCCCTTCCGGCACCGCTCCTCCACCAGCGGGCAGCGCGGCGCGAACGCGCACCCCTGCACCGACTCCCCCGCCCCGGGCGCCACTCCGGGCACCGGCACCAGTACCTGGGCCGCCTCGTCGATGCGCGGCACCGCGCCCAGCAGCCCCAGCGTGTACGGCATCCCCGGCGCCCGGAACACCTCGTCGACGGGCCCGCTCTCCACCACCCGGCCCGCGTACATCACGGCGACCCGGTCGGCGGCCCCGGCGACCACTCCCAAGTCGTGGCTGACCAGCACCATCGCGGCGCCCGTCTCCTGCTGGGCCGTACGCAGCACGTCGAGGATCTGGGCCTGGATCGTCACGTCCAGCGCGGTCGTCGGCTCGTCGGCGACGAGGACGTCCGGGTCGTTCGCCATGGCCATCGCGATCATCGCGCGCTGCCGCATGCCGCCGGAGAACTCGTGCGGGTAGGCGTCGGCCCGCTCCCGCGCCCGGGGTATCCCGACAAGGTCGAGGAGGGTGACGGCCCGCTCCCGCGCGGCCTCCCGGGAGACGTCGCGGTGCGCGCGGACGGCCTCGGCGATCTGGTCGCCGATCCGGTAGACGGGCGTGAACGCGGAGAGCGGGTCCTGGAAGACCATGCCGATCCGCGCGCCGCGCACCCGCGACAGTTCCCGGTCGCCCGCCCCGACCAGTTCCTGTCCGTCGAGGCGCACCGATCCTCGTACGGTCGCGTTCGCCGGCAGCAGTCCCGGCAGCGCCAGTGCGGTCGCGGACTTGCCGGAGCCCGACTCCCCCACGAGGCCCAGCACCTCGCCCCGCCGAAGGCTCAGGTCGACGCCGCGCACCGCGGGCTTCCCGTCGAACTCGACGTGCAGGTCGGTCACTTCAAGCAGCACGGCGCGCGCCCTTTCCCGAGGCGGACGGATCGAGCGCGTCGCGCAGCCCGTCGCCTACCAGATTCACCGCGAGTACGAAGACGATCAGCAGGCCCGCCGGGAAGAAGAACATCCAGGGGTAGGTGATCGCGGCCCCGGTCGTGGAGGCGATCAGCGTGCCGAGCGAGACGTCCGGCGCCTGCACGCCGAACCCGAAGTAGGACAGGGCCGTCTCGCTCATGACGGCGCCGCCCACCGCGATGGTCGCGTCGATGATGAGGAACGAGGCGATGTTCGGCAGCACGTGCCGCAGGATCACGGTGAAGGGGCCGACGCCCATGTACCGGGCGGCGCGCACGAATTCGCGTTCCCTCAGCGAGACCGTCATCGAGCGTACGACCCGGGCCGTGATCATCCAGCCGAACACGGCGAGCAGCCCCACGAACGCGAACCAGCCCGCGCCGCGCAGCCGCGGCGAGACGATCGCGATGATCAGGAAGGACGGGAAGACGAGGAGCAGGTCGACCACGAACATCAGCAGGCGGTCGGACCACCCCCCGAAGTACCCGGCGCACGCCCCGACGAACGCCGCGAGCCCGGTCGAGAACAGGGCCACGAGCACCCCGATGACCAGGGATTTCTGCAGCCCGCGCACGGTCTGCGCGAACACGTCCTGGCCGATGCGGTTGGTGCCCCACCAGTGGTCGGCCGAGGGCGCCGCGCGCAGCGCCGTGTAGTCGACCTTCTCGTACGTCCACGGGGTGAGGTGCGGGCCGAACACGGCGAGGGCGACGAGCAGCAGCAGGACGCAGGCTCCGGCCAGCGCGCTGCGGTGGCGAAGGAAGCGGCGCGCGACGACGGAGGCGCGGCCGCGGGGGCGGGCGACGGTCGTCGGCTCAACAAGGGTGGCTGTCATGGCAGTTGGTCACTCAGGCGCGGCGTACGCGCGGGTCGAGGGCGGCGTGCAGGGCGTCGGCGAGGAAGCCGGAGAGCAGCACGACCACCGCGGCGAAGACGTTGACGGCGACGACGGAGTTGACGTCGTTCTTGCCGATGGAGGAGACGAACCACTCGCCCATGCCGTGCCAGCCGAAGATCGTCTCGGTGAAGGTGGCGCCGGTGAACAGGGCGAGGAAGCCGAAGCTGAAGAAGGTGGACATGGGGATGAGGGCGGTGCGCAGGCCGTGTTTCAGCAGCACCCTGCGGTGGGTGAGGCCCTTCGCGCGGGCCGTGCGCAGATAGTCGGCGCCGAGCACGTCGAGCATCGAGGAGCGCTGGTAGCGGCTGTAGGAGGCGACGGCGCCGAGCGCGATGGAGACCGTCGGCAGCAGCAGGTGCACCGAGCGGTCCTTGAGCACCGCCCAGAACCCGGAGTCGACGCCCGGGCTCTTCTCGCCGGTGAACTGGATGACGTCCGTGCCGGTGCGCTGGTTGAACCAGATCGCCCCGATCTTGAGCAGCACGGCCAGCAGGAACACCGGCGTGGAGAGCAGCACGAACGAGGCGACGGTCAGCGCCCGGTCGGAGAGCCGGTACTGGCGCACCGCCGTCCACGCCCCCGCGAGCACCCCGAGGACGGTGCCCGCGATCGTGCCGAGCAGCAGCAGGCGCAGGCTGACCCCGATCCGCCGCCCGAACTCGTCGCTCACGGACGCCCCGTCGATGGTCTGCCCGAGGTCGCCGCGCACGGCGTGCCCGGCCCAGGACAGGAAGCGGGCGGGCAGCGCCCGGTGGTCGTTGACGCCCATCGCGGTCAGGTGGTGGTCGACCGCCGCGGGCGACAGCGGCGGCTGGCGGCCCTCGTAGTACGCGCGCGGGTCCAGGGCCAGCGACGCGATCAGGTACGAGAGGCAGACGGCGACGGCGAGCAGGACGGCGTAATAGCCGATCCGCTTCGCCAGGTAACCCCACACCCGTTCCGCCCCCGTCTTTCGTTTCTGCAGGTCATCGGCTTGCAGCAGTAAGCATGAGCGCGTTCTGTTGCCGCATTGTGAAGAGCGCATGTCATCTCCGGAGAGCCCTTCCACGGGCGACTTCCGCGGGCTTACGGTCTCGCCGACTGCGGCCGCAGATCCGGCCGCGCACGACCCGGAGGAAGTCCCACCATGCGCAGAACCGCCGTCACCGCCCTAGCCGCTGCCCTGTCGGCCACTTTGGTGGTCGCGGGCTGCGGGTCGTCCGACGACGGCAAGCCGGTGAAGAAGAAGGCCGCGCCGGCGGTGGACGGGCAGGACGTCAACGCGCATCCGGTGAGCGACCTGAAGCAGGGCGGGACGCTGAAGATGGGCCTGTCGACCTGGCCCGCGAACTTCAACTGGAACACCCCCGACGGCTTCCAGGGCGACGCCACCGAGGTGGACGGGGCACTGCTGCCCGACCTGTTCGACAACGACGCCAAGGGCGCCCAGCACGCCAACCCGAACTTCCTCACCTCGGCGAAGGTCGTCTCCACCGACCCCCAGGTCGTCGAGTACCAGCTGAACCCGAAGGCCAAGTGGTCCGACGGGAAGCCGCTGAGCTGGAAGGACTTCGCCGCTCAGTGGAAGGCGCTGAACGGCGAGGACAAGGACTACGAGGCGGCCGTCACCGACGGCTACGAGCAGATCTCCAAGGTGGAGCAGGGCAAGGACGCCCACGGCGTCCGCATCACCTTCGACAAGCCGTACGCGGAGTGGCAGAACCTGTTCGACCCGGTGTACCCGGCGGCGTACATCGACACCCCGGAGAAGTTCAACAAGGGGTGGACGCAGCAGCTGCCGGTCACCGCGAACGCCTTCAAGGTCAAGAGCATCGACAAGACGGCGCAGACGATCACGATCGTGCCCGACCCCGACTGGTGGGGCCCGAAGCCCAAGCTGGACTCGGTCGTCTACCGCACCATCGACTTCACGGCGTCCACCGAGGCGTACCTCAACAAGGAGATCGACTCGGCGACGGCGCTGCTGCCCGAGGACTACAAGCGCCTCGTGAAGGCGCCGGGGACGGACATCCGGCGCGGCGCACGCTGGGACGAGGTGCACATCGCGCTGAACGGCGCGCGCGGCCCGCTCAAGGACGTACGCGTACGCCAGGCGCTCGGCAACGCGATCGACCGCAAGGGCATCAACACCGCCTTCAGCAAGGACCTCTCCTTCGAGCTGAAGCCGCTCGACAACCACCTCTTCATGCCCAACCAGGAGGGCTACCGGAGCAATGCGGGCGAGTACGGGAAGTACGACCCCGAGAAGGCCGGCAAGCTACTGGACGCGGCGGGCTGGAAGTCGTCCGGTGAGGGCGAGCCGCGCACCAAGGGCGGCAAGCAGCTCACGCTGGAGTACACGCTGAGCGCGGGCAGTTCCTCGGCGCAGGTCGACCAGGCCGAGCTGGTGCAGCAGCAGCTCGCGGCGGTCGGCATCAAGATCACGCTGAAGAAGGTCCCGGCGAACGACTACTTCACGAAGTTCGTGAACACCGGCAACTTCGACCTCACGAGCTTCCGCAACGTCGACGCCGTCTTCAAGAGCGTCGTCACCCCCACCTTCGTCCAGCCCCGGGGCAAGAACCTCTTCCAGAACTACGGCTCCATCGGCTCCCCGAAGATCGACGCACTGCTGAAGAAGGCCCAGCAGACCGTCGACACCACCGAGGCGAACAAGCTCTACAACGAGGCCGACAAGGAGCTGTGGAAGCTCGGCCACTCCATCGAGCTGTACCAGCGCCCGCAGATCGTCGCGGTCCGCTCGGGCCTCGCGAACTACGGCGCGGAAGGGCTCGCGAGCCGCGACTACACCAAGATCGGCTGGCTCAAGTAGCACGTCCCGGCTCGTGCCCCGCGCGGATCGCCTCGCGCACCAGCCGCGCGACCGCGCCGTCCGCGGGCGGCACCAGTACGCACGACAGCGCGAGCCGCACCGCCAGCTCGCACTCCCGCGCCAGCGCCTCCGCCTGTGCCGTGGCCACGCCC
>NZ_JAAGMG010001383.1 GCF_010548525.1 Streptomyces sp. SID14478
CGGCACCTGGTCACCTCGCACGGCGCACGGCGGCTGCTGCTGGTGTCGCGACGCGGCGCCGCCGCGGACGGCGCCGGCGCACTGGCCGAGGAGCTGACCGCCCTCGGCGCCCACGTCCGGGTCGCGGCGTGCGACGTCACCGAACGCGCCGCGGTCCAGGACCTGTTGGCAGGCATCGACACCGACGCCCCGCTGACCGCCGTCATCCATGCGGCGGGCGTCCTGGACGACGGCACGCTCGACACCCTCACCGCCGCGCGGACGACACGCGTGCTGGCACCGAAGGTCGACGCGGCACTGCACCTGCACGAGCTGACCCGCGACCTGGACCTGTCGGCGTTCGTGCTGTTCTCGTCCGCGGCGCCGCTGCTCGGCGGCCAGGGCCAGGGCAACTACGCCGCCGCGAACAGCGTGCTGGACGCACTGGCACGCGCACGGCACAGCGCGGGCCTGCCCGCGCACTCACTGGCCTGGGGCCTGTGGACCGTCGGCATGGCGGGGATCCTCGGCGGGGAAGGCGCCGAGCAGTACGCCCGCCAGATCCGGGCCAGGCTGGGCCTGATCCCGATCGACCCGGACTCCGGGATGGCGCTGTTCGACCACGCGCTCGCGACCGGGCGGGCCACACCGACGACGGCCCTGCTGGACACGGCGGCGCTCACCGACCTGGCACGCGGCGGCACCCTGCCCGCCGTACTGCGCGGCATGATCAAGGTTCCCGCGGCTGCCGCGAGCGCGGGCGTCGGCCTGGCGCAGCAGTTGGCCGCGCTGCCCGACACCGACCGCGACGGGGTGATCCTGCGCGAGGTGCGCCACGTCGCCTCGGCGGTCCTCGGCCACCTGTCCGGTGACGCGATCGACCCGCACGCCCCGTTCACCGAGCTCGGCTTCGACTCCCTCGGCGCCGTCGAGTTCCGCAACCGGCTCGGACAGCTGACCGGGCTGACGTTGCCGCCGACGCTGGTCTTCGACCATGCGACCGCCGCCGACGTGGCGAAGCTGGTGCGCTCGCTGATCGAGGAGTCCGAGACCGGCGTGGTCGAGCAGGCACCGGCCGGGGTGCGCGGCACGCTCACCGACCTGGTGTCGGCGGCGCAGCGCCGCGGCGAACTGGCGGCGGCGCTGCCCCTGTTGAGCGCGAGCTCGGAGCTGATGACGTCGTACTCCGTCGACGAGGCGGCCGCGCGGCGCCCGGCGGCGCAGCTCCTGGCGCGGGGCGCGGCGGCACCGGCGCTGATCTGCATCCCCTCGTTCCTGGCGGGGTCGGGCCCTCACCAATTCGCCCGGCTGGCCCGCGAATTGGGCCGCGAGCGGCAGGTCAGTGCGCTGCGGCTGCCCGGCATGCGCGCGAGCGACGACCTGCCGGCGACATGGGCGGCAGCGATCGAGAGCCTCGCGGCAACCGTCGCGTCCGAACTCGAGCGGGGCCCGGTGGCGCTCATCGGCTACTCGGCCGGCGGTGCGCTCGCCCATGCGGTCGCCCGGCGGATCGAAGACGGCGGCGGCGAGCTCGCGGGCGTCGCGATGATCGACACCTACTCCCCGCAGGACGTCGAACTCAACCGCCGCGTGCTCACCGACGCACTGGGGCAGATCCTGCTGCGGGACAACGCCCTGACCCCCGTCGACGACCACGGCCTGGTCGCCATGGGCGGCTACGTGCGGATATACGCCGAGCGCGAGGCCGAGCCGATCGCCGCGCCGACGCTGAACCTGCGGGCCACCGTGACGCTGAGCAGCTTCGGCGACGTCGAGCCCGTCCCCGCGTGGCAACACGACGGACCGGTCGGCCACATCGAGGGCGATCACTTTTCGATCATCGAGGAGCAGGCGGCGGAGACCGCCGCACACCTGCGCCACTGGCTCGATTCCCTCAGCGGCAGTTGACATCCCCACCGTCGGATTCCACGCGGCCCGAAGAAGTCCGAGTGCATCAGGCGAAAGCGTAGAAAAGCAGAGGAAAGAGGACACATGGCAGTCCTGGACAGACCAGGCAGCCCGCGCGGAGTGCTCGGGCGCCTGCGCCGCGCCTGCGACGACTTCACGCGCGCCGCCGCCACGTGGGGCACGACCCCACGCAGACGGTCGGGCAAGTCCCCGCGGTCCGCCTGACCGGCGCCCGCCCTACCCCCCACCCCTGTGGTCACGACCGACCGGCGGGACGCCGCCCGCCGCCCCGTCGCCGGCCACGCCCGAAGGAGCCCCCTGTTGTCGAAAACGATTGATCCCGCGGAACGCGCCCTCACGTCCGAGCGGGATTACGTGTCCTCCTTGTACACGTTGCTCACGGAGCGGCTGTCCACGGCGCGAGCACAGCGAGCGAGTGTGCTCAAGGCCCCGGCGGAGAGCGCCGGTGAGCAGCACGAGAGAGAGATCGCCGCCGAGCGTCTGGCCAAGGAGATCGGCCGGCTGGAGGGCGCCGAACAGGGGCTGGTCTTCGGACGCGTCGACTGGACGGACGGCACGGCCCTGCGCATCGGGCGGATCGGACTGCACACGGAGGAGGACGAACTGCCGCTGCTCGTGGACTGGCGCGCGAACGCGGCGCGGCCCTTCTACGAGGCGACACCGGTCCACCCGATGGACCTGCGGCGGCGCAGGCACCTGCGCCTGGAGGAGCGCACGGTCGTCTCGGTGAGCGACGAACTGCTCGACGGGAGCACCCCGACCGACGAGGACGTCGTCGGGGACGGCCCGCTCACCGAGGCGCTGTCGGCACGGCGGACGGGCACCATGCAGGCGGCCGTCGCGACGCTGCAGGCCGAACAGGACGAGATCGTCCGCTCCGCCCACCGCGGGGTGACCGTCGTGCAGGGCGGGCCCGGCACCGGCAAGACGGTCGTCGCCCTGCACCGCGCGGCCTACGTCCTGTACGCGTTCCCGCGCGCCGCGGAGGAAGGCGTCCTGGTGGTGGGCCCCAACGCCCGGTTCCTCGACTACATCTCCCAGGTCCTTCCCTCGCTCGGGGAGAACGACGTGGACCTGGCGACCTGCCGCGAACTGGCCGGCGTGTCCACGGACACGGCCGACCCGTTCGACACGGCGCGGCTCAAGGGCAGTTCCGACCTCGCCGCCGCCCTGGCCGACGTACTGCGCGCCCACCAGGCCCCCGCCGGCGACTTCACCGTGCGGGTCGGACAGGAACCGGTGGGCCTGCCCGAGAAGGAAGTGGCCGCGGCACGCGACGCGGCACTGGCGGCGGCGCCGGGGCACAACCCCGCGCGCCAGGTGTTCAAGGAGCTGTTGGTCGACGCCGTCACCGACGCGATGCAGCGCGACATGGGCGACCTGCTGGAGCAGATCGACGCCGAGGCCGAGCAGATGACGGGCCTCAATCTCGACCGGTTCACCGGAGCCGCCCAGCGCCGGGCCGAAGGCGCCGAGGCGGGTCCCGTCCACGAACTGGACCTGGACGCCATCCGAGCCGATCTCCTCGACGACGCCGCCGTCGACCGCGCGGTCGAGGACCTGTGGCCGCGGCTGGTACCCGCCGACCTCGTCACGGCGCTCCTGACGGACGCCGGCGCCCTCGCCGAGGGCCTGCCCCTGCTGACCGCGCAGGAACGGTCCCTACTGCTGCGCGGCCCGGACGACCCGTGGACCGATGCCGACGTGCCGCTGCTGGACGAGGCGGCGCACCTCGTCGACGGGCCTCCCGCGCGGACGTACGGGCACGTCGTGGTCGACGAGGCGCAGGAACTGACCGCCATGCAGTGGCGGATGATCGTGCGCCGCTGTCCGGGGCGGGCGATGACGCTGGTGGGCGACTTCGCGCAGGCAGGCCCCGTCGCGACCGCACGCGACTGGAAGGAAGCGCTGAGCCCCCACGTCGGACCGCGCTTCAAACTGCACAATCTGACCGTCAGTTACCGCACCACGCAGGAGATCCTGGAGAGCGTGCGGGACCTGCTCACGCGGATCGCCCCCGACCAGAAGCCCACCCGTTCGTTGCGCAGCGGGGAAAGCCCTCGCACCGTGACCACGCCCGCGGACGGGGCGGTCACCGCAGTCGACGGGGAACTGCGCGCCCAGGCCGCCGCGCACCCGGGGGAGTTGCTGGCAGTGGTCTGCGCCGACAGCAGGGTGGGCGAACTGACGGCCCACGGCATCGCCGACCACGCCCGCATCGTGCCGGCGTCCGAAGCGCGCGGCCTGGAATTCGACGGGGTCGTCGTCCTGAACCCCGAGGAGATCATCGCGGCCCGCCCCGGCGGGGACCGGGACTTGTACGTGGCCCTGACCCGGGCCACCAAGCGCCTGTGCACCGTCACCACCCAGCAGGAGCACCCGGCCGAGCCCTGAGAGGGGAGATCACAGCATGCGGTCGACCAGCTCGTCGACGTAACCCGGGGGAAGCTCCATGCCGAACAGCACGCGGATGTACATCGGGGCCAGGACGTGATCCAGCACGCCGAACGCGTCCGGTGCCCGCTCGCCGCGCTCGCGGGCGCGATCGAGCATGGACTGCAACTGCCGGGTGCGTTCGGCGAGGAGGCCGTCCCGCGCCTGCAGGCCCTGGGGGCCGTTGCCGGACAGGGCGATGGCCAGGCGCACCACCGCCAGGCCGTCGGGTCCGGTGATCTCGCGGGCCACGGTGGCCGCGTAGGTGCGCAGGTCACCGGCGAGGCTCCCGGTGTCGGGCATCGGCGACTGCGCGTTGAGACGGGTCAGCGCCACGTCGGTGAGCAGGGTCTCCAGGCTGCCCCACCGCCGGTAGATGCTGCTGTCGGCCACGCCCGCGAGGGCGGCGACGTCGGCGACGGTGAAGTTGCCGTAGCCGCGCTCATTGATCAGGTCGGTGACGGCCTGGTGCACCTGCGCGCCGACGCGGGCGCTGCGTCCTCCGGGTCGCCGAACTCGCTCTCGTTCATCCATGCCCCCACCTTAACGCAGTCGTTACTTGCGTTTGTGGGCGACCCTCTCTATAGTCGACTAAGGCAGCCGCTGACTGCTTTAAAGCGTTCAGAGGCTGACCCCGTCGGCCGTGGAGAGGCACAACAAACAATGGGAGGAACCCCCATGGCGGCATCGCCCGCGACCGCAGGCAGTCGATCGAACCCAGCCGTGCTCCTCACAGTGACCTGCCTGGGCCAGTTCATGGTCCTGCTCGACAACACCATCGTCGGCGCGGCACTGCCCGACATGCAGCACCGCCTGCACACCGAACTGACCGGCCTGCAATGGATCGTCGACGCGTACGTCCTGCTGGTCGCCATGCTGCTGCTGACCGGCGGCGTCTTCGCCGACCGCTTCGGCCGCAAGCGCGTCTACCTCACCGGCGTCGCCGTCTTCACCGCCGCCTCGCTGGTGTGCAGCATCGCCCCCTCCGTCGGCTGGCTGATCGCCGGCCGCATCCTGCAAGGCATCGGCGCCGCCGCCCTCGCCCCCGCCTCACTCGCCCTGCTCGCCGCCGCCTACCTCGTGCCGCAAGAACGGGTCAAGGCCATCGGCCTGTGGGCCGGACTCAGCGGAATCGGCCTGGCCGCAGGCCCCGTGGCCGGCGGCGTACTGACGGACGCCTTCGGCTGGCCCGCCATCTTCCTGGTCAACCTGCCCATCGGCGCCCTCCTCCTGCTCGTCGGCCTGCGCACCCTCGAAGAGACCCGCAACCCGAACGCCCCCGCCCTCGACATCCCCGGCACCGTGCTGTCCGTGCTGGCCGTGGGCGCACTCACCTACGGCCTGATCGAAGGCGGCGCCCGCGGCTGGACCGCGCCGGTGATCCTCGGCAGCTTCACCGCCGGAGCGCTCCTCCTCGCCGCGTTCATCGCCGTCGAAGCACGCCGCCGCGCCCCGATGCTGCCCCTGCGCCTGTTCCGCCAGCGCCTGTTCACCGTCTCGAACACCGCCATGGTCGTGGTCGGTTTCGCGCTCATGGGCTCGTCGTTCTTCTTCTCCCAGTTCTTCGTGTACGTCCAGGGCAGCTCGATCCTGCGCGCCGGCCTCCAGACCCTGCCGGTCTCCCTCGCCATGGTGCTCGTCAGCCCGTACGCGGGCCGGCTCGCCGCCCGCTACGGCTTCCGCATCGTGGTCACCATCGGCCTGGCCCTCGCGGGCCTCGGACTCATGGCGCTCGGCGCGGTACACGCCGACACCGGCTACGGGAACGTGTGGTGGCGTCTCGCGATCGTCGGCACCGGCTTCGCCCTGACCATGTCCCCCCTGACCGGAGCAGCCATCCAGGCGGTCAGCCCGCAGGAGGGCGGCCTCGCCTCAGGCATCAGCACCACCACCCGGCAGATCGGCGCGGTACTCGGCGTCGCCGTACTCGGCGCCATCGTCCGCTCCCGCCAGTCCGGCGGCGCCTCCTTCGAAAGCGGCCTCAACAGCGCCTTCTTCGCCGCCGGCGTCGTCACCCTGGCCACCGCCGTCTTCACCGGCCTGTGGCTGGCGAAGTCCAAGCCCGCGAAGGACACCGAAGCCCCGCAACGCTCCACCGCCCCCGACGTGGTCACCACCTCTTGAACGAGGCACCTGCGCACAGCAGCTGACGGTGACACCAGTCGCCGGAAGGCCTCCTGCCAATCGATCCCCCGGTGGCGGGAGGCCTTTCGGTCCACCCCGTGAGAGTGTCCGGAACGCCCGTTGCGGACACTCTCACGCTGACCGATCCGCCCACCCCGGCGAAGCGGGGCCGAGGAGCAGCGCGTCTCCGCCCGGCGGCCTGTCCAAGCCGGCCGTCACGCCCATGGACGCGCTGCCTAGCAGCCGCCGTCGGCGAAGGGTGCGCCTGACGCGGCACCGCCGCGACGGTGCAGGCAATTCCCGCCGTACGCACCAACTGGCCCGGGCCGCTGTCTACATGCGACCCGGGCGTCGCCCGTCCCAGGCGGCTCGTTCGGCGCCCGCGGCGTCCTGGAGGCAGCGCGACCCGGTGTCGTAGACCATGGTCGCCCTGTCGCTGCGGTCGTATCGCTGCCAGCCGGGATCACCGGTGGCGGCGAACCGGACGAAGTCGGCGTGCATGCGCTGTGCCAGTTCCTCGGGCGGCCGGTTGCCGAACAAATCAAGGGCGGGCTGCCCCTGCGCCATGACCGTCTCCAGATCGTCCCGGACGAACGGCAGGTCGATGGCGTGGAACGAGCCGGAATCCGGCGGGAGTTGCTCGCTCTGCCAGCGGAACTCGTACAGCCATGACGGCTCGGGCCGCGCTTCCAGGAGGCGGATCGTCGGAATCCTGAACCCCCAGTCCGACCATCCGGCCTCCACGAGCGCGGCCAGGCCCCGGATGCGCCGAGGGCCCTCGCGGTAGGCACGCAGCGTGGACCGGTCCAGCCGCAGCGCGCGCCGCAGGCCCAGCCGCACCAGCGGCGCCACGGGACCCGCGACGCTCATGATGCCGTCGAGCAGCGGCCCGGTCTCGTTGCGCACCGTCCCGGCGAGCAGAGGGACACCCGGTGTGCGACCGGCCGACTCGACCGGGTTCGCCGGCAGGAACCGCGTCCCGTGCACCCCGCGGAAGGGGCTGAGCAGCAAGGCACGGCGATCACCGCGTGCCAGACCCAGCGCGAAGCGGGCCAGCGCCTTGTACGAGGCGGCCGCGGTGCGCTGCGGGCCGACGGACGACAGCCCCTCCACGGTCGGCGCGACGCCCAGGCCGCGGGCGACCTGCCGGGTGATGCGCGAGGCTTCGTCGGCGTCCACGGAGGCCAGCGAGCACCCGCTCTGCGCGATGGCCCCGCAGAACGCGCCCCGGGAAGCGGGCAGGGCCGTCTGGAACATCACGCTGACGCCGCCGCCGGACTGCCCGAAGATCGTCACCCGTGCCGGGTCACCGCCGAACGCGGCGATGTTGCGCTGCACCCACGCGAGCGCCGCGCACTGGTCCCGCAGCCCGAGATTGTCGTGGCCCTCGCCGAGGTAGAGGAAACCCTCGACGCCCAGACGATAGTTGATCCCGACATGCACCACGCCGTCGCGCGCGAAATTCCGTCCGCTGTAACCGGGCAGGGAACCGGCGCCGTAGACGTAGCCGCCGCCATGGAGGTGCACCATCACCGGGAGTCCTGCGCGGCCGGGATCCGGCGTCCACACCTCGAGCGTGAGGCAGTCCTCGCCGGTATCGGTCGCGGAGTAGAGCGCGCCGAGAGGATTGTCCTCCGGCGGCTGCGGCACGGCGGGCCCGGGCGTGATGGCATCGCGGACTCCGTCCCAGTCCGCCGCCCGGCGCGGGGGACGGAACCGGTTCGCCCCGAACGGAGCTGCGGCGTAAGGGATGTTGCGGAAGTGGTGCAGCCCGTCGCTCTCGGCGCCTTCGACGACACCGTTCTCGGTGCGGACCCGGGTCACGACGCCGGCCTCGGTCGTGTCACGGGGGTGGGGCCGACCTCACTGAGGTACATCGGTGCTCCGATCCGTGTGCGTCTTCCGGACCCACGCAGACTTTCGCGGCGCACCAAATTAGTCAACACGTACTAGTTATCTATGGGCAGGAAGATGCGCCCGGAACCCGGCGACCGGCCCCCCGGACGGCACTGCCGCGCTGCACCCGCACTCCGGACGGCCACCCTCGCGGCGCAGACCGCCCCCTGCCTCACCGCAGCAGCGGGCTCCCCACCGCGCCGCCCACACCGAGCACGCCGACAGCCACACCACACTGATCGGCTCACCGACTGGCTCACCGACCGTGGGCGAAGCCGCCAGGGGAAGCTCCCGCCACGCCATGGCGGCGGTGACCGGGACCCGACAGGACGACCGGAGGACACCACGGCAACCTCACACACCTGCCCGCCGAGGGCGCGTCTGGCCCACTCCCGCGGCATCTGTCGGTACCGTCCCCTGAGTGGCGATCACCTGGAAGCCGTTGTCCCTGTTCAGCAGCGCCACACGAGAACCCCGGCCGTCCTCGGACGGCCGCGCACCGGCCCCGGCGGCGTCTGAGACAATCAGCAGCATGTCTTCTGCACAGTCCACTGCCCTTGAGCCGATCCTGTCGGTGCAGGCCCGCGAGGAGTACCACTCCCTGAACGACGCGCAGGCCTCCGTCATCGACCGTGCGCTGGGCATGCTCGCCCGTGATCCCGAGGCCCGCGGCACCGTGGACGAGGGACAGGGAGCGCGACGCGCGTTCGTCTCGCAGGAACTGCAGATCCGCTACGGCACACACGAGCAGTACCTGGTCATCGCAGAGATCATCGTGACCGGCGGCGGATTCCTGCTCGGCGGCGGCGCCTGACGATGACACCCGCCGAGGAGCAGCGGCTGCGCCGCGCGGAAGAGCGCGCGGACTCCGCAGTGGACCAGTGCAAGACGCTGGCGAAGCAGATCGAGGCGCTGACACGCCGCGTGGAACAGCTGGAACGCACGCGCTGAGACCCGGGCTGCGACTCACGCCCGTGGACACGGCCCGCGGGACACGGAGGACCGCCCGCAGGGCGTCTGTGAGCCGCCCCCCTGGGTCGTCCGCCACGAGCACGGGCCTCACCTCGGCGTCTCAGATGCCGTCGCCCGGCGCAGTAGCTCAGCGGGTGATCCAGTACCAAGGGCGACCAGCTGACCGGCGTGGCTGGGTGCCTGGCGCCGAGGTCAAAGGCAGCCCCCGGCAGACGTCCCGCCGACTGCCTGCCGCACCAGTTGTAGCGGGTCAGGAGAGTGATGACGTTCTCGCTGGTCAGCGGATTTCGTGGTCGGGGTGTTCGCTGTCGTAGGTCTCACGGGCGCGGGTGATGTGGGCCCGGTGTTCGAGTGACCAGTCGGCGAGTGCCTTGACGAGGTGTGTCAGGCTCGCGCCCGTCTCGGTGAGCCGGTAGTCGACCTGGGCCGGCACGGTCGGATACACGGTCCGAAGGACCAGACCGTCTCGTTCCAGCCGGCGCACCGTAAGGGTCAGCATGCGCTGGGAGATCCCATCGATGGCGCGCTGGAGGTCGCGGAAACGCCGTGTGCCGTTGGCGAGCTCGACGATGACGAGGACCGACCACTTGTCACCGACCCGGTCGAGGACGTCGCGGACCCCGCAGTCGGGGTGGTCCTGCTGTCCACAGGGTTCGAGCTCAGCGGGTCCAGCGGTTACCTCGGTGTGCGTCACTGACACGAAACTGCCTCCTTGTGGGCCGACCTGGGCCGGTTGAGGATCTCACCGTAGTTACCGAAGAGAACCACGGCAGGAGACAGAACCACAATGATCATGGTGACCGGCGCGAACGGGCAGCTCGCCTCTCTCACGCTCCAGGAGTTGGCTGAGCGCCACGTGCCCGCCCTGGGCGGCACACGATCGCCCGCACAGGGGCAGCGTCGACTCGACTTCGACGACCCCACGACCCTCGATCTCACCGGCATTTCTACGCTGGTCCTCGTCTCGGCCGGGTACGCCGAGGACGACCAGGTCATCACCCGGCACCGGGCAGCGGTAGACGCCGCGGTGCGCAACGGCGTGAGCCACGTGGTGTACACCAGCCTGGCCGGCGACGGCGACCACCTCGGCTTCGCCCTCGCCCACCGGGCCACCGAGCAGCTGATCAAGTCCAGTGGACTTGGGTGGACGATCCTGCGCAACGGGCTCTACGCCGAACTCTTCGGCGCACTCCTGACCTGGACCGCTGACGGTGTGGAATCGGCGTTCGGCGACGGAGCACTCGCCGCTGTGGCGCGGGCGGACCTGGCCGCGGCCGCAGCTGCCGTGGCCGGCAACCCGACCGCACACGCCGGCAAGACCTACGACCTGGTCGGCGAACCGATCACCGCCGTCGGCATCGCCGAAGCCCTCGGAGTCGCACACCGGACCATCGGACTCGGGGAGTACCGGGCCCAACTCCACGCTGACAACACGCTACTGCCGTTCCAGCCCTCGATGCTCGCCTCGATCGCGACCAGCGTCCGCCACGGGTTCCTCAGCACCACCAGCCCCGACCTGACCCAACTCCTCGACCGACCGCTCACCGACCCGCTCACCGTCGCCGCGAACACCGCGGCCGCCATGCGCCCAGTCCGCGCGGCGCGGTGATACATAAGCGATCACCGCAATCCGAGCAGTTACCTCCCTGGCCTCTTGTGACTATCTGGTGACATTGCCGACGGCCCTCCTGGCAAGGCGTCTGTGCAGAGGAAGTTGCGACTGCCTCTGTACGTGAGCACGCACTGCAAGGAGGACGGAACATGGCCATCTCGCGTATCACCCTCGCCGCCACCGCCGCGGTCGCTCTGGCCGCCGCAGGAACGGGCACGGCTCTCGCAGCCGACGCCACATCGTCTGCGGCACACGCCACCCAGGAATGCCAGCCCGGCACCCTGAAGGCGGCCACCACGCAGCTCGGCACCGAACAGGCGGGCATGAACCATGCCGGGACATTCCTGAAGCTCACCAACACCGGCAACGTCACCTGCACGCTCTCCGGCTACGCAGGCCTCGCCCTGGAAGGCAGCGGCCACAGCGCACTGAAGACACACACCGAACACGGCGACACCTACTTCGCCACAGACCCCGGCCGGCACGACGTCACCCTGCAGGCCGGCGACTCGGCCTACGCCGACCTCGTGTGGACGCACACCGGAGCCGGTACCGCAGCCGCCCACTACCTGCAGATATCGCCCACAGGCAGCAATGCGCACAGCACCGTCACCTTCAAGCAAGAGGTAGACAACGCCAAGCTGTCCCTCACGGCCTGGAGCGACACCCCGCCCGCCGCCTGAACCCCGTACACGAGCCGGTGCCCGGACCCACCCCTTGCTGGAGTGGGTCCGGGCACCGGCTCACGCTCGCGGCCAGGGGGCACGGTGTCGTCCTGACCACGTCGACGGGACCTCCGCGACCGGCGCATCCTGTCCTCACACCGTTCCCGCCCACCGAGAGGCCCCGATGCGCACAGATCATCGACATCCCAGCAGGGGCCCCGACCACCCGCCTGCCCAGCCACCCGGCCCGGACCAGCATCAGACAGCTGCCGCCCTGTGACCGGCACCGAAAACACCACTACTGTCACCGCCGTCGAAATCGCCGCCGCCGTGCGGGCAGGCGCCGTCTCGGCCCGCGACATCACCGTCAGCACTCTCGCCCGGATCAGTGCCGACGACCGGCTCCGGGCATTCACCCAGTGCTGGCCCGAAGCAGCCCTCGCGCAAGCGGAACACGTGGACCGCCGCATCCGGCAAGGGGAACCCCTGCCCCTGGCCGGCGTGCCCTTGGCGGTCAAAGCAACCGAAGGCCTCACCGCCCTGCAGACCCGCCGACTAATGGCAGCCGGATGCATCCCCGTCGGAGCCACCGCCACCCCCGGCCCCGGCACCAACTGGCAGACCTGGGGAGCGACCCACAACGGGCCAACACTCAATCCACACCACCCCGACTGGAGCCCGGGCGGATCCTCGGCCGGTTCCGCAGCCGCCGTCGCGGCCGGCCTGGTACCGCTGGCCACCGGAAGCGACGGAGCCGGCTCCGTACGCATCCCCGCCGCCTGGTGCTCGATCATCGGCCTCAAACCCACCAACGGCCTGGTCCCCGCACGCGACCGAGCCGGACTCAACACCTCCGGCCCCCTCGCACGCACCGTGGCAGACACCGCCGCCTACCTCGCCGTACTAGCCGGAGACACGACACTACGACGCCAACCCGCCACCACCACGCCACCGCGCACCGCCTGGTCAGCAACCCTGGGATTCGCCAAGACCACCGCATCAGTAGCAGCCACCGCCCACGCCCGACTCACCGAAGCCGCAGCCACCGACACACTGCACCTAAGCGACACCAAGGTGACCCTGCCGAACCCCGCCCCCTGCTGGCACGCAATGCGCAGCCGTTCCACGCACGACGCAGCAAACGCCACCGGCCAGGCGGCCGCCCTGACCGCGGCAGTGGACCAACTGTTCGACACCGTCGATCTGCTCGCCACCCCGACCACCCCGAACACACCACACGGCCACGACGGGCCCGGACACACCATGAGCGTGGCCCTCACCTGGGCCTTCAACATCACCGGACACCCGGCCATCAGCCTGCCAGCCGGACTGACACCGGCAGGCGAACCGGTCGGACTCCAACTGATCGCCCGCCGCGGCCACGAACAGAACCTCCTCACACTCGCAGCCGCCATCGAGCGACTATGACGGCGACAACGGCCTCGAAAAGCACCCGCACAGCCGGCCGTGAATATAGATCCAGGACCCTGCACCGCCCACGGCCGCTATTCGAGAACTACATATTCCTGTGCCACCCCAACACCAGCTCGTCGACCACTGCACCGCCCGTCGCCATTAGACCCCATCGTCCTTGAGAAGATCTCTCTCATGACCGAGGACCCGAAAGCCATGTGGGCACACGGCAAGAACCTGTACGACGTCGTCCCCGCCCTCGACACCGTCATCGAAACCATCGGACGTGATCTGGTATTGGGGGAGTACTCCCTGGCACACATCACGGCACACGCAGCAGCGCAAATAATCGCGGAACAGGGCGAGGCGACGGGCATCCACGACGAGGAGACGGCGCTCCTCGTCGTCCGTACGCTCGCCGAGGCAGCGGCTGCTACGGAACGCGCAGAAGACGGACTCTGTTCGTAGCACCTTGCCACTAGGACCTGCTGCCGAGGCGATGCTCGGACTTCGGCGCGACAGGTGTGAATGAGAGTTCAGTTGGTTCTGACCGCACTTCAGGGGAGGCCAGCCGTAGCGTTCGCCCACCGCCAGCCCCCGCCAAGCTACCCGCTCAGAACACCCCAACATCTGTGCCACCCAACGGACCTGACCAGACGTCAGCTCACTCACACATCGAGACCGAGGAAGCCAATCCACCGCCAGCTTGTTCTGGTGGAAGAGCTGTGAGGATCGGGGAAGGTGGCACTGGGGTGTCCGAGTTCCCTCGCCATTGAGGCGGGGGCTTTTTTGTGCTGGTCGTCGGGTGTTTCGGGTGGTTGGTGTTGGTGGTGGTGTTCCGGGTTTGGTGGTGGTGTGAGTCCGGATTGGCTGGTGGTGTGTTCGCCGGATCTCCTTTGGGTTGTGCTCTGTAGCGCATGGGGGTGTGGCGTGGTGAGTGGAACGGGGATTTGTCACTCGTCCAAGTGATCGCGGGGACTCTTGTCGGAGTGTCGGCCTTAGCGTCTCATTCGTCGCGTCTGTCACGGGCGTGACGTGAACTGCCCTGTGTGGGGCGGTAGTTGACGTCATGGAGGCTGTCACTGTGATCGCTGCTCGGTTGCTGGTTCGTTCGTGGCCTGTGTGTCGGCTGCGGTGACGGCGGACGGCGACGTCCCTGGGGTCGGGGCTGGGGATGAGGGGCTGGGTCGGCATCGGGACGAGTTGCGGCCTGCCGCGGTGCGTGAGTTGCTGCGGCTGCGCGCGTCGGGGGAGTTGACGACGGCGCATGTGCGGATGGCCGCGGGTGTGGTGGGGGTGCACAAGCGGACGGTGTGGTCCTGGCTGG
>NZ_JAAGMG010001426.1 GCF_010548525.1 Streptomyces sp. SID14478
CCAGTGCCGCGATGGCCTCGGCCTCGGAGGGCTCGACGGGGCGCACGCGCTCGCCCGGGGCGTTGTCCACCCAGGCGCCGTGCTGTTCGAGCGCGGCGGCGTCGAACCCGGCGACGGCGGCCTCGCCCTCGACGGAGAACCCGCTGCGCACCGCGTCGACCGGGCAGCCGTCGGCAACTGCCTTGCCCGGAACGGAAGTCGAGGTCGCGGGCACCTCGGCGCCCGCGGTCGGCGTGCGTCCGGCGACGGCGGCCCGTACGGCGTCGGCGGTCAGGACGAGTCCGGTCGCGCCGGTGCAGGAGATGGCGACGTCGGCACGTGTCAGTTCGTCCGCCACGGCGTCCATGGCGACGCTGCGGGCGACGGCGCCCGCCTCCGTGAGGATCTCGACGAGCCGCTCGGCGCGCTCCGCCGTCCGGTTGGCGACGACGACTTCGCTGACGCCGGCCCGCGCGAGCGTGGCCGCCGCGAGCGACGACATCGATCCCGCGCCGATGACGAGCGCGCGCTTGCCCTGCGCCCAGGCGTCCACCGGCTGCGCCACCGCGAGCTGTTCGAGCCCGAAGGTGACGAGGGACTGACCGGCGCGGTCGATCCCGGTCTCGGAGTGCGCGCGCTTGCCGACCCGCAGGGCCTGCTGGAAGAGGTCGTTGAGGAGCTTGCCCGCGGAGTGCATCTCCTGCGCCCGCGCGAGGGTGTCCTTGATCTGGCCGAGGATCTGGCCCTCGCCGACCACCATCGAGTCGAGCCCACATGCCACCGAGAACAGGTGGTGCACCGCCCGGTCCTCGTAGTGCACATAAAGATAGGGAGTGAGCTCCTCGAGGCCGACCCCGCTGTGCTGGGCGAGCAGCGTCGACAGCTCGGCGACGCCGGCGTGGAACTTGTCCACGTCCGCGTACAGCTCGATGCGGTTGCAGGTGGCGAGGACGGCGGCTTCGGCGGCCGGCTCGGCGGCGATCGTGTCCTGCAGGAGCTTGGCCTGGGATTCCGGATTCAGCGCGGCCCGCTCCAGGACGCTGACCGGGGCGCTGCGATGGCTCAGCCCCACGACGAGGAGACTCATGCCGGCATCACGGCGGGCACGTCCCCGTCGGGTCCCTTGCGGTCGGCGGCAGCGGGCTTGGTGACCTTGGCGGCGGGGCCCTCGACGCCGACGGCACCCTCGGCCTCGGCGGCCTGGAGGATCTCGCCCGCCTTGCGCTGCTCGTGGAAGGCGAGGATCTGCAGCTCGATGGAGAGGTCGACCTTGCGCACGTCGACGCCGTCCGGCACGGACAGCACGGTCGGCGCGAAGTTCAGGATGGAGGTGACGCCGGCGGCGACGAGCCGGTCGCAGACCTGCTGCGCGGCACCGGCGGGGGTCGCGATGACGCCGATGGAGACGCCGTTCTCGTCGATGATCTTCTCGAGGTCGTCGGCGTGCTGCACCGGCATGCCGGCCACTGACTTGCCGGCCATGGCCGGGTCGGCGTCGATGAGGGCCGCCACGCGGAACCCGCGCGAGGCGAAACCGCCGTAATTGGCAAGCGCCGCACCGAGGTTACCGATACCGACCATCACGATCGGCCAGTCCTGCGTGAGGCCCAGCTCGCGTGAGATCTGGTAGACGAGGTACTCGACGTCGTAGCCGACGCCCCGGGTCCCGTACGAGCCGAGGTACGAGAAGTCCTTGCGCAGCTTCGCGGAGTTGACCCCCGCCGCGGCCGCGAGCTCCTCGGAGGAGACCGTGGGCACCGAGCGCTCCGACAGAGCGGTGAGGGCTCGGAGGTACAGCGGGAGACGGGCGACGGTGGCCTCGGGAATTCCTCGGCTGCGGGTCGCCGGTCGGTGAGTTCGGCCAGTTGCCACGGTGCTCCTGCGGGTAGAGCGGGGCTGTGGGCGGCTGTTCGTTCCAAGACCGCCCCGTCGAATGCAGGCTATGTCTTTGTGAACGCGTGCACAAAGATGGTGTCCGATTTGCCCGGCCAACGTGACCGGGGTCACGCGCCCCCCGCACGCATCAGTGGAACCGGCGCGCAGGCGGCTTCGTTGCTCACCTGTGGGGGGCAAAACCGCACACCTTCCTTACGATCCACGCCCCCGAGACCAAAACCGCCCCCGATCCTAAGCGACTTTCGGGACCACTTGGACTCGTCGGTCAGTGACGTGCGCGACCGCGCCCCCGCCCCGCCCGCCGCCCGTGCGCGCAGCGCTACTGCGTGAGTGCGCGCCGCAGCCGCTCCTCCTGTACGCGCCAGAAGTCGTGCTGCGCACCGTCGACGAGGACGACCGGGATCTGCTCCCAGTACTTCCGGTACAACTCCTCGTCCTCGTTGATGTCTTTCTTCTCCCAGGACGCGCCGACCTCGGCACAGACCTTTTCGATCACCGCCTGTGCGTCATCGCACAGATGACATCCGGGCTTTCCGATCAGCGTGACGACGCGCTCCTGGGGATTCTTCTTCTCGCTCCGGCGAAAGATGGGACTCATACCGGCCATTCTGACCCCGCGCCCGGCCCTCGTACGACGCCCTTCGTAGTCGGGATTTCACAGAGCGACAGCTTCCCGAAATCCGCTCGTCTCCGGAAGCACCGAACAAGCTGGCTATGCTCACCACATGGCCGCTCTCGGATGGCTCACACCCCGTAGGCGCTCCGCCACCGCGCGGAGCGTGCTGGCAGGCGAGGCTTCGGCGGAGGCCGCCCGCAAGTCCTCCCAGGAGCTGGAGGAGCAGGTTCCGCCGCCCGCCGCGGACGACGCGGCAGGGGAACCGGAGTTCCCGGTCGTCGGCGACGACAAGGCCGCCGCCTTCTTCGACCTGGACAACACCGTGATGCAGGGCGCCGCGATCTTCCACTTCGGCCGCGGCCTGTACAAGCGGAAGTTCTTCCAGCGCCGCGAGCTCACCCGGTTCGCCTGGCAGCAGGCCTGGTTCAGACTCGCCGGGGTCGAGGACCCCGAGCACATGCAGGACGCCCGCGACAGCGCCCTGTCGATCGTGAAGGGCCACCGCGTCTCCGAGCTGATGTCCATCGGCGAGGAGATCTACGACGAGTACATGGCCGAGCGCATCTGGCCCGGCACCCGCGCGCTCGCCCAGGCGCACCTGGACGCCGGGCAGAAGGTCTGGCTGGTCACGGCCGCGCCCGTGGAGATCGCCACGGTCATCGCCCGCCGCCTCGGCCTGACCGGGGCCCTCGGCACGGTCGCCGAGTCCATCGGCGGCGTCTACACGGGCAAGCTCGTCGGCGAGCCGCTGCACGGCCCCGCGAAGGCGGAGGCGGTGCGGGCGTTGGCGTCGGCCGAGGGCCTGGAGCTCGGCCGCTGCGCCGCGTACAGCGACTCCCACAACGACATCCCGATGCTCTCGCTCGTCGGGCACCCGTACGCGATCAATCCCGACGCGAAACTGCGCAAGTACGCGCGCGAGCGGGAGTGGCGGCTGCGGGACTACCGCACCGGCCGCAAGGCCGCGAAGGTCGGCATCCCGGCCGCGGCCGGCGTCGGCGCGGTCGCGGGCGGCACAGCGGCGGCGATCGCCCTGCACCGGCGTCGTCGCTGACCGCTCCCGCCGCAGCGGCCACCGCCCCAATCCAGGGGTCTTCCCCCGCCGAGCCCCGGCCAGTCCCGCGGATAGCACTCGGCCACAACGCGTCACGGCCGCAGCCGGAAGATGACCTAATCCGATCAACAAGTGGTCACTCTCTGGTACTTGAATCATCGGCGATCAGCTACAGAAGTGACGTAATCGATGATTTGAGCAACTCGGTGTAGCGCTCCCTGCACGAAGCGTTATTCTCCTCAGACGCAAACCGGTACCCACGCGTCAGTACGACGAGTGATCGGTCCCGCACTGCACGTGATGGAAGCTCTGCCTCTGGGAGTCCCGTGTTTCAACACGTCGGGGTTGACGCCTCGGGCCTGGCTACGCTGCGCGCAACGGTCGTAGACCGCTTGCGCGGCTTCGTCCCCACCGCGTACGCCGTCCCCGCCCTCGCCGCCCCTGCGCCGGTCGGCCCGTGCTTCGCCATGGCCGACAGCAGCACCGCCACCGTCGGCAGACGCGCACGCTCCGGAGCCGCCGGTGCGTCCGGCACGTCGACCGCCCGCCGCCCCGCGGCGGACAGCGACAGCGCCCGCATGATGGATCTGGTCGAGCGGGCCCAGGCCGGTGAGGCGGATGCCTTCGGCCGGCTCTACGACCAGTACAGCGACACCGTCTACCGCTACATCTACTACCGCGTCGGCGGGAAGGCGACGGCCGAGGACCTCACCAGCGAGACATTCCTGCGCGCCCTGCGCCGCATCGGCACCTTCACCTGGCAGGGCCGCGACTTCGGCGCCTGGCTGGTCACGATCGCGCGCAACCTGGTCGCCGACCACTTCAAGTCGAGCCGCTTCCGCCTCGAAGTGACCACGGGCGAAATGCTCGACGCCAACGAAGTGGAGCGTTCCCCCGAGGACTCCGTCCTCGAATCCCTGTCGAACGCGGCCCTGCTCGACGCCGTACGACGACTGAACCCGCAGCAGCAGGAGTGCGTCACGCTGCGCTTCCTGCAGGGTCTGTCCGTCGCCGAGACCGCTCGCGTGATGGGCAAGAACGAGGGCGCGATCAAGACCCTCCAGTACCGGGCCGTGCGCACGCTCGCCCGGCTCCTCCCGGACGACGTCCGCTGACCGCATCCGTCACCGAGCGCATCTTCCAACTCACCTTGCGTGAAAGGGAGATGCTTTCGCGGTCGGATCATCTTTCGTCCGTAACCCAAGTGCCGCGCCGCTCGTTGTGCGGGATGCAGGCTCCCTGTGGTCACTTCCGGCCTCCGCTTCGCTCACTCGATCGTGTGCAAGCGGGCCGGGCGTGCAACCCTCAGGACCCCCTGGGGAGTCGACATGGGAGTCGACCGTCATGACGAGAGGAGGTGCCGCCAGTGATCGCGAACGTCTCGGCACACCGGCGGGCGAACGCCTTCGCCCAGGCCCTCGAGGACCAGTCCGACCGGGACCCGGCGGCGCAGCAGCCGGAGGAACCGGCCGCTGGGCAGAGCGACCAGGCCGAGCAGGGCAGGCTTCTGTCCCTGTCGACCGGCCTCGGCGAGCTACCGAAACCGGAGATGGACCCCGAGGTCAAGGTGGTGCAGCGGGCCCAGCTCGTTGCGGCCATGGAGGCCATGCTCCAAGAAGGCACGGGCCCCTCCGTGCCGGAGCAGCGCAAGGGCAAGGGAGCACACCGGGCGACGTCGCTGCGCAAGCTGCGGCCCCGCTCACGCCTGTCCAAGGGGATCGCCGCGGGCGGGCTCACGGTCGGGGTGGCCGCGGGCGCGTTCAGCGGAGTGGCCGCGGCGAGTTCGAACGCACTGCCCGGTGACAACCTCTACGGGCTCAAGCGCGGCATGGAGGACCTCAAGCTCGGCATGGCGGACAGCGACTCCGACCGCGGGCAGATCTACCTGGACCAGGCGTCGACGCGGCTCAACGAGGCGCGGCGGCTGATGGAGCGCGACCGCGGCGGTCAGCTCGACCACGAATTCGTGGGCGAGGTCAGGCGTGCGCTCTCCGGCATGCAGTACGACGCCTCGCACGGCCACCAGCTGCTCAGCGACGCGTACAAGCGGGACGGCTCGCTCGGCCCCATCCAGGCCCTGTCCGCGTTCACCCAGTCCCACCGGCAGAGCTGGAGCACGCTGAGCAACCGCCTGCCGGTGCAGCTCGGTGACGTGAGGGACCAGGTGAGCTCGGTCTTCGACGCCATAGACGAAGAGGTCGGTCCGCTGCGCTCCCTGCTGCCGCAGCCCCCCAGCACGGGCGGCTCCGAGAGCCCCGGCCGCACTGACGGTACGTCCCCGGAGGCGCCCGGCACCGACCGCTCGGCGCCGTCCGGCTCGGCCGGCACCGATCAGCGCGGCGGCAGCTCCAGCAAGCCGAAGCCGTCCGACTCCGGTACCGGCGAGGACGAGAGCGGCCTGCTCGGCGAGAACACCGGCGGCCTCCTGGACCCGCCGAAGGACGAGTCGACCCCGACGCCGTCCGACGGGAAGTCCGGCTCGAACACGCCGGGTTCCCCCAAGCCGGACGTCACGCTGCCCCCGCTCCTGCCGGGCCTGCTGCCCGGCCTGGGCATCGACGGCGAGGACGCGAAGTAGCACCCAGCGCACAAGGAAGGGCCCGGGGTTCACCCCCGGGCCCTTCCTCATGCCTCAGGAGACCCTGCACGACCCTGCGCCGGACGCCCGGCACCCGTCAGAAGAACACCGACCGCCGCTGCACCAGCAACTTGTACAGCGTGTGCTGGATCTGTTCCCGGACCTGGTCCGTCAGGTTGAACATGAGCATCGGGTCCTCGGCCGCCTCCGGCGGATACCCGTCCGTCGGGATCGGCTCCCCGAACTGGATCGTCCACTTCGTCGGCAGCGGCACCGCGCCGAGCGGTCCCAGCCACGGGAACGTGGGCGTGATCGGGAAGTACGGGAAGCCGAGCACCCGGGCCAGCGTCTTCGCGTTGCCGATCATCGGGTAGATCTCCTCGGCCCCGACGATCGAGCACGGCACGATCGGCGTCCCGGCGCGCAGCGCGGTCGACACGAAGCCGCCGCGGCCGAACCGCTGCAGCTTGTACCGCTCGCTGAACGGCTTGCCGATGCCCTTGAAGCCCTCGGGCATGACTCCTACCAACTCGCCGCTCTCCAGCAGCCGTTGGGCGTCCTCCGCGCAGGCCAGCGTGTGCCCGGCCTTGCGGGCCAGCTCGTTGACGACCGGCAGCATGAAGACCAGGTCGGCGGCGAGGAGGCGGAGGTGGCGGCCCGCCGGGTGGTTGTCGTGGACCGCGACCTGCATCATCAGGCCGTCCAGCGGCAGCGTCCCGGAGTGGTTGGAGACGATCAGCGCCCCGCCCTCCGACGGGATGTTCTCGACGCCCTTCACCTCGACCCGGAAGTACTTCTCCGCGATCGGCCGCAGCATCGACATCAGGACCTGGTCGGTGAGCTCCTTGTCGTAGCCGAACTCGTCGACGTCGTAGTCCCCGGTCACCCGCCGCCGCAGGAACGCGAGCCCGCCCGCGATCCGCCGGTCCCAGCCAGCGCGCTCCTGGGGTGCCTGCGGCTCCGGCTCGGGCGCCGAGCCCTGCGCCGGCAGCGGTGGGACCTCGCGCACCTCCCGGGCGGCGCCCAGGGGTTCGCCCTTGCGCCGGGCGCTACCGCCCGTGCCCCGGCGCCGCGAGGGACCCTTGCCGGTGGCGCCCCGCGACCTGTCGTCGTCGAACGGAATGACCTTGGCGTCCGCCATCGTTCACGCGCTCCTCAGTTGGCGCTCTGCGTCGAGGGGTGGCCGGGTGTGCGCCCGCCCGGGAAGGGCAGCGACGCGATCCTGTCCACAGCTGACGCCAGGGCCTGGGGCGGCAGCAGTCCGGGGCCCCGGCCGCGTACGAAATCCGCGAAGGTCTCCGCGGTCGTGTACTTCGGCCGGAATCCCAGTGTGTCGCGCATCTGGGTCGTCGACACCACCCGCCCGTGCGTGAGCAACCTGATCTGCTCGGGCGAGAAGTCCGTCGCACCCAGCGTACGCAGGGCCCCGCCCACCCAGGTCACGGCCGGCAGCAGTACGGGGACGGTCGGTCTGCCGAGCCGGCGCGAGCACTGCGACAGCAGCAGGACGCCGTCGCCCGCGACGTTGAAGGTGCCGCTGTTGAGCGAGCCGCGCTCGGGCTCGTGCGAGGCGATCCGCAGCACCTCGATGACATCGTCCTCGTGCACGAACTGCAGCCGCGGGTCGTAGCCCAGCACGGTCGGCAGGACCGGCAGCGCGAAGTACTCGGCGAGCGGCGAATCGGCCGTGGGACCAAGGATGTTGGCGAAGCGCAGTACGCATACGGCGACGTCCGGGCGGCGCCGGGCGAACCCGCGCACGTACCCCTCGACCTCGACGGCGTCCTTGGCGAAGCCGCCGCTGGGCAGCGACTTGGGCGGCGTCGTCTCGGTGAACACGGCCGGATCGCGCGGCGCCGAGCCGTACACGTTCGTACTCGACTTCACCACGAGCCGCTTCACGCTCGGCGCCTTCTGGCACGCGCCGAGGAGCTGCATCGTGCCGATGACGTTGGTCTCCTTGACCGAGCCGCGCCCGCCACTGGCCAGCGGGGTCCCGGTGACGTCCATGTGCACGACGGTGTCGACCGCGTACTCGGCGAGCACGCGCGCGATCGTCGGCTGCCGGATGTCGGCTTCGAGGAAGTCCGCACCGCCCAGGTGGTGCGCGGGCGGCACCACGTCCACGCCGATCACCCGGTCCACGTCCGGGTCCCGCTGGATCCGCCGCACGAAACGGCTCCCGAGCTGCCGGGCCACCCCGGTCACGAGCACGACCTTGCCCAAGATTCAGCGCCTGCCTTCCGTCCCAGCCCGCCGCGCTCCGCATGCACTGTCCGCGCCGCACACGTTAGCGGTTCGATGTTGCGCTGTGATGACCCCATCATTCACGGTGACCGGAAACGCACTGTGGCCCTCGCGGGAACGCACTGTGGCCCTCCCACCGAACGGTGAAAGGGCCACAGACCGTGCTTACTGCAGTGGTCGCTTACTTCTTGTTGCGACGCTGCACACGAGTGCGCTTCAGCAGCTTGCGGTGCTTCTTCTTCGCCATCCGCTTACGCCGCTTCTTAATGACAGAGCCCACGACTACCCTCGCTCACTTCTCGGACAACCCCTGCAATGCAGGGACAATCACTCGGTGCGGGGCTGCATTGGGGCCCACACGACCTACGGAGGGCCAGCGTACCCCGCCCGAGCGCCGAGCTAGAAATCGAGGGGTCCCCGGGACCTCCGGAGCAGCTCCGCAGGCGCTCCCGGGGGGTGCCGGTCAGCCCGTTTCCACCCCCACATAGGACTCGCGGAGGTACTCGTGGACCGCTTGCTCCGGGACGCGGAAGCTCCGCCCGACCCGGATCGCGGGCAGATGACCACTGTGCACCAGTCGGTACACGGTCATCTTGGACACTCGCATGACCGAAGCGACTTCCGCGACGGTCAGGAATTGCACCTCGTTCAGAGGCCTACTCTCACCAGCAGCCATGACACACCTGAACCTTCCGCACTCGACGGCCACCGGCTTCCCCTTCCGGTGACTCAACGTCGTTGCGTGCTCACTCCCCAATGTAGGGGCGTGTGGTGCGAGTGGGGAAGAGGAGATGCGATCGGCCGCCTACTGTGACAGACACGCTCGATTGAGTACATAGCGAGTAAGCGGTCGGTAGTAATCAGACCGCACAGCGTCATCAAGCGGAACGACGACGGACACCTGCCCCTCGGCCTCACCGACGAACAGGGCCGGGTCATCCGTATCGGCCAGACCGATGGCGTCGAACCCCAACTGACCTGCACCGCAGACCCATCCGTGGTCTCCCACGACAAGCCCCGGAAGCGGCCCGCCGGCCTCCGCGCACGCGGCCAGCACGGTACGAACCGGGAGGGGTGAGTGGGTGTGCGCGCCGGTCTCACTGCCGGGTGGCCGTGCGCCGGGTTCCCGCACCAGCGCGACTCCTCGTACGTAGTCAAGGTTGTACGTGCGTAGACCGAACCGGGTCGTTATGTCGACACTGCAACCCTGCGCCGGGGTGAGGACAGGGCACCCCGCCGCCGACAAGGCGTCCGCCAACGCGGCGTAGAAAACGAGCAATCGGTGCGGATGTCCGGTTCCGATGAGCACGGGCGAACGGGTGTCTGCTGCCCGGCCGAGCCGATCCGCGAACGCGTCGAGGGCCGCCAGCGTGAGTTCCGGGTCGATGACGTCGTACCCGGAGGTGTGCGCGGGATCTCCCGAGACCCCGCACTTGTCGGCCATCAGCGCGAGCAAGTCCCGCTGCGCCCAACGCCATTCGGGATCGAGGCCGAGCAGGACGCGCGGGTCCCGCGCCTCGAAAAGCCGGTAGCTGCGCAGACTCTCCTCGCGGGAGGTCGCCACGGGCCCGGCAAGCCGAGCCGCCAACAGGTGCGCACGCAGGGCGCCGGTGCTCAACACGCTTGAGATGCTGGCGCATTGACGCCCCGAGCACCCCAAAAACGGGAAAACACCCCACAGTCGGAGTAACCGTGCCCCCGGCGACCGGCCACCGCCCTACGGCAGCAGTCCCCGCAGCGGAAACGCGGCCTTCCGCGTGGCCAGAATCGCCTGGTCGAGCCGGTCCGCGGGGTCGTACCCGGCCTCCCACTCCCGGTACGCGACGGGCCACCGCCCGTCCGTCATCCGGCCCGGCGCCAACTGCCGCGTACGGGCGAAGACTTCCTGACGCCAGCCGTCCGGGATCACCGTCTCCGGCGCGATCTCCCGCCCGGCGGCGATGGCCACCAGATGCGTCCACGAGCGGGGCACGACGTCGACGACGGCGTACCCGCCACCGCCCAGTGCGACCCAGCGCCCCTGCGCGTACTCGTGCGCCAGCTCGTGACAGGCGACCTGTACGGCCCGCTGCGCGTCGAGCGACACCGCGAGGTGCGCGAGCGGGTCCTCGAAGTGCGTGTCGGCGCCGTGCTGCGTCACCAGCACCTGTGGCCGGAACTCGGCGAGCAGCTCCGGTACGACGGCGTGGAAGGCCCGCACCCAGCCCGCGTCCCCCGTCCCGGCGGGCAGCGCCACATTGACGGCCGTGCCCTCGCCGGGGCCGTCCGCCCCGGTCTCCTCGGGCCACCCGGTCTGCGGGAACAGCGTCCGCGGATGCTCGTGCAGCGAGACGGTCAGCACGCGCGGGTCCTCCCAGAACGCGGCCTGGACCCCATCCCCGTGGTGCACGTCGACGTCCACGTACGCGACCCGCTCCACGCCCAGCTCCAGGAGCCTGGCGATGGCGAGCGCGGCGTCGTTGTACACGCAGAACCCGGACGCGGCCCCCGGCATCGCGTGGTGCAGCCCGCCGGCGAAGTTCACGGCGTGCAGGGCCTCGCCCCGCCACACTGCCTCGGCGGCGCCCACCGACTGCCCCGCGATCAGCGCGGAGACGTCGTGCATGCCGGCGAAGGCCGGGTCGTCGGTGGTCCCCAGGCCGTACGCCTGGTCGGCCGCGCCCGGATCCGCCGAGGCGGCCTTCACGGCCTCCACGTAGTCCTCGCGGTGCACCAGCCGCAGCGTGGAGTCACCCGCCCGCTTGGCCGCGACGACCGCCACGTCCCGGTCGAGCCCGAAGGCGTCGACCAGGCCCCGGGTCAGCTCGAGCCGGACCGGGTCCATCGGATGCCCGGGTCCGAAGTCATACCCCGCTACCGCCGGGTCCCACATCAACTGCGCGCGGCCGCTCATGCTTGCCACCGTATCGGTCCGTCCCGGAACCGAACGAAGGGGCGTACACGAGCGTCACCAGCACCAACACCATCGGTACGAGCATGGCGCCGCGATAACTCCACGCATCGCCCAAAGCGCCCACCAGCGGCGAACCCACCAGAAAACCAACGTAGTTGAAGATATTGAGCCGCGCGATGGCGGCATCCGACGCCTTCGGGAACATCCGCCCCGCCGCGGCGAACGTCTGCGGCACGATCACGCACAGCCCGAGCCCCAGCAGCGTGAATCCGAGCATCCCCACCCAGGGCCCCGGCGCGACCGCCACGACGGCGAACCCACAGGCGGCCACCACCGTCCCGATCCGCACCACCAGCACGGCCCCGAACCGCCGCACCCCCACGTCGCCCACGGCCCGCCCGACGAGCGTCATGACCATGTAGACGTTGTACGGCACCGTCGACAGCTGCTCCGAGCTGCCCAGCACGTCCTGCAGGTACTTCGCGCTCCAGTTGGAGACCGTCGAATCCCCGATGTACGCGAACGCCATCACCAGGCACAGCGGCAGCAGCATCTTGAAGACGACGCCACCGCCCGCTCCGCCGGCCTGCTCCCCGGCAGCCGGCTCCTGGACCTCCGCGCCCCCGTCCACGTACCAGCGACTGCCCACCAGCGCGGCGGGCAGCAGCACCACGACCACCGGCAGGTACGACACGAACAGCGACAGGTCCCAGTGCGCCCCGGCCCACGCGACCGACGCCCCGACGATCCCCCCGAGGCTGTACGCGGCGTGGAAGCCCAGCATGATGCTGCGCCCGTACGCCCGCTGCAGACTGACGCCCAGCATGTTCATGGAGGCGTCGAGCGCACCCACGGCGAGCCCGAACGCGCCCAGCGCGACGGCCACTTCCCACAGGTTGTCCCCTGCACCCACCCCCAGGAGCGCCAGCAGCACGACGGGCTGCGACCACCGCAGCACCAGGCTGGGCCGTACCCGCTTCACCAGCTGCTCGGTGCCCACGCTCCCGGCACCGGCCAGGATCGGCACCGCGGCGAGGAAGACGGGCAGCAACCCGTCCGAGATTCCGTACTGGTCCTGGATCGCGGGAATCCGCGTCACCAGCAGCGCGAACGCCGCTCCCTGCGCGAAGAAGCTGAACCCCAGCGCTCTTCGCCCCCACCGCAGGACACCTGTTATGCCATCGGACCCATCGCTCATGGCGGCTCAGCGTATGCCCCAGACCTACCGGTGGGTAGATGGATCAGCCTGCCAATTCACCCCAGGAGGCCGGGCAGTTCCCGCATGTCCCCGAAGAGCCGGTCGGCACCGTCGAGCCGCTCGGCCGGCGTCATCGCGGTGAACCCGTACACGTCCATGCCCGCGGCGACGGCGGCCCGGACCCCGAGCGGACTGTCCTCGACGACGAGGCACCTCTCGGGCGGTACGCCCATCCGCTCGGCGGCGTACAGGAACAGATCGGGTGCGGGCTTGCCTCGCCCGACGTCCTCCGAGCTGTAGACCCGCCCCTCACCGAACCACTTGTCGAGCCCCGTCGTCCGGTGCCCGACCCGGATCCGCTCATGGCTCCCCGACGACGCCACGCAATAGGGCACGCCCTCTTCCGTCAGCTTCTCCAACACGTCGAAGACACCGACCACGGGCTTCAGCTCCCGCTCGAACGCGGCGAACACCCGCCCGTGAAACACCTCGTCGAAGTCTTCGGGCAATTCCTCCCCGGTCCGTTCCCGCACGAGATCGTGCACGCGGTGCATGGCGGCGCCCATGTAATCCCGCAGGGAATCCTCGTACGACGTCGGGTGACCGAGCTCGGTGAGATAGCCGGCCAGAAGCGTGTTGGAGATCGGCTCGCTGTCGACGAGCACACCGTCGTTGTCGAAGATGACGAGGTCATAGCGCTTTCCCATACCCTGACCTTAAACGCAGAAAAGCCCCGGACCGTATCCCGGCCCGGGGCTTTTCCATTCAAAATTAGTTCGGCGGCGTCCTACTCTCCCACAGGGTCCCCCCTGCAGTACCATCGGCGCTGTGAGGCTTAGCTTCCGGGTTCGGAATGTAACCGGGCGTTTCCCTCACGCTATGACCACCGAAACACTATGAAACTGTCAACCGCACCGTACGTGACCATGTACGGGGTTGTTCGTGGTTTCAGAACCAACACAGTGGACGCGAGCAACTGAGGACAAGCCCTCGACCTATTAGTACCAGTCACCTCCACCCGTTACCGGGCTTCCAGATCTGGCCTATCAACCCAGTCGTCTACTGGGAGCCTTAACCCCTCAAAGGGGGTGGGAGTCCTCATCTCGAAGCAGGCTTCCCGCTTAGATGCTTTCAGCGGTTATCCTTTCCGAACGTAGCCAACCAGCCATGCCCTTGGCAGGACAACTGGCACACCAGAGGTTCGTCCGTC
>NZ_JAAGMG010001459.1 GCF_010548525.1 Streptomyces sp. SID14478
CGGCCGCGGCGTCGACGTCGGCAGCGATGCGCCGGGCCGCGGCGCGCCGCTCCCCGACGAACTGGTCCAGCGCCTCGCGCAGGTCACCGACGCCGTCACCGGTCAGCGCGGACAGCGGCAGCACGGTGGCGCCGGGCTCGCCGTGCTCGCCGAGCGCGATGCCGTCCTCGTCGAGGAGGCGTCGCAGGTCGTCGAGGACCTGCTCGGCGGCGTCCCCGGGCAGCCGGTCGGTCTGGTTGAGGACCACGAACATGACCTCGGCGTGGCCCGCCATGGGCCGCAGATACCGCTCGTGCAGCATCGCGTCGGCGTACTTCTCGGGGTCGACGACCCAGATGACCGCGTCGACGAGCGCGAGCACCCGGTCGACCTGCGCACGGTGCTCGGGCGCGGCCGAGTCGTGGTCGGGCAGGTCCACGAGGACGAGCCCCTCCAGCGACGTCTGCGCCTGCTGGAGGGGGCGGCGCCGGGAACGCCCCGGGATCCCCAGCCGGTCCAGCAGCCCCGCGGCGCCGTCCGTCCAACTGCACGCGATCGGCGCCGAAGTGGTGGGCCGGCGCAGCCCGGTCTCCGAAAGGGGCACCCCGGCCAGGGCGTTGAAGAGCGTCGACTTCCCGCTGCCGGAGGCTCCCGCGACGGCCACGACGGTGTGGCGCGCCGAGAGCCGCCGCCGGGCGGCGGCCTCGTCCAGTACGCGCCCGGCTTCGGCGAGCGTCGCTCCGTCGAGCCGCGTCCGGGACAGCCCGACGAGCTCGCGCAGCGCGTCGAGCCGCCCCTTGAGCTGCCCTTCCGGCCCTTCCTGTGCATCGTCGCCCCGGTCGTCGAGTTGCTGTACGTCGAACACGCCCGAGCCGGACCCCGACGCCTGCGCCTCGGTCGCCTCGGCCCGGCGCGCGATGAGCCCGTCGTCCCAGGGCTCGGCCCGCTCGGTGTGGTCCGCGTGGTCCGTGACGGCGGTCATCGCCCTCACCTCTCCTTCTGCAGCAGCGACAGGGCCGCGATCAGCTCGGCCTGGGGTTCGGGGCCGACGCCGAGGGTGTCCAGCGGCGTGAGCCGGCGTTCGCGCTCCGCGCCGAGCACAGTGTCCAGGTACTCGCTCAGCAGCCGCCCGCCGCGATCACGCAGGCGCAGGGCGCCCTGCGCCCCGATCCGCTCGGCGAGGTTCTCGCCGGCGGCCCTGGCGCGCCGCCCGCCGAGCAGGGCGGTGGCCACGAGCGCGGCGACGATCTCGGGGTCGGACGGCGCCGAGCCCTGTGCCTCACCGACGGCCCGCACCTCTTCCTCGGCGTACTCCTCGAGCACGCGCCTCCATCGGCGTACGGCCATGCCGATCCGGTGCTCGGCGCTCTCCAACCCGGGGTCCCGCCCGCCCAGTTCGGACGCCTCGCCGCCCGGCTCGCGCCGCCACGCCTCGTCGATCCGCTCGTCGGCGGCCGTCACGGCGCACAGCAGCAGGGCCGCCAGACTCTCGACAAGAGCGTCGAGCAACTCCCCTGCGGAACAGTCCAGGGGGTAGCTGCGCCACCGTTTCAGGGCGCCTCCGGCGAGTACGGCACCTCCTTGCAGTCTGGTCCGTACGCGCGCGTGCTCGCTCTCGTACGCGTCCTCGACGGCGGACGTGAGCCGGACCGCGGCGGAGTACTGGGCGGCCACGGCAGCTGCCAGCTCGGGCATCCGCACCCGCAGCGAGTCGAGCACGCCGCGGGCGGTGCGGGTCACGGCGAGGGCGCGGGCGTCGGGGTCCTGCGCGCGGTGCGTGAGCCAGGCGCGCAGCGGCGCGACGGCGGTGGCCGGCAGCAGCCCGCCGTTGCCGGTCGACTCGGGCAGCTCCGGCACGGTGAACCGGGGCACGTCGCCCAGTCCCGCCTTGGTGAGCAGCGCGCCGTACTGACGCGACACTTCGGCGACCACCTGGTGAGGCACCCGGTCGAGCACGGTCACGAGCGAGGCGTCGTGCTCCTTGGCGGTACGCAGCAGATGCCACGGCACCGCGTCGGCGTACCGGGAGGCGGTGGTCACCATGACCCACACGTCGGCGGCGCTGATCAACCGGGCGGCCAGCAGCCGGTTCTCGGCGACGAGCGAGTCGACGTCGGGCGCGTCGAGCAGCGCGAGCCCGCGCGGCAGCGTCCCCGCGGTCTCCACCCGCAGCACCCGCTCCCCGTCGTCCAGGAGCGGCGCGAGCGACTCGTCCTCGTCCGGGTCGCAGTCGCCCTCGCTCTCCGTCTGCCGGGGCACCCACACGCGCGTGAGGTCGGGCAGCACCCGCATCCCGGAGAACCAGTGATGGTCATCCGGATGGCAGACGAGCACGGGCGTACGCGTCGTGGGCCGCAGCACTCCTGCCTCGCTGACCACGCGCCCCACGAGCGTGTTCACCAGGGTCGACTTGCCCGCCCCGGTGGACCCCCCGATGACCGCGAGCAGCGGCGCTTCGGGGTCCCGCAGCCGGGGCACCAGATAGTCGTCGAGCTGTGCGAGCAACTCACTGCGATTGGCACGCGCGCGTGGTGCCCCCGCAAGAGGGAGCGGGAAGCGCGCGGCGGCGACGCGATCGCGCAGCACGGTAAGTGCGTCGAGCAGCTGAGGCCGTACGTCCAAGGTCACCACATGCGAAGAATGCCCAACTTTGGCGGCTTTCTGAAGCATATGACCGCCTCTGCGCGCCGATAAGACACCAGCGGACAGTTCGGAGCCCCGAACGAGCGACCTGCAGGGCATGCGACAAGGCGCCCGATACCGCACAGGAAGCACACAGCGGGACGGAAGGGGAGGCAGGGGGCGCAGGCATAACGAGTGCACAACACCCGAGGCGGGAGACGCCAAAAGCGATGCACGATTCGCACCTGCCTGCGATTATCAGGACCGCTTCACCGAACCTCCACATCGAGCCACGGAGGCGAAGCAACAAGGACCGGGACCCGGGAGCCCTATCCTTGTCCCCGGCAAGGTCACGGATCACCCCCACGTCCGCCCGCGCCACCGGCCACACACCGGCCCCCGTAGCTCAGTGGATAGAGCAGGCGCCTTCTAAGCGCTTGGCCGCAGGTTCGAGTCCTGCCGGGGGCGCCCCTTCAACGGCCTCGCTTCGGCGGGGCCTTTTTGCTGGTCAGAGGCACTCTCGTAAGTCCACTTCGGCGACCCGCCCGGGCGTCAGAGGGACGGCTCGCTGGGCTACACCAGTCCGGCTGGAGGCGATTTCAGACGGATCTGGGCGGGTGTTCTTCCCGAAAACTTCCCGAAGTTTTGGCGGGGTCACTTTGAGTGGCTCGGCCCCGGCCGTCCGGGGCGGCTGCCCTCGCCAGAGGGTCACGGGGGCAGCCGGACGGTGTCATCTGGGTTCACGCGCCCACGCGCTGAGGCAGCGCGATCGGCGCCGCGCGGGTCAGGGAGATCGCCGCGACGACAGTGGCAGCGGCCACAAAGGTTGGGACCGTAACTCCGGGGATCGTGGCCCAGGCGGGGAGCCCTGGCGCTTCCGTCGCGGGCGCCATGAGGACGGGGAGAGTGGTCAAGGCGGTCGCGCCGAAGAGCCACCGACGCTTGACCTTGTACCCGGAGGCCACCGCCGCGGCCAGGACGGCGAATGCCACCGCAGCCATGGTCATGAGCCCCGGCGAAGGCACCACCCGCTGGGGGTACGTCTGCTCCAGGATCGTCAGCTCTACGCCGCCGAAGAGCGCGAACATCGACGAAATGGCCAGCGCTACAGCAGCTGTCATGCGGTTCTCCGGGCGAAGCAGGTGGACCGGAACCGTGGGCTCCGGGGTCCCGCCGAGTTCAGCGTCCAGCGCGGCGATGAGCCGCCGATGACTTTCGCGACCACGCCACGTGAACAGGGCACTGACGCAGGGAGGGCCGGCAGGAGCATGCGCCCGACCATGTCGTGCTGGCTGCTGAACTCCTGCCATGCCACTGGTTCGCCGGGCGTATCGCTATATGGCAGGGCCAACTTGTCCCGATGGTGCGGGAGAACACGATGCTTGATCAGGAGACCGCACATCAGACCCAGCACCACGCTCAAGGCAGTTACTGCCCAATGCGTAGGGGTCTGCCGCACGATCGGGTGACATCTGAACTGGCTTGCCCAGTGAGGCAGGTGGGAAGGATGTCGCTGCGCCCAAGCCGTATCCGGAAGAGTTCCGCCAGGATGTCGTGCGGGTCGCGAGGAACCGCGGCCCGGGTGTGACGTTCGAGCAGGTGGCCGCCGATTTCAGCGTCCACGCGATGACGCTGTGGAAGTGGATGCGCCGCGCGGATATCGACGACGGGACCAGGCCCGGAACGACCAGCCAGGAGAGTACGGAACTCCGCGAAGCACGTCGGCGGATCAAGCTACTGGAGCAGGAGAACGGGGTCCTGCGCCGGGCCGCTGCCTATCTCTCGCAGGCGAATCTCCCGGGAAAATGATCTACCCGCTCGTGAAAGAGCTGGCCGCAGGCGGGGTGCCCGTCACGGTGACGTGCCGGGTCCTCAAGCTCGCCAGACAGCCCTACTACCGCTGGCTTGAACGGCCGGTTACCGACACCGAGTTCGCACAGGCCGCCCGGGCTAACGCCCTGTTCGACGCCCACCGCGAGGACCCGGAGTTCGGCTACCGGTTCCTGGCCGACGAGGCCCGCGCCATGGGATCTGGCATGGCCGACCGGACCGCGTCGGATCTGCCGCGACAACCGCTGGTGGAGCGTGTTCGGCAAGAAACGCGGCAAGAGAATCATGAGCGATGGTCTGGGCTCGCACATGTGGGGCATGGTCAAGCAGTACCGCTTCGCAGCCCACACACCGGAAGAACTGTGGGCGATGGTGGAGTCGGCGGACGGCTCCACGCCCGCGGAGCTCGGGACGCTGCTGACCGAAGCCGCCAAGACGATCAACACCATCGGCGACGACCTCAAGAAGCACGCCGGCTCGGTCGAGTGGGAGGGCGAGGGTGGCGACGCGTTCCGCAAGTGGGTCCACGGGATGGCCCTCGCGACGCTGAGCCTGGGCGACTACAGCGAGAGCGCCGGCAAGTGGATGGCGAACGCGGCGGACACGCTGCACGAGGTCAAGCCACAACTGGAGACCCTGAAGAACTCCAGCATCTCCGCGCGCTCGGTCCTGGACGCTCACGCGGCTAAGGCGACAGATGTCGGCAGTCATGACGGCGGGCCGTCGAAGACCGAGGTGACCTCGGCTCAGTCGCAGTTCGACAACGACCGTGTCGAAGCTGCCCAGTTGATGATCAAACTGGGGCAGTCGTACTCGGCGTCGACAGGGCAGATCGAGTCGTTGAAGGCTCCGGAGTTTCCTGAGCTGCCCAAGCAGTTCGTACCGGAACGGTTCGACGGACGGAAGGACAAGTCCGCGCCGTCCTCTGACAACGCCGGAACAGCGGCTGCTGTAGGCGGAGTCGGTGTGGCCGCCGCCGGTGCTGCGGCGCTCCGTGAGTCGGCGCGAGGCGCCTCGCTGGCTACCGGAGGAGGTCACGGTTCCGCTGCGCCGGCGGTGAGTTCGCTCAGTTCCGCGCGATCAGTTCCGGACGTTCCCACGGGCGGGCCGAACACCGCTCTCGACAGGGTCGGCACGCTGCCTTCCCCTCCGAGCCCGACTACGGCCGCTCCCGCACCGTCGTCGCCGCAGTTGCCGGGCGGCACCTCTGGGCTCGGCACTCCTCCCTCTGGGGCGCCACCCTCTGTCTTCGGCGGCACAGGTCGTCCCACTGCTCCGCCGCGCGGGCCAGGATCTCCCCGGCTCCCCTCCTCCGGCCCTCGGGGACCGTTGGGCACTCCCAGCACACCTGAGTCTCCCGGGGCTTCGCGGGCGGTGACGCCGGGACGCGGAGTACCGAGGCTCCCCGGGATGGGAACACCGGAAGGGTCCGCGTCGCCGGTACGCGGTCCCGGCGGCACAGGTCAGAGCCGTCCCACCAACGGGATTGCCGGTGGCCGCCCGGTGGCCTCCCAAACCGGACGTGCGCCGAGCTCGATCCCTCGAGGCACCGTGGCCGGCGGCTCCCCGACGCAGCGGGGTCCCGGAGCGAGAGGTGGGACCCCGGAAGGATCACGCACGGGGGCTGCACCCGGTCGTGGAGGTGGTACCGCCCCGGGACGTGGCAGCGGTGCGGCCGAAACGCGGATGTCCGCACGTTCGGACGGTGTAGCGGGTGGACAGCCGCAGCAACCGAAGGCGCGGCGGAATGCCTCGACTGCTTCCAGGAGGACCAGCCTCGTACGTGGTGCGGAGGGCGAAGAGGTGCAGGCACAGCGCGGTGCACCCGCTCATGGCGCGCGAGCCGAAGCCACGCAGACACAGCGTGGTGGACCTGCTCGTGGCGCATCCACCTCGTCGCGTAAGGATGGTGCCCGCTCCGCCGCGGCGGAGCGCCCGCGCGATGGGCGGCCCGAGCGCGAGGAGACGGAGAACGAGCAGACCGCGCGACCGTTGCCCCCGCCCCGCCTGCCGGGACTGCCGGACGAGTAGTCGTGACACAAAGGATGACCATGGGATCCCGTACCAAGCAGGTCCGAAGGCTTCGGCTGGTGTCGTTGCTGTCCGGCGTCGTCCTCGCGGGCGTCGCCGCGACACCCGCACAGGCCGAGACCGTTCGCGAGCAGCAGTGGTACCTGGATGCCATGCGGGCGGACCAGATGTGGAAGACCAGCACGGGCAAGGGGATCACGGTCGCGGTCATCGACTCGGGCGTCGACGCGAACCTTCCCGACCTGCGCGGGCAGGTGCTGCCGGGCAAGAACTTCTCGTGGCGGCCGGGGGATGCGCACACGGACTACGACGGCCACGGCACGGACATGGCCGTGCTCATCGCCGGTACCGGCGCGAAGAGCAGCACAGCCGGCTCGTACGGCGTGGCCCCAGGAGCGAAGATCCTCCCGATCCGGGTGCCGGACTTCCTCGAGAAGAGCCAGCCGAACGGTGACGGCAACCCGGACGACACCCCCACCTACATCGCCAAGGCCATCCGCTACGCGGCAGACTCGGACGCCCAGATCATCAACATCTCTCTGGGCAAGGAAGAGACGTCGAAGATGCTGGACGACGCAGTCGCCTACGCGCTGTCGAAGAACAAGCTGATCTTCGCTGCTGTGGGGAACACCGGGTCCGGCACCAACAAGTTGGAGTACCCGGCCGCCACCCCCGGCGTCGTCGGGGTCGGCGCGATCGGCCAGGACCTGAAGAAGACGGCGGAATCCCAACACGGCCCGCAGATCGACCTGGTCGCACCGGGCGCCAACATGGTCCATGCGTGCAACGGGAAGACCGGTCTGTGCGAGTCGCACGGCACGAGCGATGCCTCAGCGATCGCCTCCGGCTCGGCCGCCCTGATCTGGTCCAAGCATCCGAACTGGACGAACAATCAGGTCTTGCGTGTCCTGCTAAACACGGCCAGCGGCCCGGTGAGCGGCAAGAAGCGCACCGATGACATCGGCTACGGCGCCGTACGCCCGCGGATCGCGCTCACCACCCCGGGCGACCCGGGCTCGGCCGACGAGTACCCGCTGCCCGACTTCAAGTACGGCGGCTCGACGGCCAAGCCGTCGACGAGCGCTACGGCCCCTGCCGCAGCGGCCTCTCACGACGATTCGAGCGCACTGCCGTGGATCCTGACCGGCATCGGCGCGCTCGTGCTCATCGGCGGCGGAGGCACAGCCCTCGCCGTACGCAATCGCAAGCGCCGCCGCCAGTCGCCGCCTCCGGCCTGGCCACAGGTGCCGCCGTCGCAGCCGTACGCCGCGAACTGGACGCAGCCCGCTCCTCCCGGTCAGCAGCCGGGACAAGTGCACCAATCCTGGCCGCACCAGGGCTCCAACCACACCAACCACCCGGGGAGGCCCTGACATGGCGTGGGACGAGTGGGAACAGCTGAAGGCCGACGCACTGGAACGCCGCGGAGAGCCGCCGCAACGCATGCGGTTGGACGGAGCTCCGGCCGAGGGTGGCACCGCGACAGGCGGGGCCCAGCAGACCCTCCAGACGGACCCCACCGGCAAGGCCGCCGCGATCAGGGCCTTGCAAGAAACGATTCGCCCTGACACGGACACGTCCGGCGACCGTGCGCAGGAACCGTCAGGGACCGCGGTACGGGTGTTCTCGGGCTGGGCGACGGGCGACGGCCTCGCCGACGCCCACACGGAGTGGCAGCTCCAGGTCAAGAACCTCAAGGACCGCTTGGCGAACGACCAGTCGTCTCTGGCCAAGGCACACGACGAGTTCCAGTTCGTCGACCACGGCGTCAGAAACCAGATAGCCCAGGTCGATCCAGGGCGCGCACCGCGCCGCGAGATCTGACCGAGCGACTGAGCAGTAGAAACGGGGAATCGGGGCGGGCATGCTCACCTATCAGGACGTCACCACCATCAACCTCGGCGCACTGACCACGGTCGCCACGGCCTGGGACGACATGGCCGACGACCTGAAGGACGTGGAGGGCGTCTACAACAGCAAGGTGCTCAAGGTCGCCTCCGGTGGTACCTGGCAGGGCGTCGCCGCCGCGGCGGCACAGGGCCAGTTCGCGCAGACGAGCCAGCAGTACCGGGATGCCCAGAAGGAAGCCCGCGCCATCGCGTCACTCCTACGGGACGCCCACGGCCAGTTCACGCACCTGATCGGTGAGGTGAAGAAGGTCGTCGCCGCGGCCGAGAAGCAGGACCTGTCGGTCAACACCCAGGGCGAGGTGCTCTACGACTTCAGCAAGCTCACCCCGTACCGCCACGACGAGAACTACGGCGAGTACGTCTCGAAGGCGAAGAAGGCCGAGGAAGCCTGGACCAAGAAGATCAAGGACGCGGTGCGGGCCGTCGACGACGCCGACCAGGGCGTGAAGCTCGCCCTGCACGAAGCGGCCGGCATCCAGGGCCTGTTCGAGCGCATGGCGGACGCCGCCTTGGGACAGGGCCACACCTTCAACGGCAAGGCCGTCGGCGACATCGAGGCGTACGAGGCCCGCGAGGCCAAGGCGTACGCGGACGAGATCCTGGCCGGCAAGAAGCCGAGCGACCTGGCGGAGTGGCAGCGCCTGATGCGCGACAACTCCGGCGACAAGGTCTTCAGCCAGACCCTCCTCAACTCCCTCGGCCCGGACAAGACGTTGAAGCTGACCGCGGGTCTGGACGACCTCGCGTACTCCGCCGACACGGGCAACAAGAACGCGTACCTCAACATCAACGGCGGACTCTCCGACTCCCTGGCCACCGCCACGAACGTCCCCGCCTTCAAGGACGCCAACAGCAAGCCACTGACGTACGGAAGCCGCGCCTACAACGACGCGATGCTCAACTGGCTCCAGACCGACGACTCAAGGTTCTACCGCGACTGGCGTGACGGCCTGCGCGAGGTCGGCGACGACAAGTACGACCTGAAGGTGGCCGGAGACGCGATCAATAGCCCCACGGCCAAGGGCCACGACCAACAAGTCCGCGGCTACCAGCTGCTGGCCACGATGATGCAGCAGGGGCACAGCGACTTCGACCCGGAGTTCACCTCGGCCGTCACCGACGACATGATCGCGATGGAGAAGGAGCACCCCAAGATCTGGAACCTGTACGGGGCCGGCTTCAGCGGCAAGGACGGCGGCTGGTTCGCCAACGACCCCGTCGACGCCTCCCTGGAGGTCATGTCCCGCACCCCGGAGGGCGCCGCACACTACCTCGACACCGGCACCGCGTACGGCAAGGAGCACTTCGACTACCTCGTCGGCAACGGTGAGGGCAGCCGGAACTGGGACGTCATCAACCAGACCCGCCCGGGCGTCGGCGACTCCGAGGTCGACATGGCCCCCAAGCTGGACGACGACAACCGCAAGGGCCTCAACGACGTCCTGACCGCTGCCGCAACCGGCGTCGACCCGTCCGGCGGCAACTCCGGCGGCCCCACGCAGCACACGGCTGCCAACGACCGCATCTTCCACTCCGCCGTCTCGACACTCGCCGGACAGGGCGACCACATGCCCTCCGCTCTCCGCGACGGTATGGCCAAGATCATGACCAGCCACGGCGACGAGGTCTACCAGGCCATGAGCACGACCGGCGCCCGGGCGGACGCCATGCCGGGCGGCCTGGACCAGAAGGAAGTCATGGAGATCACCAAGCAGGTCTCCCGGAGCCAGGACTCCTACGGGCTGCTCCACCAAGGCATGAACTACTACATGGTCAACGACTTCCACGACCCCAGCCGAGCCCCCGAGGACACCCTGCACTCCGCCGGCCACGCCGTCGGTTTCATGGAGGAAGCCCGGTACAACGCCCTCAAGGGCGACCAGCACGACTACACCTGGGACAAGGCGTGGAGCTACCACGCCTCAGGAGCGCTGCTGAACTTCATCCCCGGCGTCGGAGACATCGCGCAGCGCGGCGCCGACGTCGTGACCACGGCCTGGATCATGGACGAGCAGAAGCACCAGGCCGACCAGTTGACCAGCGACAACCAGCAGACGTACGCGACTCGGCAGAACCAGCTCAACGCCCTTGCGCATCAGTGGTCCATGGTCAACTCTGACTGGGCCAGCACGCACCCCGGGTACTCGTACGAACAGGGTGCCGCCGACCAGATCTCCGCTGCTGCGAACGACGGCAACGCACACGCGGACGGACTCTCGGGAGACCAGTAGTGAAGCCAGCACGACGGAACGCCGTGGTCGCGGTCACGATGACCATCGCTGCGGTCGCGGCAACCGGCTGTACCAGCGAGAGCTACGCCTTCCCGAAGACCTTCTGTGGCGTCGAGGTCGGCAAGTCCACGCTCTCGCCGCTCCTGCCAGACGGAAAGAAGCTCCAGAACCAGCAACTCGAGCCCACCCCATCCGAGTTCGACTGCTCGCTGCACGTCGACGGGACTCAGGTCCTCGACACGTCGATCAGGCGGATCAGCAACCCTCTCCAACCCGAGGACTGGAAGACGGCGCTGTCCAAGTTCACCAAGGCATCGAAGCGGGACGTGCCCTACCCCGGCATCGCCGTCATCGGAGCCAACGGCGCGCGCATCACCGCGCAGTGCTCGGGAAGCCCATCGGACTTCCTGCTCTTCAACGTCACCTTCGCCGGCGACCGGGTGGAGGACTCAGCAGCCGGAGTGAAGAAGCTTCAGAACTTCCTGGACGAGTACGTACCAGCCATGACTAAGCACCTCGACTGCAGCGCGTAGGGCCCCGGCGCGGGCAATGCCTGTCTGCCGCAGGTAACAGCAGGGGCGGCAGGAGCGCGGGCCTCAGTTCCCTACCCGAATGAGGGGCGCTGTGCTTGCGAACCACGCCCCAGCTCTCAGTTGAGGGAGCCCAAGTGTCGCCGTGTTCGAATCTCGCCTATCTAAGCCCTCTCCACCCGTGAAGTGGCATGATCTGTAGGCACTTTGACTGAGCCGGGCAGCAATTGGGGGTCAAATGGATCTGCAACGGTATCCATGGAGCAGCGAGGCTTCAGGCATGGGGCACTTCCTCGCGTAGCAACGTGCCGAGGCGGCGTTGCGTGCGCGACTTCCCGAGTTGAGCGATCGGATCGAGATGCATTCACCGTTGAGCTCGCTGCCAGCGATGCTCAGCGTCCGACTCTCTGACGACCGCAGAGTCTTGCTGTGGCTGACACGTTTCGCCCGCCCGCACGACCTCCATCCCTTCTGGTTGATCGCCGGCCCCGATGACGAGGAACGGCTGCGAATATGGGACGCCTTGACCAGTCCCGACGTTGCTGGCCGACGCAGTCCGGGAGCGTGTCCGAGCATTCGCGGAACAACGTGCGAAGGCGAGTCCGTGGCGATGGGACGAGCCAGATGGTCAGAGGCCGATCATCAGGCTGGCTGATGCCTTGGGTGAGAGATTCGACGTCCAACTCGTCGTGTCCGGAAATCGGATCCGTACGACGCAGACGGTGGACGGGGTCGAGGCGTTTCCTTTTCAAGGGCACGAAGGGGACTTCCTGGAGTTCAAGGTCGGACACCACTCAGTGCGGGTCTCCCGGAAGAAGGAGATCGGCTGGCTCGCGGATGTGCACGACCGGGAACTGGACGTGCAGTGGCGTATCGATCTCCACCGGCTCCTCGACACGAAGGCCGGGAGCCTTCGCCGTTCGTCTGGTCGGCGGCGAAGACCCGAGATCTCTTCGACTCGATGTATCGCGGCTACCCGATCGGCGCCCTGAAGCGTGCGGCGGTGGGCCAGTCGAGGGACGGAAGGTCTTCGAGATCTCCGGTCGCCTCGAGCCGCCCGCTTGAGATCCGATAGCCAGGGCGGAAGTCAGCACCCTTGTCTCATCGGACAGCAGCAGCTCCGGCCGTCAGAGCCTGAACACGCCCCGCCACGTCCACCCGGCGCGAAGGACTGTGTCCTCCAGAGGATCGGTCATCTCCCGGGTGTCGAAGCGGAATACCTCTACCCGCTGCTTACGGCCGCCGGGACCCGTCACGGTTTCTCGCTGCGGGTACACCGCAGGAGCGTGGCCACGTCCGTACTGTCCGCTGGCGTCGCCGGCAGAGCGGTTCTCCCACCGCTCATGGAGTACGCGTACCTCGTGCTTCTCCGGAACGAGGCGCATGCTGGTCTTCAACCTGACGCCCACCCTCCCGATGTGGCACTCGGCCACCACGTCCGCCTTCTCCCCGCGCTGCCCTTCACGCACGCTGTATGGCACATCTGGACTGTTCAGCGCGAGCAGCGCGGCATGGACCTCCGCTACCGGCTTCGGGGGGACGCAGCGATCGGGGACCTTTGTTCCCGTCCATTTATTGAGGAAGCCCATTGCTACGCTCGTGCCCCCGTATCGGGATGAAGTGTGCGGTTGGAGTCCTGGAACTCGACCGCACATCGTCGTGTTGAGCTGCGTCGACAGTCAGCGCCAGTTCAATCACCATGCGGGTGTCGGGGGCCTCGATGTCGGCCTCACGGCGGTGACCCGCAATCACCGGTGAGACGACTTCGCGCAGACGCTCGACCGGCTTGTCCGCAAGATCCGTCAGCCCTCTTCGAGTTCTCGGTCCTCGCTCTTCGGCGTCTCGTCGCGCGAACACTCCTCCGACGGGAACAAGCTGGTCGCGTCTCCGATCCGTGATCGACACCGAAGCTCCAACTCCCTTTACCCGCTTGAGCCCTGAATCAGGAGCGGGCGGCTCGCGCCCCCGTGTTCGGGCGGTGCCGTTCCCGGAACGGCCCGTACGAGGACGAGCTCGCGGACCCAGTCCTCCTCGATCCGGGCGAGGGATGTGGTGGGACCGTCGAGGAGGACCGTCTGCCCTCCGTCGTTGTGGGCGTAGATCAGGTTGCCGGTGATCTCGTGGCCGCCGATCGCGCGGCGGATCCAGACCACTCCCCGAGTGTCGGGCCCCGGCTCGTGGAGGGCCCGGGCCACGTCCTCCCAACTGTGCACCGGTACGCGTTCGAAGTGCGGGAAGTAGCGCCGGTGCAGCCGGGCCCACCAGCCTGGGGCCTCGTGGGCGGGCTGCCAGGGCACCGGCGTCGACGGGCAGCCGTCGATCGCGGAGTGCGTTGCCGCGACGCAACCACGGGCGTTGATCCTGCGACTCTGCTCGGTGATCTTGGAGGCGGCCTCCAGCGGCGGTACCGGTTGGAGGTCCGCGAGGGGAGCGCTCGGCGCAGGGTGGAAGGGGTAGCCGCCGATCTTGGGCACCACGACGGACGCCGCGAGCATCGGGGTGCGCGGGAAACCGGGCTGGGCGACGGTCCGGCAGGGCATCAGCCAGGCCGTGTCCGTCTCCGCCACGGGGCGCGGCGTGGCGAGTTCGACCAGCCCGCCGTACACCTCACCGAGCCACACGGTTGCCCGCGTGGCGGGGTCCGCCAGGCCGGTCACCGTCATCTTCCTCCCTCTTTCTACCTCCCCGCCGGTCAGGCCGTTTTGTCCCACACTGCGGCCAGTGCGCTGATGCGGTCCTTGTACTCCAAGGCCTCACGCCACTCCGGCGGCCAGTACACGAGTCCGCGGCTGGCTCCGGCGAACGCGCCTGCCAGCGCGGCGATCGAGTCCGAGTCGCCGGACGAGTGGGCGGCACGCGCCACTGCCGGGCGGGGGTCGCCGTCGACGACCAAGAGGCAGTACAAGGCCGTGGCGAGCGCTTCTTCAGCGATCCATCCGGCACCGACCGCCTTGGAGGGGTCACGGCCCACGTCCTTCACGCGCAGGGCCGCGGCCGCGGTGTCGAGGGCACGCAGGCACTCGTCCCAGCCGAAGGCGATGAAGGCCCTCGGGTCCGCGGCCCCCGCCTTGGCGGCCAGGTCCCCCAGCCACTCCGCGTGGTACGTGTGCCGGGACTCCTGTGCGTAGGCCCGCAGCCGGGGCAGCAGGTCGCCGAGCTCACAGCCGTGCGCGAGCAGCCACGTGGCGTGGGCGGTCAGGTCGCTGGCCGCGAGGGCGGTGGGGTGGCCGTGAGTGAGCGCTGCCTGCAACTGCGCGATGCCGGCGCGTTGTTCCGAGCCGAGGCCGGGGACGAGCGCGACCGGGGTGACGCGCATGTTGGCGCCGCACCCCTTGGAGCCGATGACGGTGGCGTCCTGCCAACGTAGGCCGCGTTCGAGGGCGACACAGGCGTTGAGGCACGTCTGACCGGGGGCTCGGTTGTTGTCGGGGTCGCGCAGCCACTTGACGAAGTGCTTGCGCAGCGCGGCTTCGACAGGGGCCGGGGTGAGGGCGTCCGCGGCCGCGTTCGCGCCGCGGGTCCTGCGGGCTCCCGGTTCACCGGCGCCGGCCTCCACCAGTGCCTCGCCGACGGCCAGTGCCATCTGGGTGTCGTCCGTGACCCGGACCACGTCGCCGGCCGACAGCGGCAGACCCATCTGTTCCCACGGCCCGAACTTGGCGGTGATCTGCTCCATGTTGAGGAACTCGGTGGGATAGCCCATGGCGTCCCCGATGGCCAGACCGAAGAGGGAACCCGGGGTGGACTTCCATACGCGCTCGTGGGCGGAGTGGCCCGCGAGCTGCTCCAACGCCCTCAGACTCGGTGCCTCCGTGAGGGAGCCCGTGACGATGTGAGTGGATTCGGTGGAAGGCCACTGCTCGATCAGTTCGGTCACCGCTTGGGACGGCGTGAGGCCGCGCGCTTTGCCCGCCTCCAGTCGCTTCGTCCACGTGAGGCCGAGACCGCCGGCGCGCGACCCCCCGGACTTGAGTGGCTCCCAGTCCGCGGCGTCGTCGTCATCGTTGAACCACAGGTAGCCGACGAGCGCGTCATCGGTGTCTGCTACCGCCACGTAACGGACGGGGCGGCTGGTCCTGAACTTGTAACGCGGCGGCCCGGAGACGATCAGGCCCGCTCCGTCGTCTTCGTGCAGGCGTGGGTTGGTCGTGCGCTTGACGAAGCGTGGTTCGGCGTCGCCGCGATCGGAACTCATTCGTGTCTTCCTCTTCTTACTTTCCTGGCAGGACTTCGCCATAGACGTGCCATTGACCGCCGTCCTCGAAGGCGTGAGTCACCCGGTAGGTGGTGCCGCGGCCGAGGAGAAGCTCCCGCTCGCCCATGCCGAAGTGACTCACGTTCTCCATCCAGATTGCCGAATGCCCTTCGGGGACGCGAAGGTGCACGATGGCCTTCTCGTCGGCGAAGGCGCCTACAGCCCCATTGTCGCCAAGTGAAGTGGACAGATAGCCCTGATCGGTGATCTCCTCCCCGATCATCTGCTCGGGTCGCTTGAAGCCGAGGTGATCCACCCCCTGCCCTCGGACCACTGTGATGTCCTCCGGCAGCGGCCGTCCGGCCAGCCCCTTGTCGGCGTGCTCGATGTTGTGGAGGACGTCGGGGGTGCCGAGATCGGCATTGCCTCGGAGATACCCGTTCATCTCCTTGTAGGTAGCGGGGGCGCCGCCTTCGCGCGAGTAATCGTAAAGGGCATCCTTCTCGGCTTGCGGAAGGTCCTTGGCGTAATCGTTCCAGTGATCCCTGCCATAGGAAATCGCCTCCGAGTCGTCGGCGAATGTACGTGCGCCGTCACGGAGTTCGGAAGACGCGACAGCGTGCTTCTGCTCGACGCTGAGTTCGGCGAACTCATCTCTTGTGAGTTTCGATGGGGAGTGGAGACCGTCGTCGGCGTGGGTGGCCGCTCCCTCGTCCAGCTTCCAGGAGTCCGGCAGATGCGGTGCGCCGCCGACGTCGTCCGCGGCCCGTAGCCCTCTGCGCGTCGCACCGGACACGGCGGCCTCCGTGCCCTCCTTCATAGCGAGCCGCATGCCGCCCTTGACGAAACCGGCGCCCTTGGTGCCGACGAGTTCGGGCAGCAGGCGGCCGATGAACTCCGACGGGTCGTTCTTGAAGCCGTCGACGGCGGCGGTGACGATGCGTTCGGGGTGCGTGGCGGTGGAGACGAGGCCGGTGAGCGTCATATTGACGTTCTGGTAGTACGCGGCGGGGTGCGTGAGGTTGTAGGGGTCGGTGGGGTTGAGGCCGCGGGCGAAGTTGACCAGGCCCGCGCCGCCCTTGAGGACGCCGCCGACGAGGTGCGCGGACTCCACGTCGAGGGCCGTGCTGACGTCGCCGAGGGTGTTGCTGATCTGGGTCAGCGGCGGCGGCTCGGCCGGCGCGTGCGCCAGGGCGGCCTCCACGGCGGCCTCGGCCCGAGCGGCAGCTTCGTTGCGAGCGCGGCGGGCGTCCTCCAGTATCTGCTCGGCCTTGGTGCGCTCCGCCTCGCCCGGGTCGCTCCAGGGCTCCGGCTTGGGGCCGGGATCCTCGCCGACCAGGGCTTTGGCGTTGTAGGCGTCGACCTTCTTGTTGTACGCCTTGGCGGATTCCGCGCTGGTGCGCTTGCCGCGGTTGTACGCGTCGATCGCATCCTGGGCCTTGCCCTGCGCCCACTTCACGGAGTCGGCGTAGGAATCCAGCGCCTTTGCCGCGTCCTCACACGCGTCGGCTGCCTGCGCCCACTTGGTGGGGTGGATGCTGATCTTGCGGTGGAAGGCGTCGCCGGCCTCGCCCTTCCATCCCGAGGCATCGACCTTCCGCATGCCCCGGCCGACCTTGTCGAAGGCGGAGTGGAAGTCCTTCAGGTGCTTGGCGCTCTCGCGGATGTTGCCCGGCTTGCCGTGCACCAGCTCGGTGGGATCCTCGGTGTGGCCCAGCCCCTGCTCGGTCGGGGTCGCGCCCAGACCCGCCGCAACATAGTCGCCGCCCTTGTGGACCCAGTCACCGGCCTTGTCCAGACCGACCTGGTCCAGACCGTCGCCGAGCTTGTCGCTGCCGTAGTCGACGGCCTCACCGAGCTTCTTCTTGCCCGCGTCGATCAGGTCCCCGCCGGCCTTCAGGCCGTCGTTGAGACCGTCCTTGAGGTCACCGAGGATGCCCACTACCGCTCACCCCCGGCCGGTCCGCCCTGCTGCTGCTCGGCGGCCTTCGCGCGGGCTTCGGGGGAGGGACCGAAGGTATCGTCCAGCATCTGGTTGTACTCGGCGTCCGACATCCCCGCCGCGCCGTGCAGGTTCTGCGGAGTCAGCCCGAACGCCCCCGTGCGCGAGGTCATGATGTCGCGGCCCGCGTCCTTGTAGCCCTGCGCCACATTCGCGTTGGCCTCGTCCCAGGACTCCTTGCTGTAGTCGGCCCCGCCGGCGGCACCCGAGGTCGCGATGTCGCCCCAGCCCTGCCGCGTGACCTCGTCCTCCGTCGCGTACGGATTGCCGATCAGTGAGTTCGCACCCACCTTCAGCGCACCCTCCACGTACTGATCGGTCTCGTAGTACGTCCCCGCCGACAGCCCCACGCCCTCCGCGAACGTGTTCCCCTCATTGATCAGGGACCGCACACCCCACTCCCACCGCTCACAGAACGAGTGGAACTTCCCCGTAATCCCCTCATGCCCCAACTCCAGGCCGGACAGGGCAATGTCGGAGAAGCCGCGCCCCGCGCCCGCCTCACCGACCATGCCCAGCTCCTTCAACTCCCCCAGCGCCTCGGTCAGCCCCTTCGCGATCAGATCCAGGCCCTGGGCCTGCAGATCCTTCGCACCCTTGCCGCCGCCCCCGTCGGTCACGCCTGTGTCCCCTCTTCATCCACTACGTCGATGTCCACCGCGGCCTCGTCGGGCACGATGCCCTTCACGGGCGGGCACCATCCCGCCCTCCGGAGCGCCCGCGCAGTCCGGCACCACCCCGTACGGAACTCCCGTCGCCTGGACTGCCACATCCGGCAACTTCGCGCCCAGCACCGTCTGATACGACCACTCGCGGGCGTACGCGCCGCGCACCTGCGCACACCGGGCCGGCGCCTGCTCGTCGCAGAAAACTATCCCCGTTGAAGTCGGCCGTCAGCCGGCCCCGCTCGACACCGGGCGGTACCAGTGATGCCGTACGCCGGAACTCGCCCAGCAGGGCAGCGAATTCCTGCCTGATATCGCTGACTGCGGCCTCCGCTCGGCCGTCTGGCTCCCGCAGGACCGCGACTGCGGGCGAGGGCGTCGGCATGTCTGAACTTGGCGATGCCGGCCGCGCCGCCACCACCGCGTACTCCGCGAAAACAGAGCGCGCCTGCTGCTCAGACACCTCGCCACTGCCCCCGCTTCTTGACATGCTCAGCATCCTCACACCTGCGCATTGTCGATCGCAACGCCGGTGGCGGAAGCGGAGCGCAGCTGACGCGAAGGGCCGACCCCGCGCCCGCCGCCCCGGCTTCCCATGTTTTGCGGCTCCCCCCGAGCGCGCCTCTCATAGGCCCTACATCGCTGGCGCCTCTCTACTGTCGGCCGTCGGGCCGGCGGTGCGTGTGCTTTCGCGTCCGGAGTCGGGCATGGCACCCTCCCCCAGATGGTCAGGCCGCGTCCGGGGAGGCCGGGCTCCCCGCGCGTGGTGGACTGCGGAATCCCGGTGAGGCGGAGATGACGATGAGTGCGCAGGGACAGCAGCTCGACCAGGAACTCGTGGAGGCCGCGGCGCACGTCGCCCGCACCCGGTGCCGCGGCGACAACCACACCATTGCCGCCGCCGCGCGGGCGCGGGACGGGCGGATCGTCACCGGTGTGAACGCTTACCACTTCACGGGCGGGCCCTGCGCCGAGTTGGTCGTCATCGGTGCCGCCGCCGCGCAGGGGGCGTACGAGCTGGAGACCATGGTCGCCGTGGGGGATCGTGAGCGTGGGGTCGTTCCGCCGTGCGGCCGGTGCCGACAGGTGATGCTCGACTACTTTCCGGGGATGCGGGTCATCGTCGGTGACGGCGGCACCAAGGGCAGTGAGCGGCTGCGGGCCGTTGGCATCGCGGAACTGCTGCCTTCCACTTACGTCTGGGCCGACCATCAACTCAGCGAGGAATAGGGCTGGTTGGCTCTCGTGCGCGGTCTCGTTCCGCCGCCGCGCTCGACTTGGCGCCGGGCCCGGTACGTCGGTTTCACCCCGGTGGCGACGGGGGCGTGGGTGCCGCGCGGCGCCATGTGGCACCACGTAGTGCCATGCAGCGCCATTCGGTGCCACTTTGTGCCGCGCGGTGTCATTTTTGTGTTCCAGCAGGTCAGGGCGGTTTCCGCTTGGCCTGCGCCGCATCTGAGCCGACACCGAGCCCGCCTGGCTTGCGCATGGTGCCATAGTGGTGTCACTATGACGCCATGGACCTCACGCCGTACGTCGACTCTCTCCACCGGGAACTCGCGGTGGCCGCCGAAGCCGGTGGCGATCAGGCTCGTGAACTGGCCGAGCGGCTCACCGCCCCCCTGGAGTCGGCGACCCGACTGACCATGCTCAACGTGCTCTCCGCCGCGATGGACGAGATCACCCGCGAACTCGCCCCCGGTTCGGTCGACGTGCGGCTGCGCGGGCTCGATCCCGACTTCGTGGTGACGCCGCCGCCGAGCGATGCCGCGTACACGGAGGTCCAGGAGACCGCGCCGGCACCGGCGCAGGCCGGCGACACCGACGAGGGCGGCACCGCCCGCGTCAATCTGCGGCTGCCCGCCCACCTCAAGGCGCGCGCCGAGGAGGCCGCGTCCCGCGAGGGGCTGTCGGTCAATGCCTGGCTGGTGCGCGCCGTGTCGGCCGCCGTCGACGGGGGCGCCGCGCCCCGCACTCCGCGTACGACGGAAAAGACCCGTCCCACCGCGGGACAGAGCTTCACGGGCTGGGTGCGCTAGCCGCACCCGCTTCCCGCCCACACCACGTCCCACCTGCGGGGACGCCCCGATGAGTCATAAGGACGGTACAGCCATGCCTTCTTTCGACACACCCGAGCCGGTCTCGGTCAACGCCCACGTGGGCGCGGGCTCCCTCCGGCTCACCGCGAGCGACCGCGAGGACACCGTGGTCGAGGTCCGGCCCGGCAACCCCAAGCGGGACAAGGACGTGCGGGCCGCCGAGCAGACCGAGGTCAGTTACGCGAACGGCGTGCTCAGCGTCAGGACGAAGGAGCGCCGCTTCATCGGCCCCTCCGGCACCGTCGACGTGACGGTCGAGCTGCCCACGGGCTCCGGGGTCGACCTCACCGGTTCCTGGATCCACGTGACCTCCGAGGGGCGGCTCGGCGAGGCCCGGGTCAAGTCCTCCGGCGGCGACCTCCGCCTGGAGTCGACCGGGCCGCTCCACCTGACCGTCTCCCACGGCTCGGTCTTCGTCGACCGGGTCGACGGCGCGGCCGAGATCACCACCAGCTTCGGCAGCCTGCGCATCGGCACCGTCGACGGCCCCGCCACCCTGAAGAACTCGCACGGCGCCATGTCCGTCGCCACCGTGACCGGCGACCTGCGGGCCAAAGGCTCTTTCGGTGACATCGAGGTCCTGCGCGCCGAGTCCTCGGTCACCGCCACCACGGCCCACGGCGCCCTGCGCATCGGCGAAGTAGCCTCCGGGAACGTCCAGTTGGAGACGTCGTCCGGCGCCATCGAGGTCGGCATCCGCGAGGGCGTCGCCGCCTGGCTCGATGCGGGCGCCGAGCGCGGACAGGTGCACAACGGGCTCACCGACTCCGTCCCGCCGGCCGAGACGGACGACACCGTCCAGGTCCGCGCCAGGACCCGCTGGGGCAACATCGACATCCGCCGCGCCAAGGCCTGACGCCCACCCCGAGGCACGGCCTACGCTCCCGCTCCCGCCGACGCCTCCACTCCCGGGGCGCCTCAACTCCCGCCTGGCGCCCGCACTCCCGCCGAGCGCCGACCTCGACGGCAGCGCCCACAGCACCAGCGGCGCCGGTCCCACCAACCCCGCGCGACTTCATCCACCCCGAGCCGGAGGGCTCCATGCCTTCATCTGTCATGCCCACGCCCAGAAACAACAGCACCAGCAGTAGCAGTAGCAGTGCCGGCGCTCCCGCCGTCTCCACCGCCGACCTGCGCAAGTCGTACGGCGACAAGACCGTCCTCGACGGCATCGATCTGCGCATCCCGGCCGGCTCCGTCTTCGCGCTGCTCGGCCCGAACGGCGCCGGCAAGACCACCACCGTGGAGATCCTGTCCACGCTGATCGCCGCCGACGGCGGCCGGGCCCAGGTCGCGGGTCACGACGTCGCCACCTCGCCGGACGGGGTGCGGGCCGCGATCGGTGTCACCGGGCAGTTCGCCGCGCTCGACGACATGCTCACCGCCGAGGAGAACCTGCTCCTCATGGCCGACCTGCTGCGCCTCGGCAAGCGCGAAGGGCGCGGGCGCGCCCAGGAGTTGCTGGAGCGCTTCGAGATCGCGGACGTCGCGAAGAACCGCGCCGCGACCTTCTCCGGCGGCATGCGACGCCGCCTCGACCTCGCGATGACGCTGGTCGGCGACCCGAAGGTGATCTTCCTGGACGAGCCGACGACCGGGCTCGACCCGCGCAGCCGCCGCACCATGTGGGACACCGTGCGCTCGCTGGTCGCGGACGGCGTCACCGTCTTCCTCACCACGCAGTACCTGGAGGAGGCCGACCAGTTGGCCGACCGGATCGCCGTGCTCGACGGCGGCCGGATCGTCGCCGAGGGGACCGCCGACGAACTCAAGGCGCAGATCCCCGGCAGCCACGTACGGCTGCGGTTCGACGCCATCGACGAGTTCGAGCGGGCGGCGGGCGTCTTCCCCGGCGCGGCCCGCGACGACGACAACCTCGCGCTGCGCGTCGCCGGCGAGACCGGGATGGACGCGCTGCGCGCCCTGTTCGACCGGCTCGACGCGGCCGGTGTCCGCGCCGCCGACTTCTCCGTCCACACCCCCGACCTCGACGACGTGTTCCTCGCCCTGACCGGCGGCGGCAGCAGCACCGACGGCACCCTTCACGTCAAGGAGACCCTGCGATGACCGCCCTCGCCCTCGCCGTGCACGACTCCCGGACCATGCTGCGGCGCAACCTGAAGCACGCGCTGCGCTATCCCGCCGTGTCCCTGGGCCCGGCCATGATGCCCATCCTGATGCTGCTGCTGTTCGTGTACGCCTTCGGGGACTCGATCGGTGCCGGGATGGGTGGCGGCCGGGACGCGTATCTGGAGTACCTGACGCCCGGCGTCCTCATCATGGGCGTGGCCGCAGGTGCCATGTCGACCTCGATCGCCGTCTGCCAGGACATGACCGAGGGCATCATCAACCGCTTCCGCACCATGAACATCACGCGCTCGTCGTTCATGACGGGCCATGTCCTCGGCAGCGTCCTGACGACGGTGGTGGGGCTGGTACTGGTGGTGGCCGTGGCGCTCGGGCTCGGCTTCCGCCCGGACGCGAACCCCCTGGAGTGGCTGGCGGCGGCCGGTCTGGTCGCGGCCATCGCGTTCGCCGTGGCCTGGCTGTCGGCGGCGCTCGGCCTGATCTCCAAGACGGTCGAGTCCGCGAGCAACAAGCCGCTGCTGATCCAGTTCCTGCCCTTCCTCGGCTCGGCGTTCGTGCCGGCCGACTCGATGGCGCCGGGCCTGCGCTGGTTCGCCGCGTACCAGCCGTTCACGCCGATGACGGAGACGCTGCGCGGTCTGCTCACCGGCTCGGAGATCGGCGACAGCGGCTGGATCTCGCTCGCCTGGTGCGCCGGGATCACCGTGATCGGCTACTTCTGGTCGCGCGCGCTGTTCAACAGCACCACCAAGCGCTGAGCCTCACTCGCGCAGCCGCAGCTCCCCGAAGGCCCCTGCCGGGACGGCGGGGGCCTTCGGCGCCACCGGTGCGAGCCGCCGGTAGCCCTCGCCCTGCGCGGGCCGCGGGTCCGCCTCCCCCTTGTTGGGCCAGTACGCCATCGCCCGCTCGGCCTGCGCCGTGATCGTGAGGGACGGATTGACACCGAGGTTCGCGGAGACCGCCGAACCGTCCACCACGGAGATCCCCGGGTGCCCGTACAGCCGGTGATAGGCGTCGATGACCCCGCGCTGCGGGCTGTCGGCGATGGCGCAGCCGCCGAGGAAGTGCGCGGTGAGCGGCTTGCCGAGCAGCTCGCCCAGGTTCGTCCCCGCGTACCCGTTGAGGGACTCGGCGATCAGCCCGGCCGCCTGCCAGCCTTCGGGGATGTGCACGGGGTTGGGGGCGCCGTGGCCCTGTCCGGCGGTGAGGGCTCCGTGCCGGGTCAGGCCCGTCGTCAGGGAGTTGTCGTGGGTCTGCATGACGAGCCCGATGACGGTCCGCTCCGACCAGCGGCGCAGCGCGACGGTGCGCGCCACGAGCACCGGGTGGGAGAGGAAGGCGAGCGCGGCGGCCACCGGCTTCGGCAGGTTCTGCTTGTACTGCGGTACGCAGATCAGGGCCATGAGGTTGGAGCCCTTGCCGTACCGGACGTTCTCGATGTGGGTGGTGGGGTTCGGGTGGACGGAGGAGGTGATGGCGACGCCGCGCGTGAAGTCGATGTCCGTGCGGCCGAGGCGCCGCGGCCACGTCAACGCTCCCACCAGCGCCTCCGAGTTGGTGCGGGTGAGCACACCGAGCCGCTGCGACAGGCGCGGCAGCGTGCCGTCCGCCTTCATGCGGTGCAGCAGCGTCTGCGTGCCGTAGGTGCCGGCGGCCAGGACGACGCGGCGGGCGCGCAGCACGGTGCGCCGGCCGCGGCGCCGCTTGTCGGTGGGCACGCACGTCACCTCGAAGCCGGCGCCGTCCGGCAGTTCGCGTACGGACGTCACGGTGGTCATCGGGCGGACCTCGGCGCCGGCCCGTTCGGCGAGGTGCAGATAGTTCTCGGTGAGGGCGTTCTTGGCGCCGACCCGGCAGCCGGTCATGCAGGAGCCGCACTCGGTGCAGGCGGTGCGGGCGGGGCCCGCGCCACCGAAGTAGGGGTCGCGAACTTCCGTGCCGGGTGCGCCCGTTGTCGTACCGTCGGCGTCCTGCCCGTCGCCGAAGAACACGCCCACGGGCGTCAGCCGGAAGGTGTCCGCCGCGCCCATCCGGCCGGCCGCCGCCCGCAGCAGCTCGTCGGCCTCGGTCGTGGTCGGATTGGTGCGTACGCCGAGCATGCGCCGCGCCTGGTCGTAGTAGGGCCGCAGTTCGGCCTGCCAGTCCGTGATGTCCGCCCACTGCTTGTCCTGGAAGAAGGCGGGCGGCGGGACGTACAGCGTGTTGGCGTAGTTCAGCGAGCCGCCGCCGACCCCGGCGCCCGCCAGCACCATCACGTTCTTCATCAGGTGGATGCGCTGGATCCCGTACATGCCGAGCCGCGGCGCCCACAGGTAGTCGCGCAGCTTCAGTGACGTACGAGGGAGGGTGTCGCGGGTGTAGCGCCGCCCCGCCTCCAACACGCCTACGCGGTAGCCCTTTTCGGTCAGCCGGAGGGCAGAGACGGAGCCGCCGAAGCCGGAGCCGACGACGAGGACGTCGAAGTCCGTGACGGGGGCGGCCTCACGCACCGTACAGCTCCTCGATCTCCCGCTCGTACGCCGTCATGACCGCCCGCCGTTTGATCTTCAGGGAGGGGGTGAGCAGCCCGTTGTCCTCCGTGAACTCGCCCTCCACCAGCGTGAACCTGCGGATGGACTCGGCGCGCGAGACGGCCTCGTTGGCGAAGTCGACGGCCTTCTGCACGGCCTCGACCATCCGCGGGTCGCGGATCACCTCGGACATCGGGGTGTCGGGGGGAAGGTTGCGCACGCTCAGCCAGTGGGCGACGGACTCCGGTTCGAGGGTGACGACGGCGCCGATGTAGGAGCGGTTGTCGCCGACGACGATGCACTGGCCGACGGGCGAGCGGCTGCGCAGCCGGTCCTCCAGGACCGCGGGCGAGACGTTCTTGCCGCCGCTCGTGACGAGGATGTCCTTCTTGCGGCCGGTGATGGTGAGGTAGCCGTCGTCGTCGAGCGCGCCGAGGTCACCGGTCGCGAACCAGCCGTCGGCGTCCAGGACTTGGTCCGTCGCCTCCTGGTTGTGCCAGTACGCGCCGAAGACGATGGGGCCCTTGACGAGCACCTCCCCGTCGTCCGCGATCCGGATCGTGGTGCCGGGGACGGGCAGGCCGACCGTGCCGGGCCGGGGCCGCAGCGGTGGCGTGAGCGTGGCGGCGGCCGAGGTCTCGGTCAGGCCGTACCCCTCGTAGATCACGACCCCGGCGGCGTAGAAGAAGAGGTTGAGGCCCTTGTCGAGGGGGGAGCCGCCGCTGATCGCGTACCGCAGCCGGCCGCCCAGCTCCTTGCGGACACGGCGGTAGACGAGCAGGTCGTACAGGCCCGCGGCGAGGGTCAGTCCAAGGCCCGGGCCCTTGCCGCCGTCCAGGAACTTCGCCAGGTTCCGCTCGCCGAAGGTGACCGCGATCCGGTCGGCCCGGTCGAAGGACGCGCCGCGCCCGATCTTCTCGGCGGTGGCCCGCCCGGTGTCGTGGATCTTCTCGAAGAGGTACGGCACGCCGACCACGAACTTGGGCCGGAACGACCGGAGTTCGGGCCGCAGCTCGTCCGGCTTGATGCTCGGGCAGTGGCCGAGCTCGATCCGGGCGAGCAGGCACGCTATCTGGATCGTCCGCCCCAGGATGTGCGCGAGCGGCAGGAAGAGCAGGGTGGAGGCGGCGTCACCGGTGATGGCCTTGAAGATGGGGTGCAGCAATTCGACGGTGTTCGCCGCTTCCGCGTACAGGTTGCCGTGGGTGAGGACGCAGCCCTTGGGGCGGCCGGTGGTGCCGGAGGTGTAGCAGATCGTGGCGATGGTGTCGGGGGTCAGCGCGGTGCGCCGCTTGGTGACCTCCTCGTCGCTGATCTCCCTTCCCTGCGTGGTGAGTTCGAGGAGGGCGCCCGCGTCGAGCTGCCACACGCGCGGCCGGTCGGCGTCGGCCAGGGCGGCGAGTCCGGCCTCGGCGGCGACCGCGTTCTCCGGCGTCTCGACGATCAGCATCCGGGCGCCCGAGTCGCGCACGATCCACTCGATCTGCTCGGGCGAGGACGTGGCGTAGATCGGCACGCTCTGGCCGCCGGCCGCCCAGATCGCGAAGTCGAGGACCTGCCACTCGTAGCAGGTGCGCGACATGAGCGCGACGCGGCCGCCCGGTTCGAGGCCGGCGGCCACCAGGCCCTTGGCGGTCGCGGTCACTTCCCGCGCGAAGGCGGCCGCCGTGACCGGCTTCCACTCCCCGGACTCCTTGCGCCGCACGACGACGGCGTCCGGCTCCTCGGCGGCGTTCGTGAACGGGATGTCGGCGGGCGTGGAGCCGTCCGAGGGCGGTGCGGCGAGCGGTGCGGTACTGGCCTCGCGGACCACGCCCTGCCCGTCCCTGACGAGTGCGACCTGCGCGCGATCGGTCAGGTCGCTGCGCTTCCTGGCCCGTTTCAGATCCTTGCGTACGCCCATGACGGCTCCCGGCCCTGCTCGGCTGCTACGAACTCACCTCGGTTGACGCTGACTTACTCATGAGTCAACTTACCGGCGCGTAAGGAAAATTCAATGGGTCGCGCAGAGGTCGCGTTCCGGGCGAGTGCCATGCGGCCGCCGGGCGCCGGGCGGGTCTTGCGGCGGCGCCGCGAGGTGTCGAGCGGGCGCCACAAGGTGTCGGGCGGCTGCCGGAGGGCTGGCAGCGGCCCGACACGCCCCTGCCCGCGGCGCCTGCCAGTGGCCTGTCGATGGCCTGTCGATGGCCTGTCGAGAGATTGTCGCAGCGCTGTTATATTAGCGCTGTGACAATTGATGAGCCCACCGGCCGGACCACTGATCCGGCCGCGGAGTCGCCCACCGGTCCGCCCGCCGACCCCACCTCGCTCCCCGACCCCTGGCACACGTTGCACGAACTGCTCGCCGCCATGGACGCCGACATCGAGCAGGTCTACCTCGCACGCGGCATCAAGGGCGTGCGCCCCCGGTTCGCCTATCCGCTGATCCGGCTCGCCCACACCGGGCCCCTGACCATCCGCGAGCTCGCCGCCTCACTGGACCGCTCGCACTCCGCGATCAGCCAGACGATCGCCGCGATGCGCAAGGAGGACCTGGTCAGCTCCGAACCGGGGTCCGACGCCCGGACCCGGCGGATCGCGCTGACCGAGCGCGGGCGGTCGCTGGTGCCGTTCCTGGAGGCGGAGTGGCGGGCCACGCACGCGACGGTCGCGGAGCTGGACGGCGAGATCCCGCACGCGATGACCGCCGTCGTCGAGGAGGTGCGCCGGGCGCTGGCACACCGGTCGATGCGGGAGCGGGTCCTCGACCACCTCGTGGAACCGCCGGAACCGCCGGAGCCGCGCAAGCCGTCCGGGCTGTCCGAGACATCCGGGACGTCCGAGCCGTCCGAGACATCCGGCGCGTCCGAGTAGAAGGAGCGGTAGCGATGAGGATCCGGGACCGCTTACTCGACGTCCGTCCACTGCGCGGCAGCCGGGCGTTCCGCGATCTGTGGATCGGGACCGCCGCAGCCCAACTCGGCGGCCAGATAGCCACGGTGGCGGTGCTCTCCCAGGTCTGGGACCTGACGGGCAGCCCGGTGGGCACCGGCGCGATCGGGCTCGCGACCGGGCTGCCGATGATCCTCTTCGGGCTGCTGGGCGGGACGCTCGCCGACTCCGTCGACCGTCGCACCGTCGTACGGGCCACGGCCGCGGGCCAGTTCCTCGCCGCGGTGGGCCTGTGCGCGCAGGCGCTGGCCGGCAACCGGAGCGTCGTGCTGCTGCTCGCGCTGGTCGCCGCCGAGACCGCCTGCGGTGCGCT
>NZ_JAAGMG010000832.1 GCF_010548525.1 Streptomyces sp. SID14478
ACCGCGGTTCCGGGCGGCAGCGCGCCGCGTCACGACCTCTCCACTGCCGCGCGGGGCGCGCGCTCGTACGCACCCCGCGCAACGCAGCCTCCGGCGCCCTCGCCCCCGGCGGGGCGCCGCTGATCACCCCGCGGCACAGCGGCACTCACCGGGGTCCCCGGCATCGACGGCAGATCCGAACGCCGCATCCGGTCATCCGGTCATCCGGCCATCCGGGGCAATACATCTAGAACGGGAACTGCGAGCGCCCGTGCTGCACCGAGATCCACTTCTGCGTCGTGAACGCCTCGACGGTCGCCTCGCCGTTCAGCCGGCCGAGCCCCGAGCGCTTCTCGCCGCCGAAGGCGACCAGCGGCTCGTCGTGCACGGTGCCGTCGTTGACGTGGATCATGCCCGTGTCGATCTGCTGGGCGAAGGCCACGCCGCGCTCGATGTCGCCGGTGTGCACGGCGCCGCTGAGCCCGTACGGGGTGTCGTTCGCGATCCGGACCGCTTCCTCGTCCCCGTCGAACGGGATGAGGAGCGCCACGGGCCCGAAGATCTCCTGGCGCAGCACGGGGGAGTCGGCGGGCAGTCCGGTCAGGACGACCGGCTCCACCAGGTTGCCGTCCACCGCGCCGCGGACCAGGGCCGTCGCGCCCTCGGCGAGCGCAGTCTCGACGACGCCCGAAATCGCGTCCGCCTGCGCGGAGTTGATGACCGGGCCGATGACCGTCTCCGGGTCGCGCGGGTCGCCCGACTTGAGGGTGGCGACCTTCGCGACGAACTTCCGCGTGAACTCCTCCTCGACCTTGCGGTCCACGAGGATCCGGTTCGCGGCCATGCAGACCTGGCCCTGGTGCACGTACCGGCTGAAGACCGCCGCGTCCACGGCGTAGTCGATGTCGGCGTCGTCGAGCACGGTCAGCGCGCTGTTGCCGCCGAGTTCGAGCACCGCGTGCTTGAACTGCGAGGCGCAGACCGTCGCGACGTGCTGGCCGACCTTGTCGGAGCCGGTGAAGGAGATGACCTTCGGCACGGGGTGGGTCAGCAGCGCGTCGCCGATCTCGGCGATGTCGGTGATGACGACGTTCAGGAGACCGGCCGGCAGGCCCGCGTCCTCGAAGAGCTTCGCGACCAGCGAGCCGCCGACGACCGGGGTGTTCTGGTGCGGCTTCAGGACGACGCCGTTGCCCAACGCCAGTGCCGGGGCAACGGACTTGAGGGACAGCAGGAACGGGAAGTTGAACGGCGAGATCACGCCCACCACCCCGACCGGCACCCGGTAGAGGCGGTTCTCCTTGCCGTCCACGGGGGAGGGGATGACCCGGCCCTGCGGCCGCAGCGCCAGCTGGACCGCCTCCCGCAGGAACTCCTTGGCGAGGTGCAGTTCGAAGCCGGCCTTGACCCGGGTCCCGCCGAGCTCGTCGATGATCGCCTCGGCTATCTCGCCCTCGCGCTCCTCGATCAGCCGCAGCGCGCGCTCGAAGACGAGGCGGCGCGCGTACGCGTTGGTCTTCGCCCAGTCCTTCTGCGCCCGCTCGGCCGCCCGGTACGCCTCGTCGACCTCCTCGGTCGTCGCGATGGTGATGGAGGCGAGCTTCTCCCCGTTGTACGGATTGAAGTCGATGATGTCCCACGACCCGCGCCCCGGGCGCCACGTCCCGTCGATGTACTGCCGGTCCAGTTCCGAGAAGTAGGCAGAGGGGGACGCGGGGGCGGACTGTGACGACTGTGAGGAGGTCATGCGGAAATCCCTTGCTGCAGCGCCGGACACCTGAGTGTCGACATCGTACGACCGACAGCTGTCAAGCATCGCAACGGACCGATCAACTGCCTTTGGATTTAAGCGAATTCGCTCAGAATGCGGCGCAGTAGTGCCGGGGTCTCGTCGGCCGGCGGGCACTCCTCGCGCAGATTGCGCATCGCCCGCTCGTACTGGGCGACGTCCTCGCGCTTGTCCAAGTACAGGGCGCTGGTGAGCTGTTCGAGGAAGACGACGTCCGAGAGGTCGGACTCCGGGAAGGTGAGGAGGGTGAAGGTGCCGGATTCGCCGTGGTGCCAGCCGTGGCTGAACGGCACGATCTGCAGGGAGACCTGGGGCAGCTCGGTGACCTCGATGAGATGCTCCAGCTGACCGCGCATCACCTCGGGACCGCCGTGCACCCGGCGCAACACCGCCTCGTCAAGCACCAGTTGGACCTCGGGTGCGCGCTCCGCGACCAGTAGCTTCTGCCGGGCGAGGCGCAGCGAGACCCGCCGGTCGACGTCCTCGCGGGAGGCGCCCCGCATGCCGCGCTCGACGACCGCGTGCGCGTACGCCTCGGTCTGCAACAGGCCGTGCACGAACTGTGCTTCGTACCCGCGGATCACGGACGCGGCGCCCTCCAGGCCGATGTACGTCTGGAACCAGCCGGGCAGCACGTCCGAGTAACTGTGCCACCAGCCAGCGACGTTGGCCTCTTTCACGAGCGAGAGCAGCGCGCCGCGCTCGGCCTCGTCGGTGACTCCGTACAGCGTCAGCAGGTCCTCTACGTCCCTCGCCTTGAAGCTCACCCGTCCCAACTCCAAGCGGCTGATCTTCGATTCGGAGGCGCGGATCGAGTAGCCGGCGGCCTCTCTCGTGATGCCGCGCGATTCCCTCAGACGCCGGAGTTGCGAGCCCAGCAGAATGCGCCGCACCACCGAGCCTCCCCCAGAGCTCAATACCTGGGGGGACCCCCACGACTCCCCTGCGGTCACGTCTCTTCATCCTCCCCATCGGTTCAAGTGCCGCAGTCTGCCACTAAAACGCACCAGCCCGTACTCGTTCGGTTACAGAAATGGAAAGATCGCGAAAGGCATCCGCAAGAAGTCGTAGGAAGAAATGAGCAAGAAGTGGTACGGGAACGGCCAAGTCCGGCGCGTGCACGTGCATCTGCCCTTGCATCCGATGTACGCATTCGGAACGATGGTCGTCACCACCGCTCGCTACGTACTGCGAATCTGGGGAGTGCCTCGCATGGGGACGAACGGATCGACCATGCTCGAGCCTTTGGACGCGTTACGGCGGGGCCTGCCCCCGCTCGACCCCTCCGCCGTCTCCAGTGCCGCGTCGTGCGCCCTGCCCGCCCGCTACGAAGCGGTGCGCTGCGCAAGGGAGTTCACCCGCAGGACCCTCGCCGACTGGGACGTACCCGAGCGCTTCGAGGACGTCTGTCTGGTGGTCTCGGAGCTGGTCACCAACGCCCTGCGGCACGCGCTTCCCGCCGAGGCCCGCTACGACCAGGACCCGCCGGTGCGGCTGCACTTGATGCGGTGGGCGTCCCGGGTGGTGTGCGCGGTGCGCGATCCCAGCAACGACAGCCCGGTGGCCGGGGACAGCGAGGACGTGGTCGACGACTTCGCCGCCGAGTCCGGACGCGGGCTGTTCCTCGTCGAATCGTTCAGCGACAGCTGGGGCTGGCATCCGCTGGCCGGCACGCTCAGCGGGAAAGTCGTCTGGGCCCTGTTCAGACTGTGAAGGCGCCCCCGTCCCAACGTACGGACGAGTAAGGGCAGTTGGGTCCCGTGTCTACGCGCGTCAGCGCCCCGGGGCCTACCGGCGGTCAGGGGCCGGACGTCAGATGGTCGAACTCGCCGTCCTTCACGCCGAGCAGCATGGCCTCTATCTCGGCGGGCGTGTAGACGAGTGCGGGTCCGTCCGGGAAGTTCGAGTTGCGCACGGCCACCCTGCCGCCGGGCAGCTTGGCGAACTCCACGCAGGATCCCTGTGAGTTGCTGTGCCTGCTCTTCTGCCAGACCACTCCGTGCAGTTCCGTGGCCGCCATGCCGTTGTACACGTGGTGCACGGTTCGCTCCCGGTGGTGCTGTAAGTGCTGCAACTGTGAACTGATCCTGTGACAGATGTTAAAGCGGGGGTCAACTGTCCCAACTGTCTTGGATCATAGCTGCGTTCATATGCCAATGCATGGGCAGATGCACGTGCACGCGGGGTGGCCCCGCAGTTACAGCTCCGCCAGTGTCTGCCCCCACGTTCGCACGACATGCGAACGCCGGCCCCCGTCCCTGATCTTCCGATCCCTCGCTCGCACCGGATCGTCCGGATCGCATCCCTCGTACACCCGGATCGCATCCCTCGTGCACAAGGAGGAGACGCGCTCCGCGGCCTTCCGGCTCCCGGGTCCTCGTGCGGGTCCATGTCCTTCCTGCCGCCGGGCCGGCCGGGCATAGCGGTCAGGATCTGTCCTACTCGCCCCGTAGCTTCGTCCTAGTCGAACCGAGCAAGCCGAGCGACGAGAGGCGGCCGTCATGGTCATGCACGTGAACCCCGAAGCCTGCGACGACGAGCGCGGGGCGCTGCTCGCCTTCATCGCCGAGCAGCGCGGCGGCATCCGCCGGGCGCTGCTCGGGTTGAGCGAGGAGCAGGCGACGTCGCGGCCGAGCGCCAGCGAGCTCTCCCTCGCGGGTCTGCTCAAGCACGTCGCCGAGGTCGAGCAGGGCTGGATCGCGCGCGCCCGGCAGGTCGCGCCCGACACCGAGCGCGATGCCACGAACTGGGGCGACAGCTTCCGCCTCGTCGGCGACGAATCGGTCAAGCAGTTCCTTGACTACTACGACGACGTGGCCCGCCGCACCGAGGAGTTCTTCCGGGCGGCGCCCAGCCTGGACGACACGTTCCCGCTGCCGGACCAGCCCTGGTTCCACGGCTGCCCCGCGGTCTCGGTGCGCTGGCTCGGGCTGCACCTGATCCGGGAGACGGCCCGGCACGCCGGCCACGCCGACGTCATCCGCGAGTCCCTGGACGGCAGGACGGCGTTCGAGCTGGTGGCGCTCGCCGCACAGTGACGTCCTACGCTGAGCGCATGTCAGCGATTCGCCTCCTGGTCCTCGGGGCCGTACGCCAGCACGGCCGCGCACACGGCTACCAAGTGCGCAACGACCTGGAGTACTGGGGCGCCCACGAGTGGTCGAACGCCAAGCCGGGTTCGATCTACCACGCCCTCAAGCAGATGGCGAAGCAGGGACTGCTGCTCGCGCACGAGGTCGCCCCGTCGACGGCGGGCGGCCCGCCGCGCACCGAGTACGAGATCACGGAGCAGGGCACGGACGCGTACCTGACCCTGCTCCGTGAGTCCCTGACGGCGTACGACCAGCGGCCCGACATCCTCTCGGCGGCGCTGGGCTTCATGGTGGACCTGCCGCGCGAGGAGGTCGTCGCCCTGCTCGAGGAGCGGGTGCGCCGCATCGAGGAGTGGCGCTCCTCGGTCACGCACTACTACACGCCCGAGGAAGGTCCCGAGCGGCTGGGCCACATCGGCGAGATCATGAACAACTGGGTGTTCTCGGCCGACACGGGCGCGGAGTGGACCCGGGGCCTGATCGGCCGCGTGGCGGGCGGGGCCTACACCTTCGCGGGCGAGGGCGAGCCGTTCGTGGGGGTGCTCGCCGAAGGGGAGGAGAACCCGTACGCGGCGGGGGACCGGTCGCCGGAGGACGACGGCTAATCAAGTTTGACGAATGGGATCGGGTCGGTTACCTTCGAACTCCTAGTCAAGTTTGACTAACGTGGGCGAGGGGTGAAGGGAGCCGGATGACGGACGCGATCGTGGCAGAGGGTGTGCGCAAGCGGTACGGGGACAAGGCGGCGCTCGACGGGTTCGGCCTGACGGTCGCCCGGGGCGCCGTGCACGGCGTGCTCGGGCCGAACGGGGCGGGCAAGACCACCGCGGTGCGGGTCATGACGACCCTGCTGCGCGCGGACGGGGGCCGGGTCGAGGTCGCGGGCCACGACGTGCGGCGCGATCCCGGCGCGGTGCGCCGCCGGATCGGGCTGCTGGGTCAGCACGCGGCGCTGGACGAGGAGTTGAGCGGACGGCAGAACCTGGAGATGTTCGGCCGCCTGTACCACCTGGGCGCGCGGCGCTCCGGGACCCGCGCCGACGCGCTGCTCGCCCGCTTCGGTCTCGCCGACACCGGCCGCAAGGCGGTCAAGGCGTACAGCGGGGGCATGCGCCGCCGCCTCGACCTGGCGGCGTCGCTGATCACCGACCCCGAGGTCCTCTTCCTCGACGAGCCGACGACGGGCCTGGATCCGCGCGGCCGCGCCGAGGTGTGGGACGCGGTGCGCTCGCTGGTCGGCGACGGCACGACGGTGCTGCTCACCACGCAGTACCTGGAGGAGGCGGACCAGCTGGCCGACCGGATCTCGGTGGTCGACCGGGGCCGGGTCGTCGCGGACGGCACCCCGGACGACCTCAAGGCGGAACTGGGCGGTGACCGGATCGACGTGGTCGTCCATGACGCGGCACAACTCCCGCGCGTGGCAGCGATGTTGACCCCGGATGCGACGGTCGACGCGGACCGCCGCCTGGTCAGTTCCCCGGTGAGCGACCGGATGGCCGCGCTCTCCGCCCTCGTACAGGACCTGCGGACCGCGGGGGTCGAGGTGGAGGACGTGGCGCTGCGGCGCCCGACGCTGGACGAGGTGTTCCTGCACCTGACGGGCGGCGCGCAGCGGACGAAGGAGGCGGCGGCATGAGTGCGTCCACGTCCGCATCCACGCGCACTCCTGCACCCGCTCCTGCGTCCTCGTCCCCGTCGCCGGGCTGGGCGCTGAGCGACTCCTGGACGATGACGCGGCGCGAACTCGCCCACTGGGCACGGCAACCCGTGCAGGTCGTCGTGGGACTGGTCTTCCCGGTCATGCTGCTCGTGATGTTCGGTTACCTCGTCGGGGGCGGCAAGGGGATCGCCGGCGATTACGTGGACTTCCTGGTCCCCGGGATGCTCGCGCTGACCATGGCGTTCGGCCTGGAGTCGACGATGCTGGCCGTCACCCAGGACCTCAACAAGGGGGTGATCGACCGGTTCCGGTCCATGCCGATGGCCAACGGGGCGGTCCTGGTGGGCCGTTGCACCGCCGACATGCTGCAGTCGACGGCCGCCCTCGTGGTCATGGCCGGGGTCGGCCACGCCCTGGGCTGGCGGGCGCACGGCTCGCTCGCCGGGTTCCTCGGCGCCTTCGGCCTGCTGCTCCTGCTGCGGTTCGCGATGCTGTGGATCGGCATCTTCCTGGCGATGGTCGCCGGCCGGCCGGAGCTGGTGCAGGCCGTGCAGATCCTGGTGTGGCCGGTCGGATTCCTGTCCAACGCCTTCACGGTGCCCGCGACCATGCCGGGGTGGCTCGGCGCGGTGGTCGAGTGGAACCCGATGTCGGCCACGGCCTCCTCGGTCCGCCACCTCTTCGGCAACCCCGGCGGCGCGGACGAGGTGCTCCTCGCCGTGGCCTGGCCGGCGGGGCTCGTGGCCCTGTTCTTCCCGCTGGCGGTACGGAAGTTCGCGGCGCTGAGCCGGTAGCCAGGGATCAGTGGTGGAACCCCGTGGCCGCGTCCCTGTCCCGGGTGAAGGGGTGCGGCTGGCTGCGCAGTTCCGGGAGGAGGCGTTCCAGGTCCTCGATCAGGAGCTGCGCCAGGTCCGAGGAGAAGCCGTTGCGGCACACGATCCGGAGCGCGGCCAGGTCCTCCCGGTGGGCCGGGAAGGTGTACGCGGGCACCAGCCAGCCCCGCTCCCGCAGCCGCCGGGACACGTCGAACACGTCGTACGCCTTGACGTCCGGCGCCGTCGTGAACGCGAACACCGGCAACTCGTCGCCCCGGGTGAGGAGTTGGAAGTCGCCGAGGGCCTCGATCCGTTCGGCGAGGCCGCGGGCCACGTCCCGGGTGGCCTGCTGCACCGCGCGATAGCCCTCGCGGCCTAGGCGCAGGAACGTGTAGTACTGCGCGACGACCTGCGCCCCCGGCCGCGAGAAGTTCAGCGCGAAGGTCGGCATGTCGCCGCCCAAGTAGTTGACGCGGAAGACGAGTTCGTCGGGCAGCGCGTCCGCCGTGCGCCACAGCGCCCAGCCGACGCCCGGGTAGACGAGGCCGTACTTGTGGCCGGAGGTGTTGATGGACGCCACCCGCGGGAGCCGGAAGTCCCAGACCAGGTCCGGGTCGAGGAAGGGGGCCACCATCGCGCCCGAGGCGCCGTCCACGTGCACCGGGATGTCGAGCCCGGTCTGCTCCTGGAGGGCGTCGAGCGCCGCGCACAGCTCGGCGATCGGCTCGTACGAACCGTCGAAGGTGGAGCCGAGGATGCCGACGACGCCGATCGTGTTCTCGTCGCACAGCTCCGCGGCGGCCGCCGGGTCCAGGTGGAAGCGGTCGCCCTCCATGGGGACCTGGCGCGCCTCCACCTCCCAGAAATTGCAGAACTTCTCCCAGCAGACCTGGACGTTGACGCCCATGACGAGATTGGGGCGGGCCTCGCGCGAGGGGTAGCGGTCGGCGTTCTTCTTCGCCCAGCGCCGCTTGAGGGCCATCCCGGCGAGCATGCACGCCTCGCTGGACCCGGTCGTCGAGCAGCCCACGGCGGCCGACGGGTCGGGCGCGTGCCACAGGTCGGCGAGCATCGCCACGCAGCGCTTCTCCAGCTCGGCGGTGCGCGGGTACTCGTCCTTGTCGATCATGTTCTTGTCCCGGCACTCCGCCATGAGGACACCGGCCTGCGGCTCCATCCACGTCGTCACGAAGGTGGCCAGGTTCAGGCGCGCGTTGCCGTCCAGCATCAGTTCGTCGTGGACGAGCTGGTACGCGGTCGTCGGCGCGAGCGGCCCGTCCGGCAGCCGGTGCTTGGGCGGCGCGTCCGTCATGCCGGCTGTCGGATCGGCCTCGCCGTAGAAGGGGTTGACGGACAGGCGGCGCTCGTCGGGCTTGTCGGACGGGCTCTGGTGCAGCGGCGACATGACGGTGACTCCTTTGCGTAGGAAGGGAAGCGGTCCCGGGCTCAGCGCAACGACTTCCCGTCCTGGGACAGTTGCATCTGCGGCTGTCCCGTCACCAGGAGCCAGGCGGGCAGTGACGCGATGCACATGAGGGCGATGATCGCGGGGGAGGCGACGAGCACCGCGGCCGTGAACAGGCTGACCCAGCCCGAGCGGGTGATGGCGAGCAGGACGCCGAGGACGCCCGCCGCGATGCCCACCGACGGGTTCACGCCGGACACCAGCGCGTGGGCGAACAGGCCGAACGCGGCGCCGACGAAGACCGCGGGGAAGATCCGCCCGCCCCGGAACCCGCAGGACGCGGCGACCAGCAGCGCCACCAGCTTCACCAGGGCCAGCGCGGCGAACGCCCCGGCCGAGCGGCCCGCCGGGTCCCCGGCGATCTCCTTGACCTCCTCCAGCCCCTTGAACAGGGTCAGATGGCCGCCCAGGGCGCCGAGCAGCCCGAGCACGAGACCGCCGGCCGGGAGCATCAGCATCGGGTGGCGCAGGCGGCCGAACGCGCCGTGCACGTACGGGAACGCGTGGACGGCGACCATGGTGAGCGCGGCTGCCGCGCACGCGACGACGATCGCGGACAGCAGGTCCGCCCAGCCGGGCCGGCCCAGCGGCGGGAGTCCCAGGTCGAAGGAGGGGGAGGCGACGAGCGTGGTGGTCAGCGCCCCCGCGGCGGCGGCGAGCAGCGGCCCGAAGAGGTTGTCCCACAGCGAGCCCTTGATCGGCAGCGGGCGGCCCGCCAGTGCCTCGGAGACGAGCAGCGCGGCGGCCACCGGGGTGCCGAAGAGGGCGCCGAGGGTCGCGGCGGAGGCCAGGTTCGGCCACAGCGCGCCGGGCGAGTCCGGCAGCAGTTTGCGGCCGAGCCAGAACATCAGGCCCACGTTCACGGCGATGATCGGGTTCTCGGGGCCGAGGCTCGGCCCGCCGGCCAGCATCAGGGCGGCGGCCAGGGCCAGGCCGGGCAGGACGTACAGCGGCAGCGGTTCCTCGCCGCCGAGGCCCATCGTCGCCGGGTCCGGGCCCGCGTGCCCCGGCGCCTTCCAGACGACGAGCCCGACCAGGACGCCCGTCAGGGTGAGCATGACGATGATCCACAGGGACGAGTACCCGCCGATGCCGAGCGCGTCGGGCAGATCGTCCCAGAGCACGCCCTGGAGGCGCTCGGCGATCCAGCTCAGGCCGAGGAAGAGCAGGCTGCAGCCGACGCCGACGACGATCGCGGGGACGACGAGGGGCAGCAGCGTCCGGGCGGAGACGGCGGGCGGGGCCGGGGGAGGTGCCGGGGGCGTCGCGGCGTCGACGGGATGGCTCACGGCGTCACCCTAAGCGGACATACGGTACATAACACCCGGAGGAATTCCGGAGGAATCCTCGGACGCCGTGCGTTCCCGCCGAACACCGCCGGATTCCCGTCGGCCGCCGCGGAACCGACTTGCACCTCACGTCACGTGAGGACCCAAGCTGATCCCCGTACGGCACGGAACACGGCGGGGCACGCACCCGGAAGGAGACGGCGCACATGAGTTATTCGGTGGGTCAGGTGGCCGGCTTCGCCGGCGTCACGGTGCGCACCCTGCACCACTACGACGAGATCGGCCTGCTCGTCCCGAGCGGGCGCAACCACGCGGGCCACCGCCGCTACGGCGAGGCGGACCTGGACCGGCTCCAGCAGATCCTCTTCTACCGGGAACTCGGCTTCCCGCTGGACGAGGTCCAGACCCTGCTCGACGAGCCGACCACGGACCCCCGCACCCACCTGCGCCGTCAGCACGAGGTGCTGACCGCCCGCATCGAGAAGCTGCAGAAGATGGCCGACGCCGTCGAGCACGCCATGGAGGCACAGAAGATGGGAATCCAGCTCACACCGGAAGAGCGCTTCGAGGTCTTCGGGGACAAGGACCCCGAGCAGTACCGCGAGGAGGCCGAGGAGCGCTGGGGCGGCACCGAGGCGTACGCCGAGTCGCAGCGCCGCGCCGCGAGCTACACGAAGGAGGACTGGAAGCGCCTGCAGGCCGAGGTCGACGACTGGAGCGCGCGCTACGCGGCCCTCGTCGCGGCCGGCGAGCCCGCGGACGGCGAGCAGGCGACGGACCTGGCCGAGGAGCACCGCGCGCACACCAGCCGCTGGTTCTTCGACGTCTCCTACGAGATGCACGTCTGCTTCGGCGACATGTATGTGGCCGACGAGCGCTTCAAGGCGTTCTACGACTCCATGGGCGAGGGCGTCGCCGAGCACCTGCGCGACGCGATCCACGCGAACGCGGCCCGCCGCGCGCAGTAGGAGAAGGTCACACGCTGGGCTCCTGGGCGATCACGACCGCGGTCCCGTACGCGCACACCTCCGCGGCCCCGTCCAGCGCCTCGGTCACGTCGAAGCGGAACATGAGCACGGCGTTGGCGCCCCGCGCCCGCGCCTGCTCGACCAGCCGCTCCATGGCCTGGTTCCGCGTCTCGACCAGCGTCTTGGTCAGGCCCTTCAGCTCACCGCCGATCATCGACTTCAGGCCCGCGCCGATCTGGCTGCCGAGGTGGCGGGAGCGGACGGTGAGCCCGAAGACCTCGCCGATGACCTGCTGGACCCGGTGCCCGGGGACGTCGTTCGTGGTGACGACGAGCACATCCGCCTGCGGACTCTGGCCGCCACCGAAATCTTCGATACCCATACGGACAGGTTTGCCACAGTTGCGCGACAGTGCATCCTGAGAGGGCCACTGGAACCTGGCACGGAAACCCGGCGTTGATAACTTTGCATCGCCATTGCCCATGCCTTCTTCACCACCCCTCAGGAGCCCGGACCCGTGACGACGCTTGCTCTCGGACCCAGTTGGCTGGACCCGGACCATCTGCTGAACACGTTCGGCATCTGGGGCCTGCTCCTGATCGTGTTCGCGGAGTCGGGCCTGCTGATCGGCTTCTTCCTGCCGGGTGACTCGCTGCTCTTCACCTGCGGCCTGCTCATCACGGCGGGCACGCTGGACTTCCCGCTGTGGGCGGCGATCGCGCTGATCTGCCTCGCCGCGATCCTCGGCGACCAGGCGGGCTACGTCTTCGGCAAGAAGGTCGGTCCCTCGCTGTTCAGGCGCCCGGACTCCAAGATCTTCAAGCAGGAGAACGTGACGAAGGCGCACGAGTTCTTCGAGAAGTACGGCCCCAAGTCCCTGGTCCTGGCCCGCTTCGTGCCGATCGTGCGCACGTTCACGCCGATCATCGCGGGCGTCTCCGGCATGAAGTACCGCTCGTTCATCACGTTCAACGTGATCGGCGGCGTCCTGTGGGGCGCGGGCGTGACGCTGCTCGGCTCCTGGCTGGGCAACATCGAGTTCGTCCACAAGAACATCGAGGCGATCCTGATCCTGATCGTCCTGGTCTCGGTGATCCCCATCGCGATCGAGTTCCTGCGGGCGCGCGGCAAGGCGAAGAAGGCCGCGGCGCAGGACCCGGGCGGCCCGTCGGCCGCGCAGCCCCCGGCCC
>NZ_JAAGMG010000022.1 GCF_010548525.1 Streptomyces sp. SID14478
GAGCGCGCCCGCGGCCCGCAGCACCACGAGACTGACCCCGAGCGCCGCCACGGCCCCGGTCAACAGCGTGCGCCGCGAGGGACGTTGACCCAGCAGGCCCGCCGAGAGGCCCGCCACGAACAGCGGGCCCACCGAGCCGACGACCGCCGCGAGGCCGCCCGGCAGCCGGTACGCGGACAGGAACAGCAGGGGGAAGAACGCGCCGATGTTCAACGCCCCCAGGACCGCGGCCTTCCCCCACCACCGCTCCCTCGGCAGCCGGCGCCCCAGCGCGAGCAACAGCAGTCCCGCGGGCAGGGCGCGCACCGTCGCCGTGAACAACGGGCGGTCCGGCGGCAGGAGTTCGGTCGTCACCGCGTAGGTGGAGCCCCAGGAGACCGGGGCGAGTGCGGTCAGCAGCACGACGGTTGTCCGGTGCGCCCGCCTCATGAGGTCACCGCCACCGGCTCGCGCACCGTCCGCGGCCCGCGCGCCACGACGACCGACTCCACCGGCAGCCGCCGCTCGACCCGGATCAGCAGCCCCGCCGCCACCGCCGAGGTGGCGATCAGGAACAGCCACGGCACCCGGCCGTCCACCGCGAGCAGGCCCGTGAACAGCGAGGGCGAGAGCGCCTTGGCCAGGGACCAGGAGAGCTGGTACGCCGCCATGTAACGGCCGCGCGCCCGCTCCGGCGCCGCGGCGACCGCGAGGACCTCGGCGGACGGGCTGTGGACCAGTTCGCCGAGCGTGTAGACGACGACCAGGACGATCAGCGCCGCCGTGATCGGCAGGTCTCCGTCCGGCCGCACGGTGCCGAGCAGCGCCAGGCCCGCGAACGACGTCGCGAACAGCATCCCGCCGAGCGCCGCCGAGCGGGTCCGGCGGGCCCCGGCACCGCGCACCCGGCCCGCGACGAACATCCCGGCGACCGCGCACAGCACCGTGTTGACGGTGAACGCCGTACCGCTGAGCGCCGCGGGACCGTGCAGCCACTGCACGATGAAGAGCGGGAACAGCACCGAAAGGGCCGAGTAGGAAAGGGCGTTGAGGAAGTTGGCGCCGGTCAGGACCAGGAAGGGACGGTCCGCCGCGACCAGCCGGTAGCCCGCCCTGCGCCGGGCCCCCGCCTGCGCGCGCACCGGCCGCAACGGGCGCAGCAGCAG
>NZ_JAAGMG010000054.1 GCF_010548525.1 Streptomyces sp. SID14478
CGGCGGCGCTGGCCCCGGGTGCTCGCCGTCGTCGTGGCGGCGCTGCTCGTCGGGGGCGGCGGCGCGGCCGGGGCGATGTACTACGCCGACCACCGCGACGACGGGAGCGGGGCGTCGGCCCAGGACGCGGGCGGCCAGGACGGGTCCGGGGACGCCAACGGCAAGCAGGACGGCCAGGACGGCCAGGACAAGGGCGGGTCGCAGGGCTCCAAGTCCGGCGCGATCCCGGACGACTGGGTGCGCGTGAACGACGTCGAGGGATTCAGCCTGATGCTGCCTCCCGGCTGGCAGAACCGGCAGGCCAACGGGAACCAGATCGACTACACGCCGGACGGCGGACAGCGGTTCGTCCGCATCGCCATCGACAAGAACTCGCAGTGGCGGGACTCGTACCAGCACCAGCTGGACCTGGAGAAGAACCTGAGCCGCAAACTGCCCGGCTACAAGCGGGTGGCGCTGGATTCCAACATGTTCCGGGACCGGCACGGCTCGCTGTGGGAGTTCACCTGGACGGCCGGGTCGAAGGACGCGACGTCCGGCCCCCGGCACGCCATCGAGGAGACCTACCGGACCGAGGACGGCACGGAGTACGCCATCTACCTGTCGGTACCGGCGGAGAAGTGGACCGGCGCGCGCGAGCAGTTCGACGCGATCCTGCGCGGGTGGCAGCCCCCGGCGTAGGCCCACGCGTGGACCCACGGCGAAATCGGCGGGTGCGGGACGCCTGACCGGATCGCTCCACTCCTGCCGCACACCCGTGCGGCATGATGGGACGCATGGGGACCGAGGGGGGCAACGTCCGTGTGATCGCCGGGCGTTACCGGCTGGAGGCCGTGATCGGGCGGGGCGGCATGGGCGTCGTCTGGCGGGCCGCCGACACGCTGCTCGGGCGGCAGGTCGCCGTCAAGGAGCTCGGTGTCGACGAGACGCTGTCCGAGGACGAGGCGCGCCAGCAGCGCGAGCGGATGCTGCGCGAGGCGCGGGCCGTCGCCCAGTTGCGGCACGCGCACATCATCGTCGTGCACGACGTGGTGCTGCACGACGGACGGCCCTACATCGTCATGGAGTTGGTGAGCGGCGGCTCGCTCGCCGACCGGCTCGCGCAGGACGGGTCCGTCGACGCCGTCGAGGCCGCGCGGATCGGACTCGCGCTGCTCGGCGCGCTGCGCGTCGCGCACGCCGCCGGGGTGCTGCACCGCGACCTCAAGCCCGCGAACGTCCTGCTGGAGCCGGGCACAGGCCGCGTCGTGCTCACCGACTTCGGGATCGCGCAGGTCGAGGGGGCCACGACGCTCACCGAGACCGGCGGCTTCGTCGGCTCGCCCGAGTACACCGCGCCCGAGCGGATGTCGGGCGACCGGGCCGGTGCGGGCGCCGACCTGTGGTCCCTGGGGGCGCTGCTCATCGCGGCGGTGTCCGGCGAATCCCCGTTCCGGCGCGACTCGTTGGGCGGCATCCTGCACGCCGTCGTGTACGAGGAGATACGGCCGCCGATCGAGGCCGAGCCGCTGCTGCCGGTCATCCAGGGGCTGTTGCAGCGGGAACCGGTCCGGCGGATGGGGCTCGACGAGGCCGAGCGGCTGCTGCGCGCGTACGTGGCCACGGGGTCGACCCCGCAGTACGCCCCGCACCGGGTGCCGTACTCGCCGACCGAGCGCGACGTGCCCGCGCTCCGTCGCCGGCGGGTGCCGACCCGGGTGCTGCTCGTGGCCTCGGCACTCGTCGCGGCCCTCGCCGGGGCGGGGATCGCGGCCGCCGCGCTGCTGGCCGGCGACGGCGACAACTCCCCGGCGGGGCCGTCGAGCGCGGCGCCCGGGTCGTCGCGTACCGCATCCGCGACCGGGTCGCCCACGCCGACCGTGACCGTCACCCGGCAGGAGACCCGCACCGAGACGCCCAGCCCCAGCGCGCCGCAGGGGTACCGGATCGCCGAGGACGCCAAGGGGTTCAGCCTCGCGGTGCCGGACGGTTTCACGCGCTCGCTCGACGGGCCCCGGGTCTTCTACATGTCACCGGGCAAGGTCTTCCGCATCGGCGTCAAGGTGACGGGCACGCAGGCCGGCGGGCCCGGCGACGTCCAGCGGCGGGCCGCCGCCGACGGGCCGCGCAACAACCCGGGCTACCGGGACGGGAAGGTCACCGACACCTCGCACGACGGGCAGGAGGCCGCGTTGTGGGAGTTCAGCTGGGACGGGTTCAGCGCCGCCGAGGGCGCCCGGCACACCGTCGACCTGTGCTGGGAGGAGGACGGGCGGATGTACGACGTGTGGGTGTCGGCGCCCGTCGGCAGGACCGGTGAGGCGCGCGCGTATTTCGACGCGGCCGTCGACACGTTCGTCGCGGCGCCCGGACGGTGACGTCCCGCCCGGGCAAGGGCGATGCGGTCCGCAGACAGCGACCACTCGCCGGGACAGCGCACCTCGCGGGCAGGGGCACCTCGCCGACGGAAATGACGCTTGTGCGGGGGAATGGCGGGACGTGGCGCCACAGCGCGGTCACAAGTCCGTGACCCGGGTGGAACCGGGGGTGTCCCGCACGGTAGTGATGGAGCCATGAGTGACAACGGGGGAGCATTGCAGGGGCCGAACGATCCCACCAGCTTCGGCCTGCAACCACCGCAGCAGCAGGCGCACGTGCCGCACGAGGGCAACCCGTACGCGCAGCCGGCCCAGGCCCCGTCGTACGGCTACCCCCAGCCGGAGCCCACCCGGGCCGTGCCGGAGCAGCAGCGGGCCGAACCGGGAACGGGCCGGCTCGTCGCCGGGCGCTACCGGCTGCTGAGCAAGCTCGGCCACGGTGGCATGGGCACGGTGTGGCGGGCCAAGGACGAGACGGTGGACCGCGAGGTCGCCGTCAAGGAACCCCGGGTCCCCGACCACCTCCCCGAACGGGAGCGGTCCAACGCCTTCGAGCGGATGCGGCGCGAGGCGCGCGCCGCGGCGAGGCTCGACCACCCGGCCGTCGTGAACGTCCACGACGTGGCCGTCGAGGACGGACAGCCGTGGATCGTCATGGAGTTCGTGCAGGGCCGCTCGCTCGGCGACGCGCTCCAGGAGGGCACGCTGGGCGTGCGCGAGGCGGCGCGCATCGGCCTGGAGGTGCTGGGCGCGCTGGAGGCCGCGCACGCCGCCGGCATCCTGCACCGCGACGTGAAGCCGGACAACGTCATGCTCGGCCGGCACGACCGCGTGATCCTCACCGACTTCGGCATCGCCCAGATCGAGGGCGAGACGAACCTGACCGACACCGGCGGCTTCGTCGGCTCGCCCGAATTCATCGCGCCCGAGCGGGTGTTGGGCCAGCGGCCCGGTCCCGCGTCCGACCTGTGGTCGCTGGGTGTCGTGCTGTACGCGGCCACCGAGGGCGTCTCGCCGTTCCGCCGCAGCAACACCCCGGCGACGCTGCAGTCCGTCCTGAACGCGACCCCGGCCGCGCCCGCCTCCGCGCGGGGCCCGCTGGCCGACGCCATCAACGGCCTCCTCCAGAAGGACCCGGCCCACCGCCCGAACGCGGCGCAGGTCCGCGCCCTGCTGGAGCGTGCCGCCGAGCCGCCCGCGCAGGCGCCCACCCAGGTCGTGCGGATCGGCTCCGCCCAGGGCGGTCTGCGCCTGGGCCGCAAGGCGCTCATCGGGATCGGGGCGGGGGTCGTGGCCCTGGCCGTCGCGGCGTACCTGGTCATCGCCGACCCGTTCGCGGGGCCGCTGCCGGACGGGTGGAAGGAGCACCCCGAGAAGGCGCTCGGCGTGACGGTCGCCGTGCCCGCCGACTACCAGGTGGGCCGGCCCGCAGACACCGACACCGACAAGGACTGGGTGACGTACAGTGACTGGAGCGGCAGCGTCTGGGTGGGGGTGAACCTGTCCCGCAAGAAGAACGACTCGCTCAACCAGATCAAGGGCTCCGCGCGGGCCCAGATGTACGACGACGACACCAAGTTCAAGAACGACGGCGACTCGGGTCTGGACATGCCGCAGGGCGCCAGGACCGCGCCGGACGACGACGCCAAGTTCCACGACCAGGACGCCGCGCAGAACACCGTCGCGTACATGACGGACGACAGCACGAACCCCCGGCCGCGCGAGGTCCGGTTCTTCTACTTCAAGAACAAGGGCGGCGACATGTACCGGGTGTCGATCGTCTACCCGGGCAAGGGCGACTTCACCGAGCGGGGACGCCGGGTCGCCGACGACGTCATCACCAACCTGGACATCGCGGAGAGTCCCTGAGTGAACGGCTACGGGGGAACGGCCACGGGGGACGGTCGGCTGATCGGCGGCCGCTACCGGCTCGTCGAGCGGATCGGCGCCGGAGGGATGGGCACCGTGTGGCGGGCGGCCGACGAACTCGTCGGCCGGGACGTCGCGGTGAAGCAGCCGCGGCTGCCGGGCGACCCGCACG
>NZ_JAAGMG010000088.1 GCF_010548525.1 Streptomyces sp. SID14478
GAAGGCCAGCGCGACGACATCCGTGCCCGTGGGCGGGGGCGTCTCCGTGTCCAGCGACGGCGGCAGGCCGGGCTCCGGGGGCAGTTCGGGCGGCGCGGGCAGGGGCGGCAGCACCACGGCGGACGCGTACGCCTCCACCGCGTCGACGCCTTCGGTGTCCCGGGCAGGCGCGGCCACCGGCTCGGCGTGCGCGGCACTGCGCACCTGGAGCTCGTCGAGGAGCGTGCGCTCGCCCCGGCCACGCATCAGCAGCAGCACGAACGGGTCCTGGTCGAGCAGACGGGCCAACTGGTAGCTCAACGCGGCCGTGTGCGCGCAGTGGTCCCACGCCCCGCAGTCACAGCGCGGTTCCAAGTCGCCGATCCCCGGCAGGAGTTCCACTCCCGCCGCGGCCGCGTCCTCCACCAGGTGCGGAGGCATGTCGCGGTCCAGGAGGGCGGCGATGTGCCCCGCTCGCTCGACCGCCATGCCCAGGAAACGGTCCCAGTCGTCCTCGCCGAGCCGCTGCAGCAGTACGTCCGAACGGTGCAGGGCGCCCTTGCGGTCCGTGACGACCGCCGTGATGCGCCCAGGGCGCACGGACACCGCTCCGACCGCCCCGGCACGTGCCAGGACGCGGCCCGCCTTGAGCTGTGCGAGGTCCAGCGCCGTGTCCTCCAGCGCCTTCAGCCAGGCCTGGCCCCACCAGGTCTGGGCGAACCCCTTGCCGTGCGTCGCGGGCAGCGCCGCGAACGTGCGCTCCTCGGCGCCGCCGGCGTCGTCCCCGTCGAACGCCTCGTCGTGGGCGAACTCGTCGCTCTCGTCATACATGTCACTCATCGGGCGCCCCCACGCAGTTCGACCAGGTCGGCCAGATCGGCATCGGACAGCTCGGTCAGCGCCGATTCGCCCGCGCCGAGCACCGCGTCCGCCAACTCCCGTTTGCGCCCCAGCATGTCGGCGATGCGGTCCTCGATGGTGCCCTCGGCGATCAACCGGTGCACCTGCACCGGCCGGGTCTGTCCGATGCGGTACGCGCGGTCGGTGGCCTGCGCCTCGACCGCGGGGTTCCACCAGCGGTCGTAGTGCACGACGTGCTCCGCGCGCGTGAGGTTGAGCCCGGTGCCCGCGGCCTTCAAGGAGAGCAGGAAGACCGGCACCTCGCCGTCCTGGAAGCGCTGCACCATGGCTTCGCGCTGCGCGACCGGGGTACCTCCGTGCAGGAACTGCGAGGCAACACCGCGGCTCGCCAGATGACGCTCCAGGAGGCGCGCCATCTGCACGTACTGGGTGAACACCAGCACGCTCGCTCCCTCGGCCAGGATCGTGTCCAGCAGTTCGTCGAGCAGCTCCAGCTTGCCGGAGCGGTCGGCGATGCGCGGTTTGCCCTCCTTCAGGTACTGCGCCGGGTGGTTGCAGATCTGCTTCAGCGCGGTGAGCAACTTGACGATCAGGCCCCGCCGTTCGAAGCCGTCCGCCCCGGAGATCTCCGCGAGTGTCTCGCGCACCACGGCTTCGTAGAGGCCCGTCTGCTCCTTGGTGAGCGACACGGCCCGGTCGGTCTCGGTCTTCGGCGGCAGCTCGGGGGCGATGCCCGGGTCCGACTTGCGGCGCCGCAACAAGAAGGGGCGCACGAGCTTCGACAGGCGCTCGGCGGCCGCCGGGTCCTTGCCCTCTTCGATCGCCTGCGCGTAGCGGGTGCGGAATGTGCCGAGGCGCCCCAGCAGGCCGGGCGTGGTCCAGTCGAGGATCGCCCACAGTTCGGAGAGATTGTTCTCCACCGGTGTACCGGTGAGTGCCACGCGCGCGCGGGCGCCGATGGTGCGCAGCTCCTTCGCCGTGGCCGAGTGCGGGTTCTTCACGTGCTGCGCCTCGTCGGCCACCACCATCCCCCAGTTCAGGGAGGCCAGTTGAGCCGCGTCCAGACGCATGGTGCCGTACGTGGTGAGGACGAACTCCCCGTCGGCGAGGTCGTCCAGCGAGCGTCGGCCGCCGTGGAAGCGCCGTACGGGTGTGCCCGGCGCGAACCTCTCGATCTCGCGCTGCCAGTTGCCCATGAGGGAGGTGGGGCAGACCACGAGAGTGGGCCCCGCTGCCTCCTGGTCGGTCTGACGGTGCAGGTGCAGCGCGATCAGGGTGATCGTCTTGCCGAGACCCATGTCGTCGGCGAGACAGGCGCCCAGGCCCAGCGAGGTCATGCGGGCCAGCCAGTTGAGTCCGCGCAGCTGATAGTCGCGCAGCTCCGCGGCGAGCGCGGCCGGCTGCCCGACCGGCTCCATGCCCTCGGGGTCCGCGAGGCGGTCCCTGAGCCCCTCCAGCCAGCCGGTGGGCCGTACCTCGAACCGGCGGCCGTCGACTTCCGTCGAGCCCGTCAGAACGGCGCTCAGCGCGTCGACCGGCGTGACCTTGCGGTCCTGGCGGGCGCGGGCGCGGCGCGCCTGCTCGGGATCGACGAGCACCCACTGGTCGCGCAGCCGCACCACGGGGCGGTTCGCCTCGGCCAGCCGGTCCAGCTCCTGGCGGCTCAGCTCCTGGTCGCCGACGGCGAACGACCAGTCGAACGCCAGCAGCGCGTCGGCGGACAGGAACGACGGGGCGCCCGAGGCGAGCGCGTCGGGGCCGTCGCCCTCGGGCGGGCCGATCACCGCGCGGGCCGTCAGCTTGCGGGCCATCTCCCTGGGCCAGTGCACCTCGACACCGGCCGCCGACAGGGCGCGCGCTCCCTGCCCGAGCAGGTCGGCCACCTCGTCGTCGGCGAGCTCGACGGCGTCCGGCACGGTCGCGGACAGCAAGGGGGTCAGGGGCGTCCACGCCCGCGCGGCGCGGCGCAGGGCCAACAG